>NZ_JBMHFB010000003.1:0-322102 GCF_049166715.1 Enterococcus infantis | reverse complement strand
TCCTGAGCCAGGATCAAACTCTCATAAAAAGTGTTTGAAATGATCCGAAGACCATTTAAGCTCATTAATTGTTTGCTAGCTTTTGCTTGCAATGTTTTGTTCTCTCAATCGAAATTGAGATGCCCTAAACATTGGTTCGTTTGCTTGTTGTTCAGTTTTCAAAGGTCTAAGTTGTTGTCGCTAATTGTTTCAGCAACTTTTAAATCATACCAGACAGCTTTTTCGTTGTCAACTATTTTATAAAAGTTTTTTTGTGATTTCTTACTCACTCAGGAGCTCGAAACCTTGCTGTAACAGCAACTTCGTTAGTTTACCAAGTTGACGTTCAGTTGTCAACATTTTTTTAAATGTTTTTTTCAACTGTTTTTCATCTTGTCTCGTTCGCTAACGGACAAGTAATAATATACCAACAGAACACGCTCTGGTCAACGGTTTTCTGTAATTTTTTTGTGATTTTTTCATTAACGAATAAAGGATTGCAACAGTAGTTTTAACATTCGTTTTTAAACCCTTTTCAAGAGCAAATACGGCGGTTCAGCCTATCGAAATCAGATGTTCTGCTTGGGGCTTTCTTTCCATAATATAAAAAACTGCCGGGCTCTTTATCTGCCCGACAGTTTTTCGTGTATTTTTGTGTTTAACGCATGGTTGGAAACAGCAAGACATCACGAATAGATTGGGCATCCGTCAGCAGCATCACCAAACGATCGATCCCGATCCCTAGTCCCCCTGTTGGCGGCATCCCGTATTCCAACGCTTCTAAGAAATCTTCATCGACACCATGGGCTTCATCATCACCGGCATCCCGTTGACGTTCCTGCTCTTCAAAACGTTCCCGTTGATCAATTGGATCATTCAGTTCAGTAAAGGCGTTGGCAAACTCTTTCCCAATAATAAATAATTCAAAGCGATCAGTGAAACGAGGATCTTCTGGATTTTTCTTAGCTAATGGCGAGACTTCTACTGGGTGACCATAGACAAACGTCGGATTAACCAGTGTATCTTCTACAAAGGTTTCAAAAAATTCGTTGATAATCTGCCCCACCTGCATGGAGTCATTGATTTCAACATGGTGTTCTTTTGCCAATACACGGGCTTCTTCCACTGTCATCGGCTGCCAAAAATCGACACCGGTTACGTTTTTGATTCCGTCTACCATATGAAGACGAGCAAAATCTGCACCTAAATCGATAGTTTGCCCATCGTAATCGATAGCTGCCGTCCCATTGGCTGCGATGGCTGCGTTGCGAATGATACCTTCTGTCAAATCCATGACATCCAGATAATCTGTATAGGCTGTATAGACTTCCAACATAGTAAATTCCGGGTTGTGGGTCGTATCGATCCCTTCATTACGGAAAACACGACTGATTTCGTAGACTTTCTCCATCCCGCCAACAATCAACCGTTTCAGGTGCAGTTCCAGTGCGATTCGCAGATATAGTTCCATATCTAAAGCATTGTGATGGGTAGTAAAAGGCCGCGCTGACGCACCACCTGCCTGGTTATGCAGGACTGGCGTTTCCACTTCTAGATAGCCATGACCATCCAAGTAGTTACGAATACTGGAAACAATCCGGCTGCGTTTTACAAAGCGGTCGAAACTGTCTTTATTGCTGATGAGATCCAGATAACGTTGACGGTAACGCTGTTCGATATTGCTGAGGCCATGGTATTTATCCGGCAATGGACGCAGCGCTTTTGAAAGCATAGTGACTTTTTTAGCTTTGATGGAGACTTCTCCCATGTCGGTTTTCATGATTTCCCCTTCAACACCAAGGAAATCACCCAAGTCCGCTTTTTTGAAAATTTCATAGTTTTCTTCGCCGACTTCATCTTTTCGGACATAGATTTGGATTTGGCCTTCGCGATCTTGCAAATGAGCAAAGCCAACCTTTCCTTTGCCGCGTTTTGTCATCATACGGCCAGCAACTGCTGCACTCAGGCCGAGTTCACTGACTTCTTCTTTGGTCAGGTCATCATATTTCGCATGGAGCTCATGGGAATCCACCGTCCGCTCGAACCGTTTACCGAAAGGATCGATCCCTTCTTCCCGCAGCTTTTCCATCTTCTCCCGACGAACCAACATTTGATCGTTTAATTCTTCTTGTTTGGGCTGGTTTTGTTCTTCAGACACGTGATTTCCTCCTTGATATAGTAGGTGATTGGAGTGCTCGCCGCCGATATTGCGGGAGCCTTGCCTTGAAATACAGCAGCATATTTGCTGTTCGACAGGTTCTTCGACAATTGGTAATCATTTCCTTTTCAATAGCCGCTTACCCGATTTTGCCAAGCAGGCGCGACCGGCTGTCGGTGGCTGTCACCGGCAGCAAACGTATGCTGACGCGGTTTCATTCTTACCTATAATGCCAAGATTCCTACAAAAAAGCAAGCTGAAATTCCTTTTCCAGCTTGCTTTTGCTTCTATTAATATCAGAACGTTGACTTGCAAGCAGCCGCCTTAAGCCCGCGCTTTAGCCAACAGGTTTTCTTCTGCCTGAAGCGCAAACTCATCCAATAGACCTACAACAGTTTCTTGGTCTTCTGCTGCGTTGATTGCGACTTTGACTTTGGCAGCTTTCGGAATGCCCTTTAAATAGTAGGAAGCATGTTGCCGAAATTCTCGAGCAGCAATCAGTTCACCCTTCAGATCCACTAACCGTTGCAGATGGACTTTTGCCGTGGCAATCTTTTCTGTAGGTGTTGGATCCCCAATCAATTCGCCAGTCTCCAGATAGTGTTGGGTACGATGAATAATCCAAGGATTACCCAAAGCTGCCCGACCGATCATCACGCCATCAGCTCCTACTTCATCCAGCATGCGTTTGGCATCTTCCGGGGTCCGTACATCGCCGTTACCCATAAAAGGAATCGTTAAGTGCTGTTTGACTTCTTTCAACACATGCCAATCGGCTTTTCCTTCATACATCTGAGCCCGCGTACGGCCGTGCATGGCAATTGCACTGGCGCCGGCAGATTCCGCAGCCAGCGCATTTTCTACTGCAAAAATATGATCAGAATCCCAACCAATACGCATTTTTACTGTGACCGGGATGTCGATTTCAGAGGAAACGGCTTTAACCATTTCATAAATTTTATTAGGGTCTAACAACCATTTAGAACCGGCATCCGCTTTGATGACTTTAGGTACCGGACAGCCCATGTTGATGTCAATGATGTCAGCCTTGGTGTTATTTTGGACAAACAGTGCCGCCTCCACCAGGCTTTCTTTGGTGCCACCAAAAATTTGAACACTCAATGGATGTTCCCGCTCATCAATGTACAGCATCTCCAGCGTCTTTTTATTACGAAAATGAATCCCCTGGTCACTGATCATCTCACAGACTACCAACCCAGCCCCAAATTCTTTAACTGTCACTCGAAAAGCAGCGTTTGTAATACCCGCCATCGGAGCAACTACTACCCGATTGGGAATCTCAACGTTGCCTATCCGCCAACTTTGATTACTCATTTGCCAATGCCTCCTGTTTCAATTCAGCCAAATCGGCTTCGGAATACTCGTATTTTTCACCGCAGAAGGTACAAACGGCCTCAGCTCCGTGGTCTTCATCCATCATTGCCTGAATCTCATCTGCCCCCAGGGAAATGATGGCTGCGGCAAATTTTTCTTTGGAGCAGTCACACTTGAATTGCACGGTCATCGTTTCCAGGATTGTCAACTCGGTATCCGGCAGCAAGCTTGCCAAAATTTCTTCCGGTGTTTTACCAGCTTCTAATAACGTTGAAATCTGTGGTGTGGCTGCCAAATTAGCCTCGATTTGATCGATAATCGTTTCGTCGGCACCCGGCATGATTTGCAGCATAAAGCCACCAGCAATCTTGATGCTATCATCTGTATCCACCAACACGCTCAAGCCGACAGCAGAAGGAATCTGTTCACTGATCGCCAGATAATAGGTAAAATCTTCCCCAAGCTCGCCAGAGACAATCGGCGTCTGACCAGAAAATGGTTCCTTCAAGCCCAAATCTTTGATGACCGTGAACATGCCTTGTGTTCCGACTGCTCCTCTGACATCTAATTTACCTTGTTCATTCAATGGCAAACTGATATGAGGATTTTGCATGTAGCCTTTAACATCCCCGTGTCCATTGGCATCTACAACAATAGCTCCAGCCGGTCCGTCCCCTTGAATCTTGATGGTTAATTTGTCGTCACCTTTCACCGTTGCTCCTAAAAGCAGGCCACCGACCAGGGCTCGACCTAGAGCAGCGGAGGCGGTATTCCAAGTATCATGGCGTCTTTGGGCTTCAGCAACGGTTGCCGTCGCTCGTACACCATAGGCTCGAACCACGCCGTCGTAAGCCAAGGCTTTTACTAAATAATCTGTCATCTGTTTATTCTGCTCCTTTTTTGTCGACTCTAGCCGTATATTCAGTTCATACGGCCCTCGCGCCTGTTATTCATTGCTAAATCATACAGTCTGACGGCATTTTTTTCAACTTGACCGGCTTCAAATTTAGGAAAAGTACAACAACTGCTATGCGAATCGCCCACAACCGAACCGTTCTGACAACCTGGCTGCCGTCCTGGCACAAATAAAAAAACCGCCTTCTATTTAAGAAGACGGCTGTAAGTCACTAGTTTCAAGATCTCTTTCTTGCGCAGCCGGTGCCTTTTTCAGGGACAACAGCCAAAAAATCAATGCGATCATTTGCGCCACCTCGTTTTCTTTTAACGAACAGGTATCAGAAATTTTTCTGTGGGAAGCCATCACCGTTTCTGGGATCAAAGCCATAGTTGTTGTGATTGCCGTGGAAAGGGTGGCCCTCTCTACCGCCAAGCCCTGGGAATCCGTTGTGGCGCGTTCCGCGACCACCGCCGATTCCACCGCGCTTGAATTCTTCCATCATCTTGCGGCGAGTATCCTGATCAAAACCGCCTTGCAGTGCTTCTTCCGGCAGCTCTTCTTGCATTGCTTGCGACAGTTTAGCCAAAATCGCCATAAACTGAGCTTGTTCGTCTTCAGTCAACTGATCAAAAATCGTCGTCGGACTTTCCTGCGACAGCCGTTCTGCTTCTGCCTTACCTGTTTCTGTCAATTTCACCACCATCACCCGGCGATCGTTTTCGTCTGGTTCACGAGTAATGAATTCATTTTTTTCCAGCTTGGTGAGAAGCTCTCCCAAAGACTGTGGCCGCATATCCAACAGATAGGTGAGTTCTTTTTGTGTGATTTCCGGTTGAATCTTCAACAATGCCAAAACTCTTCCTTGGCCGCGATGAGGTGTCCCCCGATTGCCACGATCTTTCCGCTGCCAAACCAGGTAGCGGCGCAAAAGGTTTTCAAACGACATAAATTCTTCAAATAATTGGTTTTCCATACTATTCATCTCCATAAGTGTCGCGGGTTTACCCGCAAAGCTGTGACGGTAAGCTGGTGAGTTGGTAGCAAACTATGCTCATAAATCAACTTCCCAGTTTTCCTGCAACGTTACTAAGGTACCTTACTTAGATAATAATACAGGTACCTGAACAATTAATCAAGTACCTTACCTTTTTATTTTAGAATTTGTTAATCTTTTTAAGCCCACTACTGCCGCCAGTGTAAGTTGCCGGTTGAGTTCTTTTTAGTAGAAGTGCTATCGAAGAGTCTACTCACATCACCGGCAAGCAGCTTTTTATTATAGTGATTTATAACGCAAATAAGAGACAGCATCCCCCGATGGCTGTCTCTTCAACTGATAAATTTTCCATAGCAGTCCTCAATATTCCCCTTGATCCTACGCTTTCAAGCATTCCTCCACAAACAGCTGTGTCCCGCAGCTGTTGATGGTGTTGTTGATAAAGACTGAGCGAACGCCACTTAGCAATGCGCTTTTGGCACTGTTGAGCTTTGGTAGCATGCCGCCAGTGACGACTTTTTCTGCCACCAGCTGATCAACTTCAGCTATCGGTACCTTGTCCAACCAGGTACCTTGTTTTTTTATGCCAGGTACGTCAGTTAATAAATACAGCTCTTCTGCTTGCAATGCCGCCGCCACTTTGCAAGCAACTTCATCGGCATTGATATTCAGCCACTGACCGCAAGCCGTGATGCCTAATGGTGCAATCACTGGGATATGGTTTTTGGCCAACAAAACATCCAACAATTCCTGATTTACCTCGGTGACTTTTCCCACATAGCCTAACTCTTCCTCATTGATCAGTTCCCCCAAAATCAACTGATCGCTGCCAGCACTTAAGCCCAATGCATGAAAGCCTTCCGCCAAAAATTTCGTAGTGACTAGCGGCTGTACCTGCCCCAAGAGCACCATTCGCGTGATTTCCAATGTTTCTGCGTCAGTGACCCGCAGACCATTTTTGATTACGACTTCTTGGCCGAGGCGATTCATCATTTCAGAAATATAGTAACCGCCGCCGTGAACGATGACGACTTTTTTTCCCTGCCGCTGCCAGGCTTCGATCTGATCGAAAAACGCCTGATCCAGATTATCAGAGGCGACGCCGCCCATTTTCACCACGATGGTCCCCATAGTATTACCCCTTTTCTTTCAACTTCCACTTCAACCAGCTGAACCACAACTGCTTGTCATTACGTGTGATACAACGCATTGATTTTGACGTAGTCGTAAGTCAGATCACATCCCCATGCGGTACCGGCGCCGCTGCCGTCTTTCAGTCCTACAGCAATAAAAATCTCCGGGCGTGCCAGCGTTTCTGCCATCAACTTTTCATCGAAGGCTTGTGGCATCCCCTGGTCATAAACGATTGTTTCACCGATTTTGATGGACAATCCCGACAGCTCCATCTGTGCATTGCTATAACCTATCGCACAAAGAATCCGCCCCCAGTTGGGATCTTTGCCAAAGATAGCTGTTTTCACTAATGGTGAACCCACCACACTCTTACTAATCATCCGTGCGTTTAGGCTGTCTTTGGCACCGCTAGTGGTCACCTGAATCAGTTTCGTCGCCCCCTCACCATCTTTAGCGATTGCTTTGGCCAAATCTGTCATAACTGCCGCCAACATTGCTTTGAACTGGTCATATGCTGGCGTAGCTGCTGCCAACGGTGGATTTTCTGCCAGTCCATTCGCTAATACTAATACCATGTCATTGGTGGAGGTATCTCCGTCCACTGTAATTTGGTTAAACGTGGTCTCTGTCAATTCTGCTAACAGCTGCTGCAAAACCGTTGCTGTAATCTGAGCATCGGTGGTAATAAAACCCAGCATCGTGGCCATATTGGGATGGATCATGCCCGAACCTTTGCTGCAACCAGCTACCGTCACTGTTTTACCAGCGATTTCTCCTTGATAAACACTGACTTTTTCACAGGTATCCGTGGTCAAAATCGCTTGTTGGAAGCTTTGGGCATCACCAGCTTTTTGCAACTGATTAATGCCTGTCGTCACGGTTTCCATCGGTAGCGCTTGTCCGATAATTCCGGTAGAGGCCACCGCCACCAATGATGCATCAATTCCCAAAGCCTCAGCCGCAAGCTCAGTCATCGCTTTGGCGTCTTTCATCCCCTGGGGGCCGGTGCAAGCATTGGCATTGCCGGAGTTGACAATAATCGCCTGCAACTGACCGTCAGATAAAGCCGCTTTCGTATAATAGACAGGCGCAGCTTTGATTTGATTGGTGGTGAAGACACCGGCAGCCTGCGCCGGCACTTCGGAATACAGCCAGCCGATATCTTTTTTCTTCTTTTTCAAACCACAGTGGCTGCCGTCAGCGTAAAATCCTTTAGGTGCTGCGATAGTCCCGTTGATTTTTTGCATTGGCGAACACCTCCTTCTAGAATTGCCGAAAGTTCATCGGCTGTTTATAATGCAGGTTACTTTACGGATAAATCGGCACTGACTGAAGTCCGGCTGTTTCCTCAATACCCGCCCAGCGATTGTAATTTTGAACTGCTTGCCCGCTGGCTCCTTTCATCAAATTATCGATGACTCCTACCAGTGTCACGATGCCTGTGCCTTCATTTAAGCCCAATCCGATATCACAGAAATTCGTACCGGTTACTTGCCGCAGTTGTGGCAGAGTTCCTCGGGGCTGGATACGAACAAAGGGTTGCTGAGCATAAGTTTTTTGATAAGCCGTCAGCAGATCAACTTCCGTCACTCCAGAAAAGACTTTGGCGTAAGCACTCATAAAAATGCCTCGTTTCACCGGAATCAAGCTGGTGGTGAAATGAATATTCTTAATTGTCTCATCCCAAATTTGCAGCTGCTGCAAGATTTCAGGAATATGCTGGTGTCGATTCAATTTGTACATACTCATATTCTCAGCCACATTGACAAAATGACTGCTTTCACTCAGATTCTTGCCGGCACCAGACAGGCCCGATTTTCCTTCCAGAATGAACGTCGTCGGATCCACCAACTTATGGATGACCAGTGGTGCAATAGTCAGTAGCGCAGCCGTCGCATAACAGCCGGGATTTGAAATCAGATTCGAGGCTTTGTTGGCCATGAATTCCGGCAATGCATAAGTCGCTTGGTCCAACATTGCTTGGGGAGCGGCCTCTTTTTGATACCACGCTTCATAAAGTGAAGCCTCTTTCAACCGCAGATCCCCTGACAAGTCGATGACCGGAAACCCCCGCTCGACAAATACCTGGCCCAACTCCTTACAAACTCCCGCCGGTGTAGCAAAGAAAACCAAATCATTTTCCTTCATGATGAGCTCCGAATCAAAGGGCAGGATTGGCATCGTAAGTAAATGCCCTAAGTGCGGATATTCCGTTTCAATTGTATGTTTATGCAATGAAGAACCATGGAGTGTCCCGATAGACAACGAGGGGTGTCCTTGGATGATCCGCAGTAATTCTATTCCGGTATATCCTGTTACACCAACGATTGCCGCTTTCATGATCACTACCTGCTTTCTTTGAATTACTTCAAATTATAAGACTTGCTGATTTTTCTGTCAATGATTAATTATTATTTTTATCGCATTTTATGAATGGTTTATGCTAAATTCAGCTGAATAAATGTATAAAAATCAGAATTTGGTTGGAACCCCCTTGTCCAGCCTCCGTTTCCTGCCTGCGAATACGGTCTAAAGACTCCCAGCGCGCAAGCTTAATTTTCACAGTTATCTCTTCAAAACATCAATAAAGCGCGCCTTTTTTCTGCAAGATTACCAATCAAACAGATAAAAGACGCGCTAGTTTGTTTTAGTCACTCATTTTCCAATACTTCCCGCAACAAGTGCAATGCTTGCTGGATCTCAACTTGACTAACCGTTAATGCCGGCAGAAGTCGCAACACATTTTGTCCGGCTCGCAAGGTTAGCAGACCTTTTGCTTCCAGTGCGGCGCTGACTTCTGTGAGCACTTCCGGGGAAATCAGCTGAATTCCCACCATCAATCCCAGCCCCCGCACTGCAACAATCTTATCGGAGGTGATCGCCGCAAGCCCGGCAAACAGTTCTTCGCTTCGTTCATTGACCGTCTCAAAAAAGCCCGGTGCTTTCATCGTGGTGATTACTGCTTTGGCAGCAGCCATCGCCAACTTATTGCCACCAAACGTCGATCCGTGAGTCCCAGCTCCGAAAGCTTGAGCTAATTTTTGCTTGCCCAGCATTGCTCCCACCGGAATACCGTTGCCCAGTCCCTTAGCCAAAGTAAAGATGTCTGGCTGAATGTCGAACTGTTGAAAGGCAAAGAGCGTCCCCGTCCGCCCCATTCCCGTTTGCACTTCATCAACCATCAGGAGCGCGCCGGTTTCGCTGCATTTTTTTGCCAGTGCGTGGAGCCATTTTTTTTCAGCGGGGACAACCCCCCCTTCTCCTTGAATCAACTCCACCAAAACCGCTGCTGTTTGCGGATCAATCAGCGTATCGATGCTGGTCTGGTCATTGTAAATTCCATAATGAAAATCAGGAACCAAAGGCTGGAAACCAGCATGGATGCTGTCTTGACCAGTTGCAGACATCGCGCCATAGGTCCGTCCATGAAACGATTGCTGGAAGGTGACGATTTTACTTTTTCCGGTGTATTTTCGGGCCAACTTGATCGCCGCTTCGTTAGCCTCGGCACCACTATTACAAAAATAACCGACATAATCCATCTCACCAGCTAAATCGGCAGCTACTTCTTCTTGCAGGTGGTTTTCGTAGAGATTGGGCATGTGCCACAACTGTGCTGCCTGTTGGGCCAATGCGGTTTCAACTGCCGGATAATGATGTCCCAAGTTCACCACCCCGATTCCACTGGTGAAATCAAGATACGCTTTACCGCTTTGATCTTCGACTGTCAATCCTGTGCCTTTGACAATTTCAAAAGGCTTGCGGGCATAATTCGGAAATAGATGGCTCATCTCTATTCACACTCCTTTATTATATGTATTAATATACATTATATAGCAACAAACAGCAAACTTTATTCGTAAATCCACTGATAATATACATGTACAACCATTCTCTTGCGATTCAAAATAAAAAGTGCAAAGACTGTTTTACCAGCCTTTGCACCACGAAGCATAGCTATTTGAGCTTGCTTTTTCTTTATTCAGTTGCCGCTGTTTTCTCTGGTACAAGTAATCCGTCTTCCATACGCAAGATTCGGTCACTCCATTGGGTCATACGAGGATCGTGAGTGACCATGATGGTGGCTTTTTGCTTTTCATGGGCTTCTTTCACCAACAATTTCACCACATCATAGGCATGGTCCGTATCTAAAGCGGCTGTCGGTTCATCCGCCAGAATCAGACTGGGATCATTGTACAATGCCCGACCAATCGCCACTCGTTGCCGTTCGCCACCGGAAAGATCTCGTGGGTATTTATCTTTAAGGTCTAAAATATCCAGCGACGTCAAAAGTTCAGTGACTCGTTCCTTATTCAAAGGTGTTTTTTTCACTTTATCTACCAGGTAAAACTGCTCTTTGATTTTCAAGTACGGAATCAAATTTGAACTTTGCAGGATAAAGCCAATTTCTTTAAAGCGCAATTTGCTGCGTTCTTTTTCCGACAGGTTGGTGAAATCGTGTCCGTTGATCAAGATTTTGCCTGAAGTTGGGTTTTGCAGCCCGCCTGCGATGGTTAAGAAGGTACTTTTACCGGAACCCGAGGGCCCAATAATAGAAACGAATTCTCCTGGGGCCACTGCAAAATCAATGCCTTTCAGTGCTGTGACTTCGGTATGGCCGGAGCCGAAAACTTTTTTGATTTGTTGCATATCCAATGCGTTTGTCATAATACTCACCCTCCGATTGCTGTGATTGGATCGACTTTAGTGACTGTTCGAATAGAGAAGACGCCTCCCAGAACTGCCACCGCCAACAAGATCAGGCTATAAACCAACCATTGGAGCGGCAACACTTGAAATGGCATCGCTGCCGGTAAGATCAGACTGGTCAAAAAGGCCAAAATCGCAGCAGCGGCTACCCCCATAATCCCCACCATAAAGGATTGGGCGACAATGGATTTCGCAATGAAGCCATTGGAGATTCCCTGTGCTTTCATAACACCGAAGATTGGCGCCTTTTGCATCGTGATGACATACATGAAAATCCCTACTACTGCGGCTACAATCACAAACAGGAAGTAGATCATACCGTTCAATGTCAGATTCTGAGCTGAGTATCCCGGCAAAGCTTCGATGAAATCGGCAGTTTTAATCGCCTGCAGATCTTCAGCATTTTTATCGCTATTATCAAGAACAGCTTTCGCCTGTTTAACAACGATGGCGTTGATTGGTTTGCTGTCGTCATCAGAGAAAGGCTGGCTGCCGTACTTCAGATTCGTGAAGGTATCCAAAGACGTATAAACTACCGGTGAAACCAAATAGTAGGTTACTGGGAAGATACCCACAATGGTCAGCTTTTCGTCGTACTTGCCGATCGTTACCTTATCACCGACTTTGTAGCCTTCATCCGCCAAATTTTGAGAGATGATAATTTCATTTTTGGCGGCGAAATTTTTACCCTCTGTAACTTTTGGCAGCAAGAAAGCATCCTTTTCTGTTCCAAAAACAGTTACATCATTTTTAGTGTTACTGCCGTCATCTTTTTTCACTGCCCCATTAAAAACACCGATGGCAGCTTTGTCGCCAGCTGTAACCCGACTGACATCGCCACGAGTCAATTGCGAGGCATTCAAACTTTTATTGGCATCTTCCGCCAAAATTACAGTCTCGCCGTTCCAATCAGTAATGGCCTGTTCAAATTCGTGGGCCAATCCCGAAGCCAAACCTGATAACAAGAACACCACGTAAGAAACCAGTAGCATAATTCCGATAATCAAGCTGTAACGCAGTTTGGCATAACGCATTTCTTTCTTTGCTAAAAACATCGTCATTCACTTCCTCAATAGATTGCGAAAAAAATTTCTTGAAATTTTCAATTCAAGTTCCGCTTACGAAAAGAAGTATATACGCAAGGTGACACTTTGTCACCTTATTTGCTCGCAAAACGATGATTTTTTCAAAGCCCTGCTCTCATTAACGAGATCATCAGTTAAAAGGACCAACAATCAGCAGTTTTCAAGCGAAAGAAAGCTACTTATCTGATCTGGTTAAAAGTCTCCGGCTGTGAAAACTTGTGACTCTCGCTAACTTATTCGCTGAAAGAGACCTCCCATTCTTGATTCAAGGAGAAAAAACGAACGACGCTGCCCACACTTGATAAAATTAAGGATAGTGATTATTTGAAAAGACGGCAATTTTCCAATAGCTTTGATGGAAAACCGCCGTCTTTTACTTATGACCCACTTTTAAAGGCAGTAACGGAAGGATCGTTACAAATTTATTCTTATTTTTTAGACCTGCTTATTGCGCTTTTTTACGCACCAGCTGATCCACCAAACGTTGCTCTCGTCGGCGACTAACACGATAACGAGCATGAAGCATCCCGATGGCAATAATCAGCAAATCCACACCTAGCTGACCCCACAGCGGTACTTTAAAGGGTAAGATTGCCGCCAACTCTGCCGTAGCTGCGATTCCATTCAAAAGCCCGGCAATTGCAATATAAAACCAACCAGTCGTTTTATTGAAGAAATGAAACAGTGCCCGTACATCTTCTTCATCACTGAAATTATCTTTGAGTACCTTGATTCCTCGCTGCTTTTCCTTCGAGATTTTCAGCGGTGGAAGCAACCACCACCAAGGAGAGACCTGGGGATATTTCTCGCGTCCCGCCGAAAACTTTTGCAACACTCTTTTTTGCTCCGACAGTTCTTCAACTCCTTGATACAAGGGAAAAACATACAACATCCAGATTCCGATAAACGTCAGCACTACATAAATATTTGCTTCCATAGTCTTCACCTACTTTCTTCTTCAAGAATGCCGTTTTCTTAAAAATTTCGCAACTAAGCACCCTTCATTCTGTCACTGGTACATTCAATTTTCTCCTCTGGTACGGCAAAAAATTGGCTCTTCAGCAACCCTGTTTAACAAGATGTCACAAAAAAAACGACCCACCAACCATGACAGTTGGCAGATCGTTTCTTTATGATCAGAATTTGTTTTCATCGTCGATATCTTTTTGTTCTTGGTCGATATCAGATTTGACATCTTTGATCTCTTCGTCAGCATTCAGACGAGTTTCATCAGATTCAGCTTTGAAATAATCTTTGGCTTCATCAAAATCTTTCTTTTCTTCTGCTTGTTTGGCAGCATCCTTTTCTTCCAACGCACGTTTGGCTTCTTCAAAGGTTTGCGCCTTTTCACTCGGGTATTCGTCTTTTTCTGATCCTTCAGGCATTTGACCAGTTTCAAACAAAGACTTGATTGCTTTGGCATCCAGTGTTTCAAATTCCAACAGTTTTTCTGCAATCAGTTTATGTTGTGCCCGGTGAGTTTCGATGATTTCACGAGCTTTTGCATGCGCGGCATTCAAGATATTACGCACTTCTTGGTCAATCTCAAAAGCAATTTGTTCAGAATAAGCTTTGGTTTGGCCATAGTCCCGACCGATAAAGACTTGGTGATTGCCTTCATATTGCACCGGTCCAAGTTTTTCACTCATCCCGTATTCTGTTACCATGCTGCGGGCCAAAGCAGTCGCTTGCTCGAAGTCATTGGAAGCTCCGGTAGATTGGACATTGAAGATGATTTCTTCGGCTGTCCGACCACCTAAAAGACCTACGATTTGTTCGAACATGTCGTCTTTGGTCATCAGCATCTGGTCTTCTTTTGGCAATGCAATCATATAACCACCGGCGCGGCCACGAGGAATAATCGTTACTTTGTGGACTACACGCGCCCGACTCAATACCAAACCGACGATTGTATGGCCGGCTTCGTGATAAGCCACCATTTCCCGTTCCCGTTTGGAAATGACGCGGTCTTTTTTAGCTGGGCCAGCGATGACCCGATCTTCTGCTTCATCGATATCAGAGGCATCGATTTTCTTCTTGTTACGACGAGCAGCAACCAAGGCTGCTTCGTTTAAGACGTTTTCCAAATCAGCACCAGCAAAACCTGGTGTTTGTTGGGCAACGACTTTCAAATCAACATCTTCTGCCAATGGCTTGTTGCGGGCATGCACTTTCAAGATTGCTTCCCGACCTTTGACATCTGGACGACCTACCAAAATCTGACGGTCAAAACGTCCCGGACGCAACAGCGCTGGATCCAAGACATCGGAACGGTTGGTTGCAGCGATGACGATTACGCCTTCGTTGCCGTCAAATCCGTCCATCTCAACCAGCAATTGGTTCAGCGTTTGTTCCCGTTCATCGTGGCCACCGCCCATGCCGGCACCACGTTGACGACCAACCGCATCGATTTCATCGATGAAGATGATAGCAGGCGCATTTTTCTTAGCTGTTTCAAACAAGTCACGCACACGGCTGGCACCGACCCCGACGAACATTTCCACGAAGTCCGAACCGGAGATAGAGTAAAATGGCACGCCAGCTTCACCGGCAACTGCTTTAGCCAATAATGTTTTACCAGTTCCCGGAGGTCCTTCCAGCAAAACACCGGCAGGAATGCGGGCACCCAGTTCAACGAAACGCCGCGGGTCTTTCAGAAATTCCACGACTTCCACCAGTTCTTGTTTTTCTTCTTCTGCACCGGCAACGTCAGAGAAACGTACTCGGTTAGCTTTCTTGTCGGCTTCTTTGGCTTTGGACTTGCCGAAGTTCATCACTCGGCCGCCACCACCGCCACCGCCACCTTGTTGCCCCATCATCATATAGAATAAGAAGATGAAGATTACCAATGGCAAGAAGCTTACCAACAGGCTCAGCCACATGCCACTGTTGGATTGCTCTTTGATCACTGTCTTAACATTGCTATCAGCAGCTAAATCAGTGACTTCCTTTAATGTGCTGTCATTTGGCAGGATAATAGTGGAGAAATTAGTGGTCTCTGCTGCCGTACTGCCCAACACACTGAGGCCATTGTTATTAGCTACTTCTTGTTTTTCCTTGTAGTGACCGGTGATTTTGTAAGCACCGTTCACTGGCTGCACAGAAAAGTCTTTGATTTTTCCGTCTGCCAGCTGTTCTTTAAAGGTGGAGTACTCGATATCCGGCGATTGTTGACCGCCATTTCCCAAAAGGAAATAGACGATGGTGAACATCGCCAACAGCACGAGTACATAATACAAGGTATTTTTTAGAATACCGTTATTTTTCTTGTTCATGCTCGTCCTCCTCGGCTGAATTTTTTACGCTGAAAAACGTGCCTGCGTCCTCCAGCTATTTCTTAAATTGTCTTATCAATCCTGACCATTTTATTGTATCATAACTCCCAATAATTCTGTCACTAAATCGACCTTCATCCCATTAGCCGAAGCTTTTTTGACGACAAATGGGATTTTTTTGCCTTATTCAGCGGATTGATAGACAGCAGGCTTCAGTACACCTACATACGGCAGGTTTCTGTATTGTTCTGCATAGTCTAAACCATAACCCACAACAAATTCGTTTGGTACATCAAAGCCGATATAGTCAGCTTCGATTGGCACCACACGGCCTTCTGGTTTGTCTAACAGTGTCACGATTTTGACAGATTTGGCTTTACGGTATTTGAACAGATCTACCAGATACGCCAATGTTCGCCCCGAGTCGATGATGTCTTCTACAATCAACAAGTCGCGGCCTTCCACGTTAGTATCCAAATCTTTCAAAATCCGTACCTCGCCAGAAGAAACCGTTGCGTTCCCATAACTGGAAACGTCCATAAAATCAAGTTCCAAATAACAATCCATTTCGCGACAGATATCGGCCATAAAATGAATCGAGCCTTTCAATACGCCGATCACCAAAGGATTTTTGTCCTTGTATTCTTCAGTTAATTGTTTTCCTAATTCCTCGCAGCGCGCATTGATTTCCTCACGTGTCACAAGGACTTTTTCGATGTCTTTTTCCAGCATCCGTATGTGCTCCCTCCAGCAGTTGGTTTACTTGAATGCGTCCAAATCTTCCAATGAAAAATCTTTTTTGAAAATTCTCTTTAAAACCAAGCTCCACACGCCCACACTCGCCATAAACGAGACCTTGGAACAGAATCTTGGTGAAAAAAAACCAAACTATCTATCATCGGTGTTTTCAGACACATGCTATTCTTCTTTTCGATATTTATAAAGAAGTCTGTAGTGTATTTTATCAGTTTCCCGGGCAATACTCAAATAAGAAAGGGCTTGCGGCAACACGCCCAGCACCTGATCATCGACAGTGGTCATCACCCAGGAACGTTCCCTCATTTCGTTGGGTGTTTTTTTGTCGATAAAGATGCGAGAAACCTTCTTTCTGAGAGACGGGGTCAACTGAATTCGGTCACCATCTCGCCGTTTGCGAAACACTGCCTCAGTAGGGAAGTTTATCGGTAAAGGTTGATCAATCTCTGACCAAAGTTTGACTTTTTCAGGAATATCATCCGGATTGATGTAAAGATTACCCGTGACAGGATCTGGCGCCATAGCCAAAAACCCTACCCACTCATTTTGGGAAAGATATGTCCCTTCCCCCATTTTTACGCGAATCTGTTGCTCAGAAACCTCTGACGTCACCACAGGAGTTGTTGCCAAGCTGGCAGGGCCAAAAATCAAGGTGTCATACTCTCCACGAAATTGCCAACCACCGGTTAAATCTACGCGCCACTGAGGTCGCCCAGACTCCAAGCTGCGCAAAATTTGGTTCAGCTGTTCGTCATTGACTGTTACTTGCCAATTTTGCCGAATCGCTTTGGCGCAATACTGCAAGGTAAAATAGCGCTGGCCTTTAGTAAGGGACACGATTGGAGCAATGGGCAGGCGCAGACTTTCAGATTTGACTTCTGCATATTGACGGTACCATTTTTGCAACTCCTGCTCTTGCCAATCTGTCAGCCACTGTAACTGCTGCGCCAAATTTCCGAAATGAGCCAGCAGCTGCGGATTTTCCTCTTTCATTGGCGGTACGATTCGCTGCCTTACCCGGTTTCGCTGTACCTGTGGCAGATAGTTGGTGGCATCCTCATAATAGTGGATTTCGTGGGCTTTGGCATAAGCAATCAGCGCTTTTTTGGGAATATCTAAAAGCGGTCGCACCAAACGTCCGCCTCCAAAGGCCCGACGTTTGCGCATCCCGCCGGCAGTCTGAACATTGCCATCGCGCATCATCTTCATCAGCATCGTTTCCAACTGATCGTCTGCATGATGTGCTGTCATCAGCGTATCAAAGTAATGATCTTGCATCAGTTCCTGGAAAAAAGCATAGCGAAATTCCCGCGCCGCTTCTTCCATTCCGCTGACCGGTAGACTCTCCCAGCGTCGGATGTACAGCGGAATGCCCCGTTTCTCACAATACCCGCGCAAATACGCCTCTTCTTCCGCAGATTCTTCCCGCAGCTGATGATTGACGTGGGCGACTGCCAGCATAACCTCAGACTCTGTTGCTTGCACCAGTTCCAACAGCTGCAATAACACCATCGAATCCACACCACCAGAAACTGCCACCAAAATTCGACTTCCCGGCTGCCAAAGCTTCTCTTCTTTTCCCTGTCGCAAAAACCCCTGTGCCAACTCTTCCATGAATACCTCCGAAACTGCACCGACATGACTTTTTTATTTGTTATTTCTATTATAACGTCCCAACTAGCGAATAGACAGACTGAGATACGTGAGCGACAACTTTGAATCAGAAAAATCGCTGACTAATCGGCAGCCTCGCCTTCTGATCAGGTGTCTGCTGTTAACGAGTTTGCCACCTGCAACACGCAACAGGCTTCTATCTAACCAAGATTGGTTCTGTGCAAAAGCGGACCTTCTTGTGAATCAAAAGCAAAAGAAAGACCTCGGACGCTATTGCGTACCGAGGCCTCTCATCCTGTCGAATATGACTATTTATTTTCTATACGTTAGTTTCGGCGTCCGCCGCGTCCGCCCCGTTTGCCTTCTGTATTGCGGCGCAAAGAGGATAGACGATCATCGGAATCCTTCAAAAATGAACTCATCAAGGAATCGAAGTCTTGCTTGCTGTCATTGCCGAAACCGCCGCCGCGACTTTGGTTGCCGCCACTACGATTGAAAGGCTTCTTCTGACCGCTGCGAGCCGGTGCTTTACCGGCGGGAGCTTTCGTGAATTCCCGTTTTTCCTGTTGCGGTTTGTCTTGTGCTTTACGGATCGACAAACCGATTTTGCCATCGTTGCCCACTGTGGTCACGACAACAGTCACTTCATCGCCGACTTTCAACACGTCATTGATGTCTTTCACGTAGCCGTCAGAGACTTCACTGATGTGGACCAGACCGGTCTTTCTTTCCCCTAAATCAACAAACGCACCAAAATTGGTAATACCAGACACTTTTCCTTGAAGTTTTGCTCCTACTTCGATTGCCATTAACAAATGTTCCTCCTATTTTATGGGACCGACAACGACCACACTTTTCTGATGACCCGCAGCGGGAAACAAAGACGATTGTCCCACTGCAACTATCGTTAAAAAGCAAGGGGCTGCAGGATCCGGGTTGATCCTATATTTCTACTGCTTTTCAGCAGCGGTAGACGAATGGGTATCATCCAAAGCTTTTTGAACTTTTGCTTCTTCTTTGTCAGCTTTTGAAGCATTTTGATCTGGCAGCGGATAGACCGTCTCACCGTCTTTGGAATAAAAGAAGCGGCTGCGGGCCAACTTAGCCACGTAATCTTTGTCATTCAAGCGGGCAACTTCGGCTTCCAATTCTTTGACATTAGCGGCCACGATTTCGTGATCGGCAACTGTCTCGGTTTTAATTGCTTCGAGCTTTTTCACCTGCTGATAATCGTTATACAGTTGAAAGCCTACAAAAGCGAAGATGACAGCTGCGACAATGGAAATCAGTCCCAGGCGGCGTCTACGGAAAACTGCTTGCCGATGTGCTTTGATCAATTGCGCTGTCTGTTCTTTGGCATAGTCGTTATCCAAGCGAGCCACGTTGGTTTGGGGCTTTTGCGTCATGACGTCAGTCTCCTTACTTTTACTTTGCTACAACTGTATGTGAAATCCAGCAACACCCGACGTTTGAAACGCTGTTGTAACAGCATTTGCCAATCGGTCGAGGTACTATGCTCCCACTGTTTTCTTATTATACCAACTATAGTTTATGTTGTCTAACGGAAATCTAGGCTTCTTCATTCCGTTTCTCGGCAATTATTTCATACATTTTGGCAGCATCGTCTTTTTTGGTAGATTCATGCAATTCCACGATTTTGACTTCCAATGTTTTGTTGCCAAATTGAATGGTCAAGACGTCTCCAATTTTGACGGTGGAAGAAGATTTAGCCAACTTGCCGTTGATCATAATCCGCCCTTTGTCCGCCACTTCTTTGGCGACTTGACGGCGTTTGATGATCCGTGAAATTTTCAAAAATTTGTCTAAACGCATAATTTCCCTACTTTCTCAATTTGAAGGTGAGTATTTTTTTACCGAAAGGCAGCAAAAGCCACTCCCGGACAGTAAACAATTGGTTACGAATGGCTGAGCGAACAAACGCGGTGACACCGACTGAGACGCCGCCAATAGCCATCAGTAACGTGCTGAGGCGGTGGGTACGGGGATCCAGAATAATCACCAATACCAGATAATAGACCAATATCATCATAATCATGGCACCGGTGGAACGCAACAATTTCCGTGAAAAGTGTCGCTCTCGCCAAAAAGAATTGATTGCCTCGTCTTCTCTGCGAATCAAATACAAAAGGGTTACGGTCAGTCCCAGCAACGTTGCCAAACTGGCGCCGGCGGTTCCCAGAAAACGAGTAAAGGGCCAAGTAGCGATCACTTTAATCAATACTCCCCAAGCTGCTGCCTTCAACGGAATCCGAAAATGGTTCTGGCTTTGGGCAATGCTTTGATAGGCTTGGATCATCCCCATCAGAAATACCGCAAAAACGAAGAGGACCAATGGCAGATTTCCCTGCGCATCTTTGAAAAGCGCGAAGTTAATAAACGGCATCAGCAGCGCCAAACCTACTGCCGCAGCTAACGAAATACTGGCGGTTAAACGCAAATAAATTTTCGTGGTGCTCAAAAAGCGGCTGCGGTTTTTACCCAACAAGTATTTGGTCAAGGCGGGTAAAAAAGTTGAGCTGAGGGCGCCGGCCACCACCAAACCTAGTTGGACCAGCGGCTGACCTCGGTCATAAACCCCTTTGGTTACACGAGCCACCTGGGGCAACAATCCTTGTGCTTGTAGTGCATTGGCTACCAAAAATGAGTCGACTAATTGAAACAAAATCAAAAAGCCGCTGTACATGGAAACTAAACCACCTTCTAGCAGGAAGCGACGAATCAACGGTTTATCCCAACGCTGTGTCAACTGTATTTCCCGCAGTCCCAGCTGACGGCCGTTAATCTTGTTTTGATAATACAACAAAATGAGAACCGCTACACCACCGCCGCAGATTGCTCCGAACATGGCGATAGTTCCCGCCTGATAGATGGTCAATCCCAATTGACGAAAAGCAACAGCTCCTCCCAATATCACCGCCACTCGCACCAACTGCTCCGCCACTTGCGAAACCGCGGTGGGGATCATTAGCAGATTTCCTTGAAAGCTCCCTCGATAAAAGGAGAGTATCGGCACGAATAAAAAGGTAAAAGAAACCACTCGAATCAACGGTGCCAATTGCCGGTCTCCCATCAGATAAGCCAGAGGGGCTGCTCCGAGAAAAGTCAGCAGAAACAATAATACGCCGGCACCCAACACAATAGGATACAGTTTGCGAATGGCCGTCTGCTGGGCTTTTGGTGTTTCTTGTTCAGCGACGTACTTCGAGATGAATTGCGGCAGTCCCGACAGCGCTAATGTCATCGCCAAGCCATAGATTGGGTAAATTTGCTGATAAACATAGAAGCCTTCGTCGCCTACTAAGTTTTGAAAGGGCACGCGATACACGGCACTCAACAGTTTGGCGACAAAGGAAGCCGCCGTTAGGACAAAGGCTCCCTGCATCATGGATTGCATTTGATTTTTTGCCATCGATTCACCGCCTTTTCATTGGATTAAACGGGTCTTTTGTCAGACGGATCCCGTTAGTTTTTCTCAGAGAAGTGTTCCCACCTCAACTATGAAGCTCACTTTTATAAATTTTGCGACGGTATCTTTCAAAGCTGGAAAATTCCCGCTTTCTCCACAGTTTTGCTTATTCAGCTGTTACTGGTTTACTCTTATATTTTTCTGCTCGCAGTGCTTTAACGAACTCTTGTACTTCATGGAGCCAGATTGCTTCGGTCATTTTTTTGTCGATAGTCAAGGTGATGGTCATCTTGTCTTTATCCATCGCCATCCCTGCTTTCATCCGGGTAGCACCGAGAGCTTCGAACAACTGCTCCACAGTATAGGTCTTGGTCCCTACTTTGCTGAGGATAAAGCGAATCTTATCGCCGACTTTGCGGACGGTTTCCAAAAGCGCGCGATCGCCATCCATCTTGATCTGTCCGACTGTCAGCAGATGCGAGACTTCATCTGGAAATTCTCCGAAACGATCCAGCAGATCATCTTGGATCTCGTCTAAATTGTCCTCGGTCTCCATTTCCCGGATGCGCTTATAAATCTCAATTTTCTGCCGCTCGTCTTCAATATAAGTGCCCGGCAGGTAGGCGTCGATTCCCAGATCAATTTCCACTGAAGTTTTTTCATTTTGGGTGTTCTTGCCTTGTTTTCTCGCGACTGCTTCACTGAGCATTTGTGAATACATATCAAAGCCGACTGCATCGATGAACCCGTGCTGTTGCGCTCCCAACAAATTGCCCGCCCCACGAATAGAGAGGTCTCGCATCGCAATCTTAAAGCCGGAGCCCAGTTCAGTGAAATCTTTGATAGCTTGCAGGCGCTTTTCGCTGACTTCATTCAGAACTTTTTGCGGCTCATACATGAAATAAGCGTATGCCACCCGGTTACTACGGCCAACTCGTCCCCGTAGTTGATACAGAGTGGACAATCCCATATAGTCGGCGTTTTCCACAAATAACGTGTTGACGTTAGGAATATCCACTCCCGTTTCGATGATTGTTGTCGTCACTAAGATGTCATACATTCCTTCAATGAAATCAAACAGCGTGTTTTCCAGCTGAATTTCAGTCATCTGCCCATGCGCGTAAGCAATCCTGGCATCCGGCACCAACATCTGCAATTCGTCGACTTTCTTTTCAATCGTCTCCACGCGATTATAAAGGTAAAAGACCTGTCCCCCTCGCGCCAGTTCCCGCTGGATTGCTTCCCGAACAGCACCGGGATTTTTTTCCATCACATAGGTCTGGATCGGGTAACGATTTTCCGGCGGCGTCTCAATCACCGAAAGATCCCGTACCCCCAGCATGGACATGTGCAGCGTCCGTGGAATAGGCGTCGCTGTCAACGTCAACACATCCACTTGAGAACGCAGCTGTTTCAAGCGTTCTTTATGCTTCACGCCAAAGCGCTGTTCTTCGTCAATCACTAACAAGCCTAAATCAGCAAATTTCACATCTTTTGAAAGTAGGCGGTGTGTCCCCACGACAATATCCATCTGACCCGTGCGCATCTTCTCAATGGTCTCGTTTTGCTGAGCTTTGGTGCGGAAACGACTGAGCTGCCCCACATTTACCGGGAAGCCCTCGAAGCGATCAATCATCGTTTCATAATGCTGTTGGGCCAAGATTGTCGTCGGCACCAAAAAGGCCACCTGTTTGTTTTCTTTAATCGCTTTAAAAGCCGCCCGCAAGGCAACTTCTGTCTTCCCGAAACCGACATCCCCCACCAGCAGGCGATCCATTGGCCGCGGCCGTTCCATGTCTTTTTTAATCTCGGCTGTACTGCGAAGCTGATCTTCTGTTTCTGTATAAGGAAAGGCATCTTCAAACTCTTTCATATAGGCATCGTCAGGTCCAAACGCATAGCCTTTTTCAGCTTCCCGCTTGGCATACAGAGCAATCAAATCATCCGCAATGTCTTCAATCCTACCAGTAACTTTTCGCTTCGTCTTACTCCACTCACTACCACCTAATTTATTGATTTTCGGTGATTTCGACTCGGAGGCTACGTATTTTTGGATCAAATTCAGCTGCGTCACAGGAATAAAGAGCTTGTCATCGTTTTGATAGAGGATCGTCAAGTAATCTTGGTGAACGCCATCAACTTCCAGCGTTTGCATACCGACATATTTACCGATCCCGTGATTGGCGTGAACCACGTAATCACCCGGCTTCAGCTCGTTGTAACTCTTTAGTCGCTCGGCGTTGGTGATGGTTTGGCGGCGGGCTTTTTTACGCTTAACCTGTTGGAAGATTTCTTTTTCTGTCACCACAACTAAGTGGTCTTGGGGCATTTCAAAGCCATTTGCCAGTTGCGCTTCAACAATCTGGCTGCGGCCACTAATCAATCGATCAGCGGCTGCCGACACTGCATAGATGTCATGATCTCGGAAATTCTCTTCCAGCTTTTTGGCCCGTTCACTGTCGGAAACCAGGAAAATCACCGTCTGCCCTTGCTTTTCCCAACGGTCAACTTCGGTCTTTAACAACCCCATCTGGCTGAAAAACTGCTGCATGGGTCGATATTGGAAGTTCAGTATCGAAGAAAAGCGCAGATTCCCCATGCCTTTTTGGAAAAGGGCAAAATAAGTCGTAATGAAGTTTTCATCTCGGAAAAAATCGTGGCTGTTGCGACCAAATGTCTGCTCGGAAAAGATTCGCAGCTCGCTGATTTTCTGCGTCTGCCACTCGGCTTCTTCTCGTTGAATCTCTCGGTCGGTTTCCATGATTCGCGGATAGTCGTCTACAATCAAAATTGTTTCATCAGGGAAATAATCCGCCAAGCCACTTTTTTCCGGATACAAAAGATCCAGATAAAACTGGGCATTTTCGCCCGGAACCCCTTCCTGCCAAGAAGTCTGCAATTGACCAAAATATTCTTCTAAAAAGCTTTTATCTACCGCTTCTTTCGTAACAGCCAGCCGTTTGTCCAACAGTTCCTGCAAACTAGCTGCACCAATTGCCAAATCTTCAGCAGAAAAGACCAGCTCAGTCGTCGGTGTAATCACTACGGCTTCGGCATTGCCCAGCGAGCGCTGAGTTTCCACGTCGAAATAGCGCATCGAGTCCACTTCCACGTCAAAGAGTTCGATCCGCACCGGATATTCCGCTGTAAGAGGATAAATGTCGATAATGCTGCCCCGAATGGAGAACTCCCCGGGTTTCATAATCATTTGTTGTCGCTCATAGCCCATCAGAACCAATTGCTGCGGCAGGTCCTTTAAGTCCAATTCGCTGCCGATTTCCCAGCGAAACTGGGCATTGCGCCAAGTTTCAGGTTGGGGCAAGTATTTTCGAAGTGCCGCCAGAGGAACCACGTAGATTCCCGGCTTTTCAGCTGCAATCGCATTTAACGTATGGATGCGGTCGATACGAGCTTCAGGTGAGGCAAAAGCCATTTCCGCTGATAAGACTTCATCCACCGGGTACACAAAAACATCCTCGCAGACGTTCCGCAGATCATCAGCGAGTTGATTCATATAATAGAGATTTGGCGTCACTGCCAAAATAGGTCGTTTAAAATTTTCGTAGGCAGAAACCAGCGCCAGTGTTTTGGCTGATCCTGCCAAACCAGTCAGCAGTTGCCGTGCTTGCCCTTCTTTGATCTGGCGCTGCCATTGAGCTACCAGATCTGTCTGTCCTATTGCTTGGATCAAATCCATCGGTTCACCTGCTCTTTTCTTGTCATCCTGACTATCTTTTCTCTTCTTATCAGCCGTTAAAGCGGTTCATGGCAGCGGTGAAATCGCTGGTTTCCATAATAAATTCGCAGGCAGCTGTCGCTCGTTGCAGACTATCTTCTAAAAGGGGTTGTTCCTCTTTGCTAAAGCCGCTCAAGACGTGATTTACTACCGTCATCTTCGGCTGTGGTCGGCCGATACCAATCTTGATACGGTCGAATTCCTGATGCCCCAGATGAGAAATGATACTCTTCATACCGTTATGTCCGCCAGCTGATCCTTTTTGCCGCAATCGCAGCTTACCTAAAGCCAAATCCAAGTCATCATAGACCACCACTAACTCCTGCGTTTCGATACCAAAGTAGGTCATCAACGGTCCCACCGCCCGACCGGATTCATTCATAAAGGTCTGCGGTTTCACCAACAGGATTTTTTCGCCATTGACAAAAAAATCCGCCACTTCTGCTTGAAATGGGTTGCTTTTAAAAACAGCCCCATGACTGGCAGCTAAGCGGTCCACTGTCATAAAACCGACATTGTGCTTCGTATTTTCATATTTTCGACCGGGATTACCCAGACCTACGATCATTTTCATGTAGTCAAAACTTCCTTTGATTCATAAGTATCGGCTGTATTTGTGCAAGACTTGCAAACAGCACAAAAGGCTGGAGAATAAATTCTCCAGTCCAGATCAGCGCTTTTTTCGATTATAGCACAGCTTGCCGAAATCTGACTTGCCTTATCCAGCGGTTTTGGGTTTCTTTAAGAAAATGCGCGCATCTGCTACGCTTCCGCTCTTTTTTAATGTGGTTTTCTCTCCATTTTAAAGCTTTCCTATAGAAGAACTTCCCTAACTAAAATTTCTGGTGAGTTACTGTTGGCATGCTGGCGTCACTAGCAGTGTGCCAGCTATCTGCTCTATCTGGCTATTCTATCTGAAAAAATCTGCGAATCTTTTCCAACTTTCTTCAGTTCTCAAATAAAAATTGGCTAGTTCATTTAGAAAACCCTCTCGCTCCAAACTGTACCGCTTTCATTTTTGATAATTGAAATCTGTGTCTTTATAATTATTTCACAAATCGCCTATACCTTGCCAATGTAACCCTTATCAAAATTAATACAGTTAAATAAACTGTTACACTCAAAGGCATATTACATGACAAACCAAAAGGTAAATGATACGATTGCTTTGGTTAGTGAAAGACAAGACATATTCAATATGCGAAAGGACGGAAATAGTCATGACGAACACTGAAAATAAAGCTTTGAAAGACCACCAAAAAGTCATCTTGGTAGGAGACGGCGCAGTCGGCTCCAGCTATGCATTTGCCCTGGTTACCCAAAATATTGCACAAGAAGTCGGGATCGTGGACATCAATGTCAAGAAAACTGAAGGTGACGCACTGGATCTTACAGATGCTTTGGCATGGACTTCTCCTAAGAAAATCTATGCTGCAACTTATGCCGATGCTCACGATGCCGATTTGGTCGTCATTACTGCCGGCGCACCACAAAAACCAGGCGAAACACGTTTGGATCTGGTGCACAAAAACTTGAAGATCAACCGTGACGTTGTAACGCAAATCGTTGCTTCTGGTTTCAACGGAATCTTTTTGGTAGCTGCCAACCCAGTAGATATCTTGACTTACGCAACTTGGAAATTTTCAGGTTTCCCTAAAGAACGGGTTATCGGATCCGGTACTTCTTTGGACTCTGCACGTTTCCGTCAAAAAATCGCTGAAATGGTCGGCGTTGATGCGCGTAACGTCCATGCTTACATCTTGGGAGAACACGGCGACTCTGAATTCCCAGTATGGTCACATGCCAATGTCGGCGGCCTGCAAATTTACGAATGGGTGAAAAACAATCCTGACGTGGATGAAGAAGCTATGGTTAACCTCTTCTTTGGTGTCCGTGATGCAGCTTACACCATCATCGACAAAAAAGGCGCCACTTTCTATGGAATCGCAGTAGCCTTGGCTCGGATTACTCGCGCTATTTTGGACGATGAAGGAGCCATCTTCCCATTGTCAGTCTACTTGGACGACCAATACGGCCAAAAAGACATTTATATCGGTGCACCTTCTGTCGTAAATGCACAAGGTGTCCAACAAGTCATTGAAATTGAGCTTTCCGACTCTGAACAAGACCGGATGAACGCTTCTGCTAAGCAGTTAAAAGAAATCTTGGATCAAGCCTTTGAAAAATTGGCTGAAGAAGATGCAGCTGCTGGGAAATAATCCCGTCACCTGCACAGATCCTTACCGGGAGCTTGACCGACCGCGGCAGCTTCCGGTTTTTTTCTGTCTTTTTTAGAGGATCGCTGCCGTTTTCCTGTTGTATTTCTCTGTTAACGGTGAGTTCTTAAATATTCTCTTTAGCATAGAACAAGTTGCTAGTAATTTGACCAAATCATGCTATTATTGTGCTAGAATTAAGACTTGTAACTTGAAATCATTACATATAAGGAGTTAAGCCTATGTCCAGAAGCTCACGACGCAAAAAGAGCGGAAAGAAAAAGTATGTGATTATCGGGTTGTTGGTCCTGTTGGTTGGGTTGACCACAGGTTACGGCGTTTACGCCAGCAATTACTCGGACCGCTTTTTGCCGAATACCAAAATAAATGAGACCGATATCAGCGGAATGACTGTTGCTGAGGCTAACGCCGCATTGAAAAAGGCCACGAAAGAATCTTCCTTTACTATCACTGATGACGGTAAGGAGTGGAAAACACTGCCTTTGTCACAGTTGGGATTGAAGACAGATTTCAGCAACGACCTGTCCAAACTCATGCAAAAGCAGAGCCAGTGGTCTTGGGGCGTAGCCTATGTTTTTGCCGGTGAAGACGCTCAAATCAATGGGCTGTCCATTGACCAACAGGAGCTGAACCAAGCTGCCGATCAAATCAAAAACGAGTTGACAACACTCAATGAAAGCCGCACCAAAACACAAGACGCAACATTGACCAAAGGCGAAAATGGCTTCACCATCACACCAGAAGTCAATGGGAACTCCGTGGATGTCCAAGCAGTCACTGACGATTTGAAAAAAGCAGTCAATGATGACAAAGAATCTATGGAACTACTGGACTACACCCAACAGCCGAAAGTCCATGCCAACGACGAATCTTTGCAACAGGAAATGACCAAGTTGAACAAAGTGGCCCAAGTTGAAGGTTACTACAAGATCAACGGGGAAACCTTCCAGATTCCAGTTGCTTCAATCGCTGACTGGTTGAATTACAAAGACGGCAAAGTTACCTTGGATCGTGACAAAGTCAAAGCCTATGTGAGTTCATTGGGTGACAAGTACAATACTTCTACTAATCCAACGACCTTTAAGAGCACAAAACGCGGCGATGTCAGCGTTCCTGCCGGGACCTTGAGTTGGACAATTCAAGTAGATACCGAAACGGATGCTTTAACTGAAGCAATCTTAAATGGTGAATCTTTCACCCGTACTCCAGTTACCAAAGGCAGTGCCAGCGCAGGAAATCCGATGGTAGGCAATACCTATATCGAAGTCGATATGGAAAGCCAACACATGTGGTATTACAAAGATGGTGCCGTCGCATTGGAAACGGACATCGTAACGGGCCGACCACCGAAATTTTCAACTCCCGCTGGTGTCTTTTATGTCTGGGACAAAAAGACCAAAGAAACTCTTCGCGGCGAAAACGAGGACGGCTCAAAATACGAAACACCGGTAGAATATTGGATGCCTATCGACTGGGAAGGTGTCGGTCTTCACGACTCCAGTTGGCAATCTGCTTATGGTGGTGACCGCTACTTGACCCACGGCTCTCACGGCTGTATCAACACTCCACCGGAAGTCATGAAGCAACTCTTTGAAATCGTCGAAGAAGGAACACCGGTTTTAGTGTTCTGATGAATAAAAAAACAGGGACAACCGCGTCATAATCAGCGGTTGTCCCTGCTTTTTTGCTTTTTGAGAGCTCACTTGTCTCACTCACCGTTTTCCGATTCTTCGGGAATTGCCTTGACTCGTAAAATATCCAAGAAGAAGGTGAAGACTGGAATTCCTACAATTAAGCCCCAGACACCAAAAAGTCGTTCAGCCACCAGCAGAATCACAAAGGTGTAAAAAATCGGTAATTCTGTTCGGCTGGACATGAATTTCGGGTTGAGCACATAAGCTTCTAAGAGGTGGATCACCAGAATCATCACCAATACAAAGATCAGATCGTTCAGTCCGCCTTGGGAATAAGCGATAAACGACAGCGGCACACACGAGATGATGACGCCGGCTACCGGGATTAAACTGAAACAAAAGACCATCAATCCCAAACTCGGCAATTGGTGAAAGCCCATCACCGAAAGACCAATCAGTGTCAGTACCGTGTTGACCACCGCAATAAAAAATTGTGCTTCCAACACCACACCGAATGTTTCAATAAATTTTTTAGCAAAGTAGTACAGGTCTTTAAAGTACCAATCAAACTCGCTAGTCAGAAACAAGCGGGTAAAGCTCTTCATTTTATCCAGTTCAATCATGTAAAAGAAGCTCAATAAAAAGGACATAGCAAAGGCAAAAGCCAACTCCCCAAAGACTTGCAAGTAGCCAAAGACAAAATTTGCACCGCCTTTTAACTGGTCCATGAAGTCGCTTCGTTGGATATACTGCTGAATATACGCTACCAGTTGATTGGATCCTGCCGGCTGACTTTCATAAAAATCGACTGCTGAATCCACCATCCGCAACGTTTCCCGCAGTAGCAGCGGCACATATTTCGTCAAAACAAAATACAACAGCGCCAAAATACTACCATATAAAAGCAGGCTAATCACCGAGGTCTTGATGCCGATAAAGCGTTGAACGACTTTCACTAAACGGATAGATAAATAGGTAAAAATAAAGGTCAACAAAATTGTCGTAATCATACTGCGGGCTAGATACAATACCAACACCACACTTAGCAGCACGAAAAAACGTCGCAGTTTTACATTTTCGACAAATCGTCGGTAAATCGTCATGCGCTCACCTCACTATTTTTAGTCAACGGCAACCAATTTGCCGCAACAATAACTTGTTTTTTCCAGTTGCTTTTAAACAGCTGGCAGCGTTAACTTCCACAGCGCTCAGACAACAGGTCGTTCCTGATTTTTTAAGCTGATTACCAAAACAGCAGCTAACAATAGAGAGACACACCAAATCGCCCGGCCTTTTAACAGTGGTGCCATCAACGTACTCAAAATTGCCCCACCAAAAAAGCCGGCGACGATTACTGAGGTGTATTTAATTTTGAAAGTAGCCGTGGGATCCTTAGTGAAGAAGCAGGCATAGCAGTAATCAGCGATGGAGCGGAGATTGCCAGTAGTCATAGTCGTAGCATAGGGCAGCCCTGCCAAACGACGATACGTGGCGTACTGAATCGCCGCAAAAAACGACAGCGCCGAATTGATGACTAAATTGCTGGCGTGGTGTGCCCAAAGTCCAACAAAAAAGACCCCTACTAATTCAATGAGAACCGCAGCATTCTGCCAGATCAAAAACTGCCGACGCGGAAACTTATGCTTTAAAAAATCCGTTGCAAAGATGCCAACCATGAAAATACTGATGGGCACCAGGTAGCGAATAATTAGATGAAATTTCCCCTGTGCCACACTGATTCCCAATAAAATTACATTTCCTGACTGCATACTGGCAAATACCTCTCCGTGAAAGAGGTAAGTATAGACATCCAAAAAGCCACCAGCCATCGCCAATAAGATTCCAATCGGTAGGCTTTCATGGATTACGACACGTTTATCGACTAATTTCGGTATTCTCACAACCAGACCCGCACTTTCTCTCTAATCTCAATTTCTTGCTTGCCGTTTTATCATAGGACAGCAATCCGGCTTCACCTAAAGTAAAGTCTCTACTACAAAGGTCTCTTCTAGTCAGTCCTCTTCCAAACTGGTATACACTTCGGAAACATCATCATCGTCTTCTAGTTTGTCCACTAACTGTTGCAGCTGTTCTTTTTTCTCGGCATCTAACACCACAGTTGTCTGGGGAACCATTGTCAGCTCTGCTTGAGCCAACGTGAAGCCGTCTTGCTCCAACTGATCTCTCACTGTGGCAAAGTCTTCCGGCGCTGTATAAATTTCAAAAACTTCTGGCGAGGTCAACATATCTTCGGCACCAGCTTCAATAACATCTTCCAGCATAGTATCCTCATCGACAGACAGCCCTGCCCGCTCGATAGCGATATAGCCTTTGCGGTCGAACATGTAGCTAACCGAACCGGTTTCACCCAGATTGCCGCCGTTACGAGTAAAGGCCACCCGTACATTGGTAGCTGTCCGGTTACGATTATCTGTCAGTGCATGTACTAAGATAGCTACACCACCGGGACCATAACCTTCATAAACGATTTCGTCATAGTTTTCCCCTTCGCCAGCAGACGTTGCCTTTTTGATAGCCCGCTCCACATTGTCATTTGGCATATTGGCGGCTTTTGCCTTGTCCATCACAAGTCGCAGTGCTGGATTATCTTCAGGATTTCCTCCCGCGGCTTTGGCTGCCATATAGATTTCCCGCGACAATTTTTGGAAGACCTTTCCTCGTTTGGCATCCTGCGCATTTTTTCTTCCTTGGATATTGTTCCATTTACTATGTCCTGACATTTCCGTTTCCTCCTAATTCTTAGAGGCGAAAATCAGCTGCTGATCAGTAGGTTTCGTTGCATCATGATTTTTCAGCGTCTGCTGCCGTCTCCTTGATTGCTTATGCTCTTCTTTTATTGTAGACCTTTGCAGAAAATTTTCAAATACGCCGGTCTGCTGCTGTCTTACTTTTGCGAGTCCTGGTACTTGAACACTTCATCGCAAGCGTTTCTTTCGTAGCAATAAAACGATGAGGACGATTAAAACAGCCGTCAACGCTCCCGCAGAATCCAACATGACGTCTTCAAAAAGCGGTGTCCGACCACCGGTGAGCTGCTGGTGAAACTCATCCATTCCCGCATAACCAGTAGCGGCTAGCCAAGCAAAAAAGCCACCCCACCAGAAATGCTTCATCTTCAAATACAGCCCGATGCAAAAGCTGCCTCCCATTACAAAATAAGTGAAGAAGTGCGCCCCTTTACGGATAAAAAACTCGATAAATTTCCCATAGCCGCTGGCAGCGATACTCTGCTCTTTGCCGGCATACGAAAAACGAATCCCAGAAAGCTGCTCTTTAAAAGGCTCACTGGCCAAGACTCGGTCAATCAGCCCCACCTGCGACTGTTGTTCATACGTCATAGAAGACGAATAAAATAAAATTGCCATGATTAAAATTCCAATGGCAAAATAAAAGTTTGGCTGCTTGAGTAGTTTTTTCAATGGTTCACCTCATTTACGGGAACAAGCTTGCCAGCAGCTGATATCCAAAAAAAACAGCTACCGGTGTTCCTTCATTTCCTACATTCTACCACGTTTGTCTTCAAAGACGGCAGTTGCGGCGGATTATGCTATACTATGGACGTCAGAATATTCGTAAAATCGTCGCAAGAGCCCTATTATGAGAGGGCTGTTGCTGCGTGACAAAAATCAGAAACGAGGAATCCTTCATGAACTACTCACTTAATTGGGATCTGGACAGTATCTTCCCTGGCGGCAGTGATTCGCCACAATTTCAAGAACGCCTGAATCAGCTAAAAACACAGATTGAAACACTGACCCTCATGATTAAAAAAGTGGATCTCACAGCAGAAAATGCTGCCGATCAGTTGGCAGATATTTTAGCAGAAATGACTATAGTAGGTAACGGTTTGAGCCAGTGCGGCACCTTTGTAGAAGCCTTGCTCAGTCAAAACGTCAACGATGCCAAAGCCAAAGTATTAGCCGGACAATTGGCCCAGTTCTATCCTCTTTACCAAGCAGCGACTGTGCCACTGACCCTGAAATTTTCCGCCTGCGCTGCTGACCGCTGGCAAGCCTTGCTGGCTGACCCTCGCCTTGCTCCCGTGGCTTTCCGCCTTAACGAAGAGCGGCGCAACGGCAGTGAATCTCTGCCCGAAGAACAAGAAAACATCATCAGCCACTTGGCGATTGATGGTCAAAGCGCCTGGTCAGCACATTACGCTACTCTGGTATCTACCATTACAATCCCCTTTACTCAAGCAGACGGTACCACTGTGGAGCTTTCTGCCGGTCAGGCCTTCAACAAAATGATGGGGAATCCCGATCCCACAGTCCGGGCCGACCTCTTTGCTAAGTGGGAAGCAGCTTGGAGTCAACCAGCAGATTTGTTCGCCGATACCTTAAATCACTTGGACGGCTTCCGGCTGACCAACTACAAACTGCACGGCGTCGAGGATTTTATGAAACAGCCTTTAGAGTACAATCGTTTGCAAAAAGCCACTCTTGATGCCATGTGGCAGACTATCAGCGACAACAAGCAACCTTTTGTCGACTTTTTAAACCGTAAAGCTGCCTTGATGGGCAAGGAAAAATTGGACTGGCAAGACCAAGACGCGCCGGTAATCGTCGGCGATTTCAAAGAACGCACCTTCACTTTTGACGAAGCCGCTGCCTTTATCATCCAACATTTCAACCAATTTAGTCCTAAGATGGCGGATTTTGCCCAGTCTGCATTTGAAAAGAACTGGATTGAAGCCGAAGATCGCCCCGGCAAACGTCCGGGAGGCTATTGCGCAGCGCTGCCAGAAACTCGGGAATCTCGCATCTTCATGACTTACGGCAATGCTGTCGGTGAAGTCGCAACACTCGCCCACGAACTTGGACACGCCTTTCACAGCTCAGTCATGTGGGATCTACCGGCTATGAACCAAGAATATGCCATGAATGTCGCAGAAACTGCCAGCACATTTGCCGAACTGATCGTAGCAGATGCCAACTTGAAAGGGGCAGCAACCCCTGAAGAAAAACTCAACTTGTTGGACATCAAAATGCAAAACGCTATTGCCATGTTTATGAACATCCACGCCCGCTTTATCTTTGAAACAGACTTCTATCACTCTCGGCAAGCGGGTCTAGTGTCTGCTGCTGAGATTACTGAAAAAATGTTGGCCGCTCAAAAAGAAGCCTACTGTGACAGTTTAGGCAACTGGCACCCACATTTCTGGTCAGCAAAACTGCATTTCTTTATTGATGAAGTACCTTTCTACAACTTTCCATACACCTTTGGCTACCTCTTCAGCTTGGGAATCTATGCCAAAGCACAAGCAGAAGGTACCGGTTTTGAAGACAAATACATTGCTCTTTTGCGGGATACTGCCGCAATGACCACCGAAGAATTGGCAGCAAAACACTTAGATGCCGATTTGACCAAGCCAGACTTCTGGCAGGCAGGTATCGACATTTTGAAAGCCGACATTGCCGAATTCCTGCAATTGAGTGAAGACTATCTGCCACAACAGTGATTGTCTCTTTCCAACAGTAACTAACCTCTAGCAAAACATTTTTTCAGGTTCCCATTTTGCTTGGGAATCGTCTTTTCACTCGGATGCGACTATACTACAAACGATATCTCATATTGGAAAGAAGCGCTCCGTTATAGTCTAGTTCAAGAAAGTACCTGCAAAAAATCAGCAAGAGCTCCGTGACTTCTTAGGCGTTTTCCATTGCAACTCTACGAAAAAAATCGGTTATCCGATCTCACGAGCTCCAAATAGCCTTGGCCGCAACCAAGAGAACACCATCATTCTCAATCTGTTTGTTGTTTTCAATGTAGAAATCCTGAGATTCGAGGCACCGGTGCCTTGATTTAGGCAGGAGGATGGACCAACTACAGTACCACGCTTTATCGAGTCAATACCACATTGTCTCCTGAAAAATTAACCATCTTGATTCAAACTGAACTCCAGCTGATACCCGGTACCAAAGCAGATTTTTTCGTCACTGTCTCAACTGCTGCCAGTCCCCTTCAAACAGCATTTCGGCAGTTTTTATGGTGAACAACTGTCACTCAGTTAAACTACCTATTGCGATATTCTTTTGCACAATTAGGATAAGGAGCATATTTATGCAAGAACCCATCGAAGCTTCTAACGAACTCAGAGAGACCACGACCCAAGCCAAAGGACTGGCTTGGGAGATGTATCAAAACTCAAAGGCCGACGAGATCATCAAACCAAAAGACGATTTCACCCATGTCTACTTGTTTTCTATTCCTCTAGAGCCACCAGAAGACGTCAACTCTATCAATTTGGACTATGGCGATACCATTTTTCTGGATACCTTGCTGGTGGCTTTTCAACGTGATGGCCATGAAATTATTAGTCTCGAATCTACGCCCCACGTTTTTTCCGGAATACTACGAAACAGACCTTATCGTATGTATCAGCTTTTGTATCGTTAACCATGTTAGATAATACTGTCAGTAGAAATCCCCCCAAATCTCGCAGAAATCCAATGCCTTTTTTGCAATTTGAAAATCACTCTCTTCAAGCTCTTCGGGCAATGTGAAAAAGCAGAAGGCGTGTGTAGGGATGCTTTTACAAAAAACTAGCCACCGAAACTCAACGAAGTCTGCGAGTGGCTAGTTTTTTTGTTGAAAAAAACCCGAAATCCTTCTCAAGATTTCGGGCCAATCATTTCTAATTATAAGATTATAATCCGCACTTCGAGCTAGTTCCGCGCGGCTTCAATTACATTGATACAGCAAAGTCGAATGAGTACCAAACAGATTCAGCTTGGATCCGAACTGAGCCACCAGGACTTGGCGCATGGATGAACATGCCGCCACCCAAGGCAATAGCAACGTGATAAGAAGATCCAGGAGTTCCTCTAAACAGCAAGTCGCCAGCTTTGGCTTGAGAGGTGCTGATGATTGAACCATTACCTTCTTGTTGCGTAGTTGTGCGACCGATTTCTCGACCGTAAGCTTCCCGGTATACATAAGAAGTAAAACCGGAACAGTCAAATCCACTTGGGTCAGATCCGCCCCAAACATAAGGAACACCGATATACTTCTTCGCAGTAGCAATTAGATCACCGGCTGTACTGCTGCCGGTAGAACCGCCAGTGCTTGGCTGTTCAGGTGTTGGTGTCGGCGTAGGTTCAGGAGTTGGTGTTGGTTCTGGGGTAGGGGTTGGCGCGGGTGTTTCCGTGCTGCCGCCGGTGCTCCCACCAGTATTGCCACCATTTTTATTGCCAGTATTACCAGTACTACCAGCATTGCCGCCATTGTCGTTACCTGTGTTGCTTGGGGTTGTTGATGGCGTTGTTTCTGACTCTGAAGATGGTGCCGTTGTTTCGGCAGTTGGCGTGTTGCCGGATTCAACAGCTTGTTGTTGTTCTCTTTGTTGCTGTGCAGCCCGTTCTGTCGCTTGTCGCTGAGCAACTTCTGCCAAGCGTTTTTCTTCGGCGATACGCGCTTTTTCAGCTTCGGCAGCTTCTTTGGCTTGTACCAAACCTGCTTTTTTGTTTTCCGCTTGGTTTTGTTCCAAAGCTAAGTCTGCTTTCATCAAGTTCAGGTCTGCTTGTTTTTCAGTGATAACTGATTTCTGTTTTTCCAGTTCAGCTTGGTTTTCATTCAGCTGTTTTTGTTTCTTAGCGTTATCGGCTGTTTTGTCCTCAACCGCTTTTTTATCTTCTTTTTGTTGAGTGACCAATTCGTTGTTGGCATTGACGATGGTCGTCATGGCTGTTACTTTACCAATCGCATCTGAGATTGATTCCGCATTTAATACAGCTGACAAATAAGAAGTATTGTTACCGTTAACTTGTACGTCACGGGCTTGGTTTTGAATTTTTTCTTCCCGCTTGGCAATTCGTTTTTCCAAGTCAATAATTTCTTTTTGCAATTTGTCCTGCTCTTTAACGAGTTTTTCCTGTTCCTTCACGAGCTTGTTCGCTTTTTCTGTGATGGTGGAAACTTCGCCTTCCAGGCTATCGATTTGCGCTTGTGCGTCAGCCTGCTGACCCTTCAAGCTGCTGATTTTTTGATCTTGTTGTTTGATTTGGTTATCGAACTCGTCCGCTGCGGCGACTGTCGGTGCAGCGACTGCAGTTAATAACAATGAACATACCAACAGTGCTGATAATCCACGTTTCTTCACGTTGTTCTCCTCCGAATGGCTTATAGTACGAATGACTTCTTCGTCTGTGACACTTCAAACAGCCAGTGCTTAAAGCTTTTTTAACAAATAGAATTGTACCATAGAGATATGTCAGCCTTGTAAGGAGAGTGTTACAGATATGTTTCAAATACGACTGCTCCAGGCTGCCTCTGAAAAGAAACGCCAGTATCAAGAGAAGTCGCAAAAAAGCGACCTGCGGATTTTTCGTCTGCTGCCGCTTTTTACTGGTATTTGGATTGAACTTTTCTCGCTGATTCTCTGGCGCGCTTCAGCTTAATTAAACAAGATTGTGGATTCCACCGGACTTTGATACAGGCGATCTGAAAACTCCCGGACATTGGTGATGACACAGGTACCAAAATGATCCGGTCCATGTCCTCCATGAAAATCCGAGCCGCCAAAGCTTTCCATTCCATAGAGGTCCATGAGTTGCTGTACCTTAGCTTCATCTTTTTTGGTGTGATCAGGGTGATACTTTTCAATTCCATCCAACCCCTCTTCCACCAGTTCACCAATAATCTCGTAACTGTTCAGCTGACCGGGATGGGCCACTACTGCCATACCACCGCCTAGTTTGATGGCTGCCACGGCATCACGAGCATCGACGTATTTGATATCCATCTGTGCCACACCGCCATTTTTGAACAACCGGGTATAAAGCGGTCCGTAAACCGTCTGCTCATAACCGGCGGCAATCAGGGCATCCATGATGTGCTGCTTATAGGCTGTACCGCTGTGTCGGGCATAGTGCAGGACCTGGTCTTCATCAATTTGGTAGCCCGCCTGCCGAATCTTTTCCAGCTGGGCCAAGGTATTCTGGTGTCGGCGCTTCAAAAGGGGCCGGCACAACTGCTCGACATAGGTCCGATTGACGATGTTGTAGCCTAAAATATGAACCTTGCGTCTCCGTTTAAAATCATAAGCGCTGATCTCAATTCCTTCGATCAAATTGATCGGCGAGGGATCAAAAAGACGTTTGAATTCATCCAAGCCGGCAAAGGAGTCGTGATCAACGATACCAAGATCAGTAATCTTTTTTTGCCGCGCCAATCGCAGGATCTCTTGCGGAGAACAGGTCCCGTCAGAATAATAACTGTGTACATGCAGATCAGCTTTCATCGTATATCTCTCCTTTTTTTATACAAATGAGCCTTGTTGGATATTGAATTCCTGATCGCACAGCTTGTCCATAAATTCCAGATCATGAAAAATCCCGATCATCGTGGTCCCGACGTTTTTCAACTGCTCAATCAAGTCCCGCACCTTCTCTTTTGAGTGTTGATCTAATGAAGCAGTCGGTTCATCCAACAGCAGCAGCTCCGGTTTTTTGACCATGGCTTTGGCAATATTCAGGCGCAGTTTTTCACCACCGGAAAACGTATTGGGAAATAGGTCCCACAACTCTTCTTTGATTTCAAAATGGTGCAGCAGTCGTTCGGTCTCCACCTTAGCCACCCTGGGTTCGCAGGTCTCTAATGCTGAACGATAGACGATATCATAGGCCGTCACCCGTGGCAGACTTTGCAAAAATTGGGAAACGTAGCCGATTTCATAGTCCCGAATCAAACACATTTTCCGCTCATCAATCGTTGCCAAATCGACTCTACCGAAAAGCGATGAATCGTAAAGAATGGTGCCGCTTTGAGGAAGATTCGTCCGGTAAATGCAGCGCAGGATCGTCGTTTTACCACTGCCGCTTTTACCGGTGATGCCGACAAATGCACCTTTTGCTACGTCAAAACTGATATCACGGCAGCCAACGACCTGCTTATTTACATTGTGAAGGGTAAAGGTTTTCGAGACCTCTTCCAACCGGATTAGTGGCCTCTCTGTCGTAGCAGTCGTCTCAGCGATTCTCTCTACGCTAGTTTCGATAGGTGGTTTCATTGATTAAGACTCCTTTTGCGAAGGTATGAGTAACTACCGGTACCTGATTACCGGCATAGTTTACAATGATGACATCAGCTGTCTTGCCGCAAGTCAGGCTGCCGGTCGTGTCATCGATGGCCACCGCTTCCGCTGGGTGCAAGGTCACCAGACGCACGGCATTCACCAATGACAGATGCCCTTCCCGCCATAATTTGAACACTGCATGCAACATGGACGGTGGATAATAATCACTGCATAAGACGCTGATGCTGTCGTCTTGAATCGCTTCCAGAACCGAAAGATTACCGGAATGGGATCGTCCCAAAAGGACATTCGGCGCGCCGCCCACGGTGTATAACCCTTGTTCCACTGCAGCCCGTGCAACTTCTTTTGTGATGGGAAATTCAGAGATACAACTGCCTAATTCCCGTACAACACTAAGCTTTTCGACGGTGTCATCGTCATGAGAAGCCAGGGGAATTCTGTGATTTGTTGCGGTCTGAGCCAACACTCGCAAATCCTGCATGCTCAATTTTTCTTTTGCAATCCCTTCTTGATACAATTCTTCGGCGGAAGCCACCGGTCCATCCTGATAGCCGGCAACGATCAAGCGGTACGTTTCCAAATCCCGGTACTGTCCCTGACCGGGAGTATGATCCATAAATGAGAGCAGATGGACTTTGCCGCTTTCAATCAAAAACTTAACCAACTCATATTGGTGGAAGTTGTCGATTTCATAACGCAAGTGCATCCGATGGTGAATCAAATGCTCTTTTTGATTGCTGTCACTGATGAGTTCCAGCAGCTTGATGACATTTTCACTGAGCCGAATCTGCTTTTCACCAAAAACTTCTTGTCCTAATAAACTCAAGGAATGATACATCGTTGTGATACCATGGATCAACAGCTCCCGTTCGGCTTCATATAGCGACAGTTCGAAATCCATCAGTGAGGTTGGACGAGGTGAAGCAATGCTTTCAATGTAGTCGGAATGAATATCAATGAAACCCGGCATAATCCAGCCACCCCGTGCATCGATGATTCGTGTGCCAAACGGAATCTCAGATATTTTCTTATTTGGGAGAATCGCTTGGATGGTGTCATTTTCAATCACGAGTGCGTGATGTGTCAGCAGTTCCTCCGATGTCACGATGGTACCGTTGGTGATGATATACATGAGCGTGCCCCTTTCTTATAGCAATGAGTAAACCAACTGTTGAGTGTAGGGATGTTGCGGATCTTCTAAAATCTGATCCGTCAAACCGCTCTCAATCACTTGCCCATTCAGCAGCACATACGTACGTTGGGCCAGCATGCGAATGACTCCCAGATCATGGGAAACTACCAACATACTGATTTGGTGGGTCTGCTGGATTCGTTTAATGATGTCCAAAACCACTGCTTGTACTGAAAGATCCAACCCTGTTGTGACCTCATCCAAAAAGAGAATCGGCGGATTAGTGGACAAAGCTTTGGCGATTTGGACCCGCTGTTGCATCCCGCCGGAGAAATTCTTAGGGACTTCTTTCATTCGAAAACGAGGAATATTTACCTCTTCCAGAAAAGCCCCTCCGACTGCCGTCATTTCTGCTACGTTTCGATTTCCGCCGGCGATCATCTTTTCAGCCACATTGGCAATAGCTGAAATGTCCATTTTCAAGCCCAGGTACGGATTTTGATACACCATACCGAAGCATTCGTTACGTAAGCTGCGTTTTTGTTGTGAGGATAGCTGAAACAGGTTGCCGTTATCCTCTGTCTGGCGTACGAAATGGAAGTCGCCATTAGTAGGCTCCTCATCGAAGTACAAACATTTCATCAGCGTGGATTTGCCCGAGCCGGATTCACCCACGATTCCGATGATTTCACCTTTATAAACCGACATGGAAATATCTTGACAAGCGTAGACTGTCCCGCAGGTCGGACAGTAATTTTTTTCAAGTTGGCGGTTGGCCGGATCAGCGCATATCGGACAGCCCTTCCCGTATTGTTTATCCAAATGATCGATGGTCAGGATCGGTGCTCCAGTTGCTTTTTTCAGGTCATGTTCACGCATCATGGCGATTTCTCCTTTCATTGCAAAAGCTGGTGTCGTTGCACTGATGAAGCACGTTCCCGTTTTCATCAAAGAGTTCGTCCATGAAGACACCACTTGCGCCGCAAAGACGACAGATTATTTGAGAGAAATCTTCCACCTCAAACGGTCGGTCTTCAAAATCAATGGATTTGACCTTGGTATACGGTGGTACTGCGAAGATTTTTTTCTCCCGCCCGGCTCCCAGAAGGATCAAGGCGTCACTGTGGGTCATTTTAGGATTATCAAAGCGGGGAATCGGCGAAGGGGTCATCAAATAGCGATCATTGACGATTACCGGGTGTTCAGCACCAGTCGTAGTCACTCCGTAACGCATAATTTGATCAAACAATAACAGCCAAGACCCGGTGTATTCTTTGTCCGCATGGAGACGTTTGGTTTTGTATTCACTGGGTTCATATTCTCGCAGCGGCTCACAGACCGGCACCTGCAACACCAGAATTTGCTCCTTTGTCAGCGACTTTTCCGGAATCCGGTGGCGCGACTGAATCAAGGAAGCTTCGGCAGTATCACTGGTAATGGCAACCCCCGTCGTTTTTTCTACCAGCTTTTTGATATTGACGGCATTGACACTTTCATCGCTGCCTTGGTCGATGACTTTCAAACAGTCATCCACTCCTACCAGAGACAATGTGACCTGCAGTCCACCGGTCCCCCACCCCCGTCCAATTGGCATTTCACGAGAACCAAAAGGCACCTGATAGCCGGGGATAGCAATCCCCTTCAAAATTGCCCGGCGGATTTCCCGCTTAGAGCCTTCATCAAAAAAAGCAAAATTATAGTCGGTCTCATGCATGGGTCATTTCCTCCCGGGTCTTGCGGATACTGTCCAATTTTGACTGGAATGTTACGTAATGGGGCAGCTTCAAGTGGGATAAAAAGCCGGTCGCTTCAATGCTGTCAATGTGATACAAGACAAACTCCTCGTCACCGGTCGGCACTTCCTTATCGCCTACCTCTAGACTGTGATCCAAAATACCCATCGAGATTGCCTTGGTCTCATTGCGTCCGTAAACCATGCCGTAGCCGATTTCGATCTCCATCATGTCACGCCCTTCTTTTTTAACTGCCACCGGGATGAACATTTCCGCTTCGGTGACTTGGATTGAACCGATGTAATAGCACTCTTCAGGTGAAGACTCCGTGGCGGGATCTGCATAAGACAATCCCACGTCACCGACTCGCAACTCACCGACAGTCGGGTGGGTTGCACCGTACCCCCTAATGATGGCGTAGGCCAGTGCCATCAGTGCTTGAGACATCCCCCGGGTTAGACTTTGCAACCGTTCTGAGCGTTTGGTAGGAAATTCCAAGATTTTTTTGGTGATATCCTCCGGTGCTTCATTGTTTTCCGAGATTGCCTCCAACACTCCTTGACCGCGGAGGTATTGGGATACCTTTTGATAATCCGGCAATGGCTGGCCCTCCGTCACAGCAGCTGCTTTTTTTTGAAAGGCGGCCATCAATTCGGCTGTCTTTTTCTCATGCGTTTCAGAATCGGAGAAATCGATCAACCGATGCAGGTAGTCATAGGTTGCCCCCAGCATCTGACCACCGGGAATATCTTTGAAAGCCGCTGAGATACGGCGCTCGACAAACATTGCTTTGGCCGTATCTACCACTTCGGTATCCCCCAGTCGCTCCAAGGTGGAACGGTAGGCCCGCAGCAAGAAAACTGCCTCTTCTACGGAACCTTCTGCCTGCCAAAGAGCTCTGGCTGCCAGCTTTGGGGCATACAAGGAGGCCTCACTCATGACCTGGTCTACCAGCAATTTCATATTGGCCGCGATTCCTTCAATTTGAAGCAAATCCCCGTCCTCAATTTTTTTATATTCCAGCAGTTTTAAACTTTCATCAATGGCCAACTGACCGCCTTTAACCGCTACGTATGCCATCGCTAGTCCACTTCCTTTATCACAGTCGTGCGGGGGATACAAACCGCCCGTTGTTTTTCGTTTATCAATATCACATCGATTCCCAGAGGATACTCCTTATTCAGTTCATTGCGAATCGCCAAAAGCTCCGCCACCGCCACCGAAAATGCCTTTTCCAGCACAGCCGGAATCCCGGGACCTTGCAATAAGAAGCGGCGTGCTTCGTCGTCGGCGGTCGGTTCGTCGTAAACTGCGATTATAGTTGCAGATTTCTGCGGGTCCACCAGATCGCCGACTTTTAACCGACTCAGCTCATCTGCCGAATCGGCGGCAGGCAGTTTTAGAAATACAAAATCCGCCCGTGATGTGGGGACTTGACGGCTGCGAAATTCTTGCGCCAGTCGCTGTCCCTGCAGTGAGTCAAAACCGAGCGTAGCGAAACTGACTTCCTGATCCAACAGTGTAGCAGCGGTCAGATACAACCGCTCATCTAAGCCGACAGTCTCTGCAACGTTAGGCAGGATCACCGTCTCTCCGGCATAGGAAAACCCATGAACCAGTTTTCTGAATAATGCTTGTGTCTCATGTACCAGCATCATTGCTCGACCTCCATCGTATCAAAGGAAACCTTCGTTCCTGCAGCCTGTTTGTGTCGAATCGTCTGCTGCAGCTGAATCTGTTCTTCGGCAGTCTGCAACAAGGCATCCCAGCTCGCTTTTTTTTCATCCGGCAGCAAAGGATAAGCAGCATCAATTACTGCCAACGCCAGCGCCTTTTCCCTTTCTTCCCCTTGCAGCAGTCCCAGACCGCTTTGCTCATTTATGGATACACGAGCGCGAGTGACTAGGACCTCCCCTAAATAAAAGAGGGTATTTTGTGCAGATTCCCTTACCCGGGTCATCATTAACCCCGGGTGTGCCGGTTCTCTGACTACAACCGGAAATAACCCATCAGCTTCTTGCGCCAGTTGCAAGGCCAAGTCTGTCTGATCCTCCACTAAAATCCGTGTTCTTCTGTTTCTCTGCATGCTGAAAAACTCCTTTGTCAATTCTCATATGTTTCGTAAAAAGCCCTCCATGGCTTTGTTGCTATGTGCGTGTCACGTATTTTGATCGTAATCGGATCGAGATCATCTCCAAAATCGCCGCTACGCCCAGTACCAGATAGACCATCACGCCAATCTCACGGAAGTCGAAGTAAAAGGAGCTGGCCATGGCTAATTGAAAGCCTAACCCACCGGCACCCGCCGCAGCACCTACTGCCACCGCATTGGTAAAATTGATCTCAAAACGGATAAAGGTCCAAGACAACAGTGCTGTGATACAAGTAGGAAGGACTGCCTGAAAGATGATCTGCCACCAGGTTGCGCCACCGGCTTTCAGGGCTTCAATCACTCCGTCGTCGATTTCTTCGATACTTTCGGAATAGACTTTGGTCAAATAGGCCACCGTGTGAAAAGTCATCCCCAAAACAGCCGCATTCGGCCCCAAACCAATCAAGACCGCAAAGATTAGTACCCATAAGATTGTCGGAACAGCCCGAGTAAACGACATCACTACTCGAATAACTGTCGAACTGCCACGACTTCCTAGATTACGAGCCGTCCATAAACTCAGCAGCAATGCGACTCCGCCACCTAAAATGGTTGTCAAAATCGACAGCGCAATCGTTACTCCCAATGCCTGGAGCAAGGTACCCCAGGTAAAGCGTCCGGAAAGTCGTGGTTCAAAAAAAACCTGCTTCAGATCACCGAAAAATTGACTGACCCCTTCTTGCAACACCACATTGCCATAATCCATCGTCAAAAACGTATACCCTGTGATTCCCGCCAAAAGCAATAGCACCAACAGCGGCAGTGCTCCTTTCAAACTCCAAGCGCGGATCCGGATTTTCTGCTGCCGGGTGTGGCGCATGTGGTGTTCGGCCGGATAGATTGATTCCATAAATAATGGTTCCTGTTTTTGTGCTTCCATTTACAAAATTACCCTCCTGAGCTGATTTGAGATTAATTCCAGCAAGACCACACCGATCACAATCAACAAGGTGATCAGACCGACAACGTCATATTGGAATTTCTTGTAATACATATCGAATAAAAAACCGATTCCGGTACCGGTCAAGATCCCCACCAAGGTAGCATCACGAATGTTGTTTTCGATCAAGAACAAGACCCAGCTGATCAACTGGCCCGCCGCCATCGGTAAAACTCCCTGGAAAATAATCTGAAAGTACGTCGCTCCGGTAGCTTTCAAGGCTTCAATCGTACTGCCAGCCACTTCGTCGATGGTTTCCATAAAGGAGCGGGTTAAATACCCGAATGTCGTAAACGTGATTGCCAAATAACCCGTCAACTCGCTCTGCTTGAAGCTTAAGAGTAAAATCATCCCCCAGACAACGATGGGAATATTACGAAAGAAACTGGCCACAATTCGACCAAATGCCTTAGTCAGCGGATTCAGTCCGATTTCCCGTGAACCCAGCACCGCCACCAAAAATGCCATCACCGTCGCACTCATGGTGGCCGCCACCGCCATCAAAATTGTTTCCAAAAGTTTTTCTGCAATCAAGGGCAGATAGGCCAGGGAAGTTTCTGTCGGTACGAAATTTTTGAACAGCCAAACAAAGCTTTCCGGGATAGCCGGCAGAGATCGCCAAAGATCGAATTCCACATAACCCGCCGCTCCGAAATAGATAGCCAAAAGCAGGGCTGCCAATAGCAGGAAGCCCCATTTCTGTTTTCTGAAAAAATCAGTTTGTACACTCTTCTCCATCATATTCTCACACCAGTAACTCTTCTGATTGATAAATCCGAGTGATCTGCTCTTGACCCAGCTCACTTGGTGTGCCGGAAAAGGCCACTTCTCCGGCCGTGATACCGATGATCCGATCCGAATAAGCGATGGCCACATCCACCTGATGCAGATTCACGATACAAGAGATTCCCTGCTCATTAGTAACCTTGCGCAAGTACTGCATGACCACTTTAGCAGCCCGAGGATCAAGCGAGGCAATAGGCTCGTCGCACAAGATCAAATCCGGCTCCTGCATCAAGGCACGAGCAATTCCTACCCGCTGTTTCTGCCCACCGCTGAGCTCATCGCAGCGAGTGTAAGCAAATTCCGCCAGTCCGACTTGATCCAACAGCTGAAAGGCCCGCTTTTTCTCAGCTTCACTGTATACACCCAACGAGCCGGCCAATGTCGATTTATAACCCAGTCGCCCATGGAGCACGTTCTCCACGGCGGTCTTACGGCTGACCAGATTGTAATGTTGAAAAATCATGCCAATGCTGCGGCGTTGAGTCCGCATGCCCTTTTTGTTCTGTTGCTGCAGATCCGTCCCTTTGAAGAGAATCTGGCCGCTGTCATTTTTGATCAGCTGGTTGATACAGCGTAAAATCGTAGACTTTCCGGCCCCCGATGGCCCGATGATGGAGACGAATTCTCCTTTTTCTACTGAAAAGGAGACATCCGTCAAGGCCTTTTTTCCATTACTGTACTGTTTTGAGATCTGGTTTATTTCCAACAGCATATTTTTACTCCTCACAAATTCCGGATTGGATCATAAAAACTATCCGTCACTTCGATGAAACACTCTTTGTCTCCCTTAGTGAACAATCCGATTTGATCCCCGCCTTTTGGTGCAAACAAGACCGGATTTTCCGCCACTTCAGGACTGGTGAGTTTCGTGACAATTTTTTTGATTGTTGCGTCGGACAGCTTTTCCGTATTGGCAGCAAACGGCGCATTCAACACCGGTGTCGCTTGGATGACGCGGACTTTTTCTCCACGGACTGAATCAAACGGTGCCGCCGCATCGGCTTTTACCTGATACAACATTCCAGTCTGATTTTCTTTTCCTTCTGCGACTTCGAAGTATTGCGGCATATTCATAAAGGCTGCAACATCGGCATCCCCTTTCAACAGGTTGACTGCTGAGCCTTGGTGAGAACCGCCGAACAGCACCTTATCAAAGAACTTTCCTTCCAAAATCAACTCATCAGCATCTTTTAGCCCAAACTGTTTGACGATTTCACTGCTTGGAACTTTGAAGCCGGAAGTGGAGCTGTTGGAGACAAAGGACATCGTTTTTCCTTTGATTCCGTCGATGGTATAGCTGTCACCTTTCTGATAGTCTGCCCCGCTTTTTTCACTGACTGCTAAGAAACTGTAATAAAGAGCATCATCTAACGTTCCACTGGGACCCGCTGTCGTCAGGATTGGTTGTACCTTGTCATTTTTTTTATTGGCTTCGATATAGCCTTCTGCTCCCATAAAAGCCATGTCTACTTGCCCGTTAGCAATAGACTCCACAACAATATTGTAATCGGTGGTCGTGACGATCTCGGTTTTACGATCCGTCGCCTCTTCGATCAGTTCTTTCAAGGCGGTACGGGACTTTTCAAATTCTGCTGCAGATTCATTCGGATAAAAGGCGACCTTGATTGGCTCTGTCTCAGTGGCAGCTTTGGCGGTATCGGCTGCCTTATTTCCGCTGCCGCAACCACCCAGTAGCAAGACTGCTCCTAATAAAATCCCCGAATAGACACCCAACAACTTTTTGTTTTTTTTCATGGACGCGTGACTCCTTTTGTTTTATTTGAAACACTGTCAGTCTAAGGGCTGCATGTAAATTCAAAATGTCTATCTCGTAAAGATTCCGCTTTTTCTGTCAGTTTTTTGTAAATTTCCGAAAACCAAATAATATCTTCGCACCCCTTTCATCCTTTGTTTTCATTTTCTCACCACGCGCAAAAAAGCAGCGAAAAGACCTTTTCAGTCTTCTCACTGCTTTTCTTTTTTGATAACTGCACTTATTTGGCAGCAAATAATTTCTTGAAGGGAAAAACAAAGATTACGAACAACAACAGATTCAACAACAGCGTCGGGCCTAAAAAGCGGGCGATGAAAAAGTTCCAGCTGACGGTAGTCAAATTGAATAACAATTGGATGGAAACCGTCAACAGCTCATAGGCCGTTACCAAAATCACCGTTCCAAAAAACATGGTGAACACATTGCGGTATAAGACACCTGATAACAGATACATCATCCAAACGGCAAAAGGTATGGCGACGGTATAGATCCCGATAGCCCCGATATAATAACAGTCAAAGAGCAGCCCCAAAACGACACCGGCAATTAGCATATAACGTTTTGATAAAGACATACAGCCCACCATCAGTGCAATCAAGAACAGATGGGCATTGGCCAGATAGACGTGCTGAGTGGCCGTATCAAACAACCGGGTGATCTGGGTATCCACCAACATCAACAAAAACAACACCGGCGCAGCGTAATAAGGCAGATATTTTTTTTCCGCCATGCTATTCCCCTCCTGTTGCCCGGGCCACCACGGTTACCACGGAGAGATCATACATTTGCGCATAAGGTTTCACATAGACATTTTTATCCAGTCCAAACTTGTCGGTCTTAGCTTCCACGACTTCCCCGACTGGCAGATCTGCCGGTGAGTTGCCTCCCAGACCGGATGTCTGTACGATGTCGCCGGCCTTTAATTCTGCATCGCCGGTCAGCTGATCGACCACCAATGCCCCCAGTTTTTCGTCATAGTTACGCAGGATACCGAAAGCCTCGCCGGATTTTGATGAAATGCGGACCGGGAAGTGGTTGGAGCTTTGATTGGCAGAAGTCAACAGCTCCACTTTTGAAGAAGCCAAATTAACCTCGATCACTCGGCCCACCAGTCCTTTTTGACTGAGGACGGCCATGTTATTTTCCAAACCGTCTTTGGAGCCTTTGTCGATAATCAGGATATCCTGCCAAGAATCCGGCGAGCGGCTGATAACATTCGCCGTGACTTTATCAAAATCGGAAAGTGTTTCATTGAGGGCCAGCTCATCTTTCAAATTCTTGATTTCCCGATCTTTGTTCGCATTTTGCAAAACGGCATTGTCGTACTCGTCCAGTTTGGCTTTTAGTTGTTCGTTTTCTTTGTAAGTATCCAGCAGATCCCGCACACTGTCGATACCGTTTTCTACGAATTTCACTGGCGCTGACACGACTTTATCCATAATGGCGACACTGTCATTGACCACCGACTGCACGATATTGGGCTTGCCGCCGGAAGAACGTTTGGCCAAACTGAGACTGAGCGCCGTCACTACCAAGATACCGATGACCAAAGCGATAATTATATTTTTATTGGGATTGAATTTTTTCACAGGGACAACTCCTATAATGAATGTGCTTGCGGGTATTCCGCCGGCAAAAAACAACCGGAAAAACCCGACAGGTATAAGTAAAATGAAGGCTTGCTTTCAGCCAATTAACCAGTGTTTTTGGCCGTGGTTTTACGCTCAATTGACAATCAGATGTACCCCAGTCCTCATAGAGCAAAAACAAGGCAGCTCACTACCCACTGTTGTATCCTAGTAGCCCAGACTTTTTAGTGATTACCTGTCAAAGCCAAATGATTACCTGTGCAATGGGTGTTATTTTCGTGAGTGTTGAAGCAGACAAAAACTATCGCAGGCGTCTCTTCAATACTCGGAAAACCCTTTTCACAGCACGGATTATTCTCTTTAAACTGCAGTTTCCATTCTATCATTAATTTTCAGCAAACAAAAGGCAGACCCCGACTCTTAATTTTTTTCTAAGAAAGGAGGCTTCTTTGAAAATAGCACCCCGCAAACAGTTGAACTACCACTACCTTCACCTCATTTTGCTTAACTTAAACTTGTTGGATATGATAGTATAATATAAATAAATTATTTTTAAATAATCTTAGTAAACTAAAAAAATATTTTTTATGAATAATTTTTATTGAATATAGCAAGTATAATTCCCACTATCAGCTGTAAAGAAAGGTGTGGTCCCTGTGTTGATTCATTGTTTATTGGACGATATTGAACATTTGAAACTCGACAGCTACCAACTTCTAATAAGCACCACCTCGCTGTCGTTCACAAAGTTACGGAAGTCATTGAAGTTGACTAGTAATAAAATGACCATGATTATAACTGAGTTGGAAACAGACCTCAGTAATATTTTAGGTAAGGTGATACCAATTTTACAGGACGACAAAGAAACACTACTATTGCCTGCTGATTCGCCCAACGATTCCGTTTATCGTCAATTTCTTCTAGAAAACTCACTAATCATCCGTGTTTTTAGTTTCATCTTGACCTGCCCTGAAAGCAATTTGGATGATTTTTGCCAGAAAAACTTCTTAAGTCGCGCCACTGCTTTTCGTAGATTATCAAACTTACAGGAATTACTAGCCCCTTATCGCTTCAAACTCAATATTAGCCAGCTAAAACTCACTGGTAACGAGCTCGCAATCCGACATTTCTTAGGCACATTATTTTGGTCTATCAAGCCAGACCTGAAAACTAATCCATCTTTGAAGGACCTACCGCCCGCCCAACTTATTGATAGCATAGTTGATACGTTTGATGAGCATATGGCATATGGGACTCGCAACCAAATTGTCTTGTTTTTACAGATTGCTGAACTCCGACGAAAAGCTGGATATTACCCAAAATCTGATCTAACCCCTGATGACTTTCCTTTGTGTGATGAGGTTCGCCGAGCTCATCATCTGGAATTCACAACTTATTTAGCTCGCACGACCCCAGCAGATCTTGTTGCAGCTGAGGAACTAGCTTTTTACTTTCAGATGTATACCGGTGCTATCTATACTCGGACAGATACTCGGTCATACGCTGCCTTTCGCGAGTGGCTGCAGCAACAGTCACAACCACAAATGATTATCAATAGCTTTTGCGACAAGCTATTGACTACCTTCTTTTCTCAGCGAACACCAGAGCATTTTGACGTCTTGGCAGCTAATATCATGGGCACTTTTAATCTCAGCTATCTGTTGAAAGACACGCCTTCTCTGCTCTACACGTTTTTTGAACCTAGCTTGCGAGCTGAAACGCCGGCCTTTTGGGAGATTGAAAATTTCAGTTATCGTTTTTTTCGAGATGTTGCTCAAAAAAAAGAGTTTCATTGGTTAAAGCCGATATGCCCCCATTTAGCTAGTTTGTTTGCCTACTTTTTACTCCCTACCTTCAATACACAATTAGCAACTAAAAAGCTAAAAGTCAGTGTAACTAACGAGAATAATTTCATCTTGGCCCTTCCGCTACAAGCTTTTTTAGAAGCAGTCCCTTATATAGAATGTATCCCCTATTCAGAAGACCACCCGGAGCAAATTGATTTATTGATTTCTGCACACAAAAATCTATTTCCTACTAACTATGATGGCCCTAGCTATTTATATACCTTTCGCGACATCCAAGACGATTTTATCAACCTTCGTTCCCGTTTAGAAAGCCTCCATTTAGAGAAATGTTTTCAGAAGAAGACTGGCACACGTTACAACTCACAAAAAAAACAACCGGCAATTAAGCGCCCTAGATTTGTTTCTCACTACCCGCACCACGATCCCAAGTCCAAGTCCCATTCTTAATTTGTACAAAAAAACTCTAGACGCTAGGATACTGACTTTAGAAACAATAAGGTGGTTGAGAAAACTATTCGTTTGTTTTGGGAGCTGTTGGAAGAAACAAGGCTGCGCCCATTGAGAGCCGGTTATCTCAAACCTATTTTTTCAAATTCGTAGGCACTATGCCAGTAGTCGTATCCTATCTAAAAACAAAAAAGCCGCCACACCCTCATCAGGCATCGCGGCTTTGGATCACGGCGATTAAGCCGTTGGTAAAACTAAAGGTTGCCGGTATTCCCGGCAGAAATTCGTTACTGGCATAAGAAGTTGGTTGGGGCATCGGCTGACGATTCAATTCATATTTTACATCAGTCAATGTTAAGGCAGCTACCGATGTCAGAGTACAAAAAGCTAGGTAAGTCATTCCCGCTTCCGGCTGCACCTGATAGGTCCCCGGGCCGTAAAAATTTACACTGTTCTGCCGATCCAACAAACGAAACTGTCGCAAAAACGGTTGAAAGCGCGGCTCCAATCCCAGCCACAGATTCGCCAACAGATGATCCAGCCGACCACCGGTAGCGCCAATAATCGTTACCTCTGCTGCTGGATCCAGCGCAAAGATTTTTTCCAAGGCTAGCTGGGTGTCGGTGTCATCTTTTTCCGCCGGCGATTGACTGACACTCCCCGCTTCAGCAAACACCCGCTGACGCTCTTTTTCCTGCAATGAATCGAAGTCTCCGACGGCCATATCCAGTGGCAAGCCGGCTTCTAACAGATACAAAGACCCCCGATCCACTCCCACATAGCGCTGGTAATCCTGCGCCAAAGCTGGCCAGTCGGCAGGCTGACCCCCAGCGACCATCAGTGTTTTCATTGATCTAAAACCTCCCGCAAGGCAGCGATGCGTCCAGCCGGATCTTCGGCAGCATAAATATAGGAACCGGCTACGAAAACATCTGCGCCGGCTTCTTTACAGACGCCAATGGTCTCGTGGGTCACGCCACCATCCACCTCGATTTCAAAGCCATAACCTTGTAAATCTCGTAATTCAGCCAACTCGGTCACTTTTTCCAAAGCCTCAGGAATAAATTTCTGTCCACCGAACCCTGGATTGACCGTCATCACCAACACCAGATCGACCATCCCCAAAACATGCTGGATTGCTGATACCGGCGTGCCTGGATTGATTGTCACGCCAGCTCGAACACCAGCCGCCTCAATCATCTGCAAGACACGATGAATATGTGGGGTCGCTTCCACATGAACATTGATGATATCTGCTCCGGCTTTGGCAAAAGCATCTACATAAAGCTCCGGCTGCTCAATCATCAAATGGCAGTCCAACGGCAATTTGGTATGGGGCCGGATTGCCGCTACGACATTCGGACCAAATGTCAGGTTCGGTACAAAATGTCCGTCCATGATATCTACATGGATGTAATCCGCCCCGTTTTCTTCCACCAGTTTCACATCTCGGGCCAGATTGGCAAAGTCAGCGCTTAAAATAGATGGTGCGATTTTCATGATGATTCCTCCGCTTCAGATAATTGATTTTTGATGATGCCTTTGTCTGTGAAACTTTAACATTCTCTACTGGAAAATGCTACAAACTCCCCAAGGTCCCCGCTAGTGAAGCCCTTTGGCAGGACTGTCTTCCTTGCATTTTGCAGTATCAAATAGGTTATTTGTTTTTCTTGCGATAAACGGGTCGGCGCTTTTCGATTTCCTCGATGAACTGCTGGTAGTCCGCATAACGGCTCTCAGCAATCTCGCCTGCTGCTACTTGTCGTTTCACTTCGCACTCCGGCTCTTTCAAGTGCATACACTCCCGAAATTTACAGTGAACTGAAGCTCTGACAAATTCTGGAAATAAGTGCCGCAACTGCCCAGCTTCAATCTCCAAAAAATCAATAGAAGAAAAGCCCGGTGTGTCCGCCACTAATCCACCGGCAACCGGCAAAAGTTCCACATGACGCGTGGTATGCTTCCCGCGACCTAACGACTCGGAAATCTCGCCAGTCGCCAGCTCCAGCTCCGGCACCAGCTTGTTCAAAAGTGTCGATTTACCAGCCCCCGATTGTCCCATAAAGACGGTCACGCCTTCTGCAAAAAGCCGAAACAGCTGTCGGCGGGCGTCATCGATATCCCGAGTAGCAATTACCGTATAGCCAATTTGTTCGTAAGTTGTCCGAATTTCTTCAGCCAGCTGATTATCCGGCAATAAGTCCAGCTTACTCAGATAAATCACCGGTTCAATCTCTTTGTCCTCCAGAGTTACCAAAAAACGATCCAACAAGTTATAAGAAAAGGCCGGCTCAATCAAACTGATAACAATCACACCGATATCGACATTGGCTACCGGCGGCCGCACCAATTCATTCTTCCGTGGTTGAATCTCCAGTAAGTATCCGTCTGTCAGATTGCTGCTTTCAAAAATCACCTGGTCTCCGACTAGTGGCGTGATCTTGCGGTTCCGAAAATTCCCTCTGGCACGAGTCTGCCAAGTCTGCCCTTCTGCCTCGATATAATAAAAACCGCTCAGCGCTTTGCGGATCTGTCCTTTCATGGGACACCTTCTTTCGTTTGTTGTGTGGGTCTGTCCCAATTCACTCATACCAACAATTATCTATTCACTCTTAAAAAAACATTTTCAAAAAGGGCTATATTCCTATAGCCCACGTTGATATTCTCGTTTATTTTACCATAGTTTAATGGATAAAAAGGAGACACTAGCCTTTAAAAAAACGACTATAAAAGTTGTATGATAGACACCACGCATTCGCTATGTTGATCCTCAATCCTTTATCCCCCTTCTATCAGGTTCAGCTTGATTGCTCTTTACGTAAGCGAAGTATCATCGTATTGCTAGCTCTTTCAATCCGGTCCGCATTGAATGACGTTGGGAGTATGAAAATCGGTTCTTGTTGCTTACGTTTTTTCAATCCTCCACGCATTGTTTTGAGGGGTTGGTATTCGTGTAAATGTCCCGTTTCTTCAATAGTATACATACCGCCAGGCAATTGTTCAAAACGAACTTGTCCCTTTTCATCTGAAACTACCACATAATTTTGATGTTCACGTTTTAAAGGACGCCCTTTTTTATCACCTAGTGTAAAGGCAAGTCCCTCAACGGGTTGTTGTTCAGCATTTTGCACAAAGAAAATCAAATCAATCTTGCGTTGACGTAAAAGATAGGTCATCCAAGACCGATACAGCAAATACAATAGTACGAACAATGACAAGAACAGCCCGCCAATAATCAGCCATTGTTTTAACAAACGCCACTGATCGCCCTTCTTAACTGAAGCCGCCACTTCTTCAGTGTAGGGAACGCGATGACCTCTTACTAGCAGTCGATGAGAATTGATCATATAAGGGGTGCAAGTCAATAAAGTCACCAAGTCTTCTCCTGAAACAATGCGTAATTCTTCCGTCTCATTAGGTTCCACTACTGTAATTTTATCCACTTCATACGCTAGCTTTTCACCTAGAATTTCTAAAATGAACACATCACCTTTTTTCAGCTCGGGTAAATCAGTGAATAACATTTTATTAGGTAAACCACGGTGTGCCGATATAACTGAATGAGTGCTTTCACCACCAATTGGAAATGAGGTACCCTGTAAAACAGTCGCTCCTCGGTCCAATAGCTTATCATTCGTGGTGTCAAAAACTGGAATCTCCACATTAATCGCAGGAAGATTAATAGTCCCAATCAAATGTTCATTATAATAGGAACTGTCAGCTGAACTACCCTTTCCCTCGGTAAAAGGGTCTGCCCCAGGATTCCCGCCATGTTCTTCTAGTTCCTTATTTTCAGCAGCCAATTTCGAGCGTTGTTTCGCATTTTTCTCGGTGGCTTCGCGCTGGTATTTTGCAATCATGACTTGATCCAAATAATTGTTCAGCGCATCTGAATAGAAGGGATAAAAAGTGATCAGAATTCCTAGGAAAAAAATGAAAATCATCAAAAGCTTCCTAATTAACTGTTTTGTGTTTTTTTTCACTTCGTTCCCCCTTGCTTTAAGATATACCGCGTTGGTTTTTTCAGACGCTGTATCATTTTGCCTGACAATTTAAATTCTCCATCTTTAAGATGCCAAACCTTTGCTTTAATTAAACTTATATCTGCAGCTTCTGCTTTCACTTTATAAAAACCACCGGGTAAATCTCGAAACAAGACCTCTCCATTTTCGTCTGTGACTGCCTGCTGCGGCTGCCCATCTACTAAAATGGGCTGTCTTTTTTTGTCCATTAATAAAAAAGTGATTGGCGTAGTAGTAGTTACCATAAAGCGTAAATTATAGTGTCGTTTTGTAGCTTGATAAGCGACCACTTTTCGCCAAATCCAATAAAAGAACAAGACTAAAAATACAAAAACTGCTGTAGCTAGCAGGATTAGCCGATACGTATGATAATTTTGCGCTTTCTTTATAGATTTTTCCATTTTTTCTTGATAAGGAATTCGAACACCCGTCACCAAGAGTCGATGAGTATTCACCATGTAAGGTGTACATGTCAGTAACGTCACCAAATCTTTTCCCGGCTGAATTACTAGTGAGTCGATTTCGGTGGGCAATACCGTTTTGAAGGATTCTACCTGATAGGCTAGTTTCTCACCTAAAACATCTATATAGAAATAGTCCCCTTTTTCAAGCTTATTGAGATCTGTAAACAGTTTTTTGTCTGATAGTCCAGTATGCCCCGTAATTACAGAATGACTATCCTCACCACCAATAGGATAGGAGGTTCCTTGCAGAAGGGTCGCCCCCCGTTGCAGCAGAATATCATTGGTCTCATCAAATAGAGGCAAGCTCACATTGATTGCCGGAATATATAATGCCCCCAAAGTATGTTCTTCATAATACTCACGACCTGGATTACCTGCTCCTTTAATAGCATCTTCAAACGGATCTTCTACCAAACCCATTCCAGGAATATTCGTTTTTCGCGTCATGGCTGCATTTTTTTCTGCCATTTCGCTGATTAATTTTTCTCGCTGTGCCTCATTCCGCTCATTCGCTTCCCGCTGATATTTGGCAATCATTTGCTGATCGACAAAATTATTCAATGCATCCACCACAAAAGGGTAGGAAAACACCGCCGCCCCCGTTAAAAATAGAAGCGCCATCAATACTTTCAAGCCGAAGTTAATCTTATCCTCTTTTTTCATCAGTGCCTTCCCCCTTTCCATTTTCCCATACTATGTAAAGAAGGGAAACTTCATTTTGAAGTTTCCCTAGAAGAAGTCTAGTGATTAAACCTCTTGTTTTTTAGAATTTTTGAACCAAAGGTAAGCGCCCATCATCAATGCAGTACCAATGGCTAAGAAAGCGAAGATCCCAGTACCACCAGTTGAAGGGAGAGTTCCTTTAGGGTAGTTGACAATATTTTCGGGATCTGATAGTTCAGTAGGATCATTCATGGTTGTAAGGTAAGAATTTTCATTCACTTCAAAATTCGTAATCGGATCATTTGGTAATACGAAGCCTGGCGCTGCTTTTATTTCTTCTACAAAATAGCTTCCATATGCCAATCCTTCAACAGAAAACTCTCCACTCGCTGGAGTTTTGAAGATAGTTGCGTTAGCTTTAGCTGTCGTCCAAGTGATTGTTGCTGCGACCTTTGTATCTGTAGCATCTGTGATTAATTCTCCCTGAGCATCTGTAAACTGTGCGTACTCAGTTGTTGTAGTTTCATTTTCAGTTACTGTACGACCGACAATAAATTCTGCATCCGCTACTGCTGTCTCATTATTTCCTTTTGAGCCATCATATTTATAGAAATGATGTCCACCAGTTGTAACTTTTTCACCTGGATCTGTATCAGTGATAGTATTTCCGTTATGTTCAAAAGTAATTGTTGCCGTATTGTCTTCAAACATTTGCGGTTCAGCATCTTCAGTTAGTGTCATTACATAATTCAATCGAACTTGTTGACCAGCATAGTCCCCAAGTTTATCTAAAGTTGCATCTTCCATTTGGAAGGATACGGTGAAACCACCATCTGTTTCTGAAGGTACAACTGTGTAATCTGTTCCCAACGCTAAATCAGTAATAGCAGTCCAATCTGGTCCATCAAATACTTCTAATACCGGAGTTCCTAAGCTCTTATATTTTAAGTTCTCTGTTGGTGTATCTGTAATATCAAATTGAGTGTATAGTTTTTCATTCTCATCCTTGTTTGCATTGATATTTAACGGCATCATAAATTCAATGTTGTAGTTAATTTCTGCACCTTTATTAAAATCAGCATAGTTAATAGTCTCGCCGTTAACCTCAATTGTTTGTGTTGTTCCACCAGTTAAACTCTTATCAAAACCAACTTCAAGGTTTTTAGGGAATAGATGAACTTCTTCTACGACTTCGTCAGCTTCATTATGAAAAGGTAACATCACAACGATTGGTTGAGACCAATTAGACGTAAATGGCGGTGCATCCGTTTCAACAATCAAATAAACCTTGTTTTTCCCTTCATACTCTTCATCTGTTTCATAGTCAGCGACATCTTCAAAAGTAACTTGACCAAATTCATCAGTTCTACCAGAATTTACAACAGTATAGCTAGTTCCGCTATCTTTGATTAATTCAAAAGTAGCATCCATGTCATATTTCTCTTTAGGATCAGATTCAGATTCAGGAATTTCTGTATTGATGGTACTCCAATACTTTTCTGTAACATCATACATAGTAAATTCAGCATCTTCTAAATATTTCAATACTGTATCGTCATCAAAGTAATCTTCAGCAGCGGTTGCAGAGCCATCATTCTTAATTTCCCCTGTAACACGACCATTATCATCTAGCGTAATACCAGCAGGTAATTCATCAAAAACCAACTTATGAATTGTAATATCGGTAGTTGTGTTTAATGGTGCCGCTTCAGCAACTGGTCCTCCTCCTAATGATCCAGCAACCAATGGTACTAACATTGTTGTAGATGCCAGTAATCCCCATGTTTTCAATAACTTTCTGTTTTTCATTTCTCTTCCTCCTAAAGTAGTTTCGCTTCCTTTTTTGTTTTTATTTTTGAACTGGAGGAGGATTACTCCTCCAGTAACAAATTTCTTTACGCTCTTTTCCGTTTCTTCATATAAATCACAAACGCGATCAGCATGATTCCAAATAATGAAATCGCTGCTTTAACTTCCCCAGTACTTGGCAGTAAGCCTCCTGGTTTTTTGGGTGGATTCGTTGGCTGCCGTGGTCCGTTACTAGGTTCTTCACTGGTAGCAGGCGGATCGGAGTCCGTTGTCTTACCATCAGTGTAGTTGTAAACACGAGGCTCAATCTTGTCATAAGCCGATTGTGGTACTTTTCCTGATTCCAACTCATCCATGATTTGACCGTTGACCGTTACATAAAGCGGATTTCCCTCTGCATCAACCCACGAATCTGGAATAACAATCTCAATGGCTTTGTTTTCGGCATCAATTTCATAGCCCGGCACACTCTTTACTTCTTCAAAATAGTAGGTTCCTGAAGGTAAGAAGCGTTCTCCCATATCTACTAAGCCATCTTGGTCAGAGACAAATTTATTCACATTCGGATCATTTAGTGGGTCATTTGATCCAATCCATTTGTTTTGTAAATCTGAGGCTGGACTCATATCTAGATATAATTTTTCATTCGTGTCGTTGTATCGATATACTACAAACTCCGCACCCTGCAACGGTACACCTAATTCATCACTACCTTTTTCGCGACCGTATTTGAAGAAATAAGGGTCTCGCAAGTACCCAATATTTTTGGGATAGATATGAATTTGCGTCAATTCATTGGCTTCATCTTTTGGATTCATAATCGGCAAGACAACTGCTATAGGGATGGCTTTCTTTTCTAAATCAATGTTGAAACCTCTGTCTGGATCCAAGGCTGTTTCAACAATTAGATAGACGGCATCACGATCACCATTTAAACGTGGTACCTTGATTCGTGCGACACCCTCACCAAACTCAACATCGGACTTCGTTTTGATTGGACTATTCGTCGCTTCTTGCGGCTGCTTTCGCTCAATAAAATCGTTCAATTGATTGCGATTCATCGTACTAAAGTAAGCCACAAATTGTGTCGGCGTCATTGCCTGTGATTCATAATAATCAGTGATGTCATAGACAGTGAAATTGGCACCGTTCAGTGGTGTTGCTTTGGTAACCACATCCACGTTCTCCCACTCTGACTCTTCAATAGGCAAACCCGTATTCTGATACTCCTCGATCTCATCTGCATTGACATCTCGAGAAATATGCTTGTGTAAAATCAATTCAACATTTTCCGGTTTAGTCTCTGCATTCGCTTTTAGGCTGAAGAGACCACCAATTGTTGAAAAACTTAGAAGCAAGGCAAAAGTAACTGCTAGTAGCTTTTTCAACATTTACTTCGCCCCCTTTCGATTACGGAAGACATAGATGGCGCCCACTGCTCCCATAGTGATAATCACAGCCGCTGCTATCAAGAAGTAGTGTTCACGACCTTGACCACCGGTGGAAGGAAGCGGAACTTTCGGATCGTTTCCGACATTAAAGGAAATCTTAAGAACCTTTTGTCCATCTTCTGTGACTTCGCTTATATCTACTTCCTTGGCTTCTTCATTGTCTTCATAATGATACGTGGCAGTGCCCTCAATATTTCCATCTTCTTCAGAGATAGTAACTTCTATATATCCAGGCAATACTCTATATCCATCCGGCGATTTAGTCTCCGTTATTGTATAGGTCCCTGCAATAATAGGGTTGTGAGAGTAGATTGATCCATCCTGAGTGTTTACGACTAATTTCTCTTCTTCATCTTCAGAATTTTTAATAGTGAATTCTGCACCACTTAGTTTTTCATTTGTATGACTATCGACTTTTTGAAGCTCCAGCATCATAGGCAGCTTAGTATTCTTCACAGTAAGAGTTAGTAGGTGATCATCCGTGCTACCGCCTGTTTCACTAAATGAGTACATTTCGTTCTCGCTTGCATCATTTTCAAATTCAAAAATACCGTTCTCAGTTAGCTCAAAGTCGATTTTATCTTGGTAACTAGAGTATCCTAGCAATGAATTTGTTTCACGAACCTCATAAAGACCCGGTTGTAGATCTAAAGGATTATCAAAGTTTTGATCTTCACCAACTGCCATTTCTTCCAGTTTGCTGTAAAAGTAGCCAATACCATCAGTTGATTTGTCGTTCTCTCCGTGCACACCGCTGTATGCTTTATAGGTTCCAGCATTGTATAAGCGATTTCCTTCTTCATCTAGCGTATAAGAACGCAATTCAAAGCCGACATTATTCAGGGCATTGCCTGATTCATCTACTTTCTTAACACGAAATTCCTTTTTGCTTAACGTGTTTTCAATGGCAATTTCGATTGGGATAACTGGACTATCTCCCAGACCTTCTATTTCCGAATAAGAAATTCTATGCCATGAATTTTCTCCGGATTTTCTATATTCTAAGTTTGCTGCTCCACTCTCAGAATTTGCATTTAGCTGAACCTCCCAATATTCGTCATCTTCCGGAAGTAAATAGCCATCTGGTGCCTTTGTTTCAACAATTCGATAGACTTTTTGATTAGTTCCCAATTCATAGTTTAAATAGAAAGGTTCTTTTTCACCTGTTACAAACGATACCTTTCCTTCAACATCCGAAGTACCTGAAGCAATTTCCACGTATTCGCCATTTTCTAATGTCTGCAATGAAAATTCGGCGCCTTGTAGCGGAACTTCCGAATTTTCTCGAATTTTTTTCAAAGAAAGTTCAACAGGCTTGATTTCATTTTGCAAATCAAGTGTTACATAGAGATCTTTGAATGTAGTTTCTGCTCCTCCCTCATCACGATTCACAGTTTGGTAAATTCCAAATATATGGTCAGTTCCTTGATAAACTCCATCCCATAACAGTGGATCATCATAAGGTTCTATACCGGCTTCTGCGTAAGTCTTGAGTTCTCCTGAGGTAAAGTCTGTCAGTTCATAATGACCAATGCCTTCTATATTTTCATCGTCGTTGGTCTCTTCATCCTCTTCTAAATCACTCATATCCCGAATCACTTTCTTAATTTGGAAATCGTATTCTTTCTCAGATAACTTATAATAGGTTGGACCAGCCGTTTCCTTAACTGTATAAAGCCTACTATCATTATTATCCAAGACATTAAAGGCATGTTCAAAAGAAACCATTCCGTTAGAACCAGTCATTTTACTTTCAATTTCTTCTAACTCCCTGTTTCCATTTCCATCATCAGAAACATAATAAAGCGTTAGTGTGATTCCTTGTAGTGGCCGTCCGTCTTGCCCTGTCTTGTAGACATTTAGATTTCGATCTCCTCTAAGGTAACGGATTGATGGCGCTGGGAAATAGAGTCGTTGCTCAGCAGCAGCAGCTTGGTTTTTTATATACGCTTCATCGTTTACTGTGTAAAAATTCCCATTTTGAGCCCCTGCATCAAGTTTTGCTTGATACTTGATTCTCACCATGTCCCCTTCACCTAAAGAAATCCCTTCAAACCGGTAAGCATGATTCTTGGAACTTCCGTCTTCATAGGTAGTTGGATGTGCAACAACATCTGGTCGTGGACCATGAGTAGTTGTGTTCCACTCAACGGGTTCTTCATAGCGTAAGTCGCCACTAGTTGCAGAATCAAGATGATAAAAAGTTATCTCCGCATCCTTACCAGCATTAAATATTGAAATATTTTTACCAGTTGCATCATACAGAGTCGCATTTTGGATCGTTCGCACAAAATCTTGAGCAATTTCTGATAGTACTTTTGTAAGTTCATCTGCGGTATCGGCACTGTAGTAATACGATTCATTAGAACCTTCAGATTTTAAATCTGCCAAGTTCTTCAATACGTTTCTACCTAAGGCGTCTAATGTAGCATTATTCGAATTTCCTGATGCAAGTCCCAGACCGACTGAATAAACTTGTGCTTTTGACTTACCTTGACTTGCAAGTTGCGCCTTTTTCCAGTGATGATAAGCAATTGTTTGAGCTGCAGTACTTCTAGTTTGAGTATTTAAGCTAGGAGTACCTGGTCCGTACCAGTTATTTCTGATATTAGTGTTCCCAGTCAAGGTGTTGGGAACTTCTCCATAGCGGAAGTCCGTGTTATATTCTTGACTTGGACCTCCTTTATAATTGTCTATATCGAATTCAGTTGGATATGCGATTGTGTTGCTATCATAAAAAAGCGAAGCTTCTCCGGTTTCATAATCTCTGAAAATGGCGCTTTCAGTTTTTGTAGCAGTTGCCCAATATGCTTCTGAGCCCTCATAACCTCCACTAGCATTCCACGTATTAGAAAAACTATTGTTGGTACCCCTTTTATAAAAACCAGTATAGCTATATGTCGGCGTACCATCTCCAACAATAATTAGAATTTTTTCTGGATTTCTACCTTCTCCCCCGTCATCTTTATAAAGTAAGTCGTAGCCTTCCTTCAGCCCTTTGGTGATTGGTGTCGCACTACTACCACTCCATTTCTCATATAAAGCATTATTAATACTTTTATTCGTAAGTCTAGCTTTGTTTTCTTTGTCTGTCATCTCCATGATATTTGACTTGATATTTTCAGCCCGATAGCCTTGGAAGTCAACCATGCCAATTCGAAGATCTAGACTATCAATTTCAAAAAGATCATCCACCATAGCTGTGACAGAAGTTGTCATACTATCAAATTTTGAAGGGGGCCTCGCTGTTCCATCTGGGATGGTCTCATCCATACTAGTTGATTTGTCTAATACGAAGACAATATCAACAGCTTGTTGCGTTACTTTTTCTCCTCCAATGACATCAAGATAGACATTGTAGACAACTGTTCTATCTTGTTTCAATTTTTCAATTTCGTCCTCCGTTTTCCCCTCAATATCTTTTTCAGACAAAACAGCATAATCCGTATTTGGCTCCACCCACTTCTTAATATAGGCACCGTTATAATCTAAATAACTATTTGCAAAGTTTTGGTCCGTTCCCCAAAGCTGAACCGTTGGACCATATCCAGTTCCATCAGCAGGACTTGAACCATTATCTTTCGATGCATAGTCATAGTTACGCCAATTCGCACCACCAATATCATAATTTTCATCTGTTATCAGACTTCCATTATCGAATAGAGGACCTTTAAAGCCTTGATACAATAAACTGGTGGATTTTCCATTGGCATAATCATTTGTTGCGTGTTCTAATGAGCGCCGTTGATTTGTTGTCTCTTCCTCATAAAGCACATAATTGAACGGATCGCTTGTTGCATAGGGCCCTAGCTCTAATGACGAATCATCTGACAAAGCTCTGATGGCAAGTGATTGTTTTAACAGAAGAGATTGATCGAGACCTGTATAACTACCACCAGATTCTTGACTTTCTTCTAAAGTGTCTTCTTTTGCTTCTTTAGAAGGAATTGAAGAGTCTGCTTTATCCAGATTAGTTGATTCATCTTTATTGGAATTTGTTTCTTCGACCTCTTTGTTTTCTTCAGCAATAGGATTTTTTTCTGTATCCAATTCTTCGGTATACACATTCTCATCCATCGCTACTACTAAAGGCAATTCACCTACCTCAGCAGTTTTTTCGGATTTGAAGTTCAACGTCCCACTTGCTACCTCTGTCGAGAAAATTTTAGTGTAATACCAATCTAAATCTTTCTCATCATTCTCAACCTTCATGGTTTTGAGATCGTCGCCTTCTTCAGTAAAAGAAGCCAGTCCTTCCCCACGAATGTCACTAACCGTGCCAAACCCCGTATCTGTTGTGTCAATTGCTATCCGAAGCCTGCCTTCATTCTCACTGGCTTTCTTTTCAAATTCGATTGTCCATTCAAAGTAGTCTTCTTTTTCCTCATAAGAAGCTTCTACTTTGGCGTAATCCTCGTCCAAGACGACTTGTTTCTCAGTCGTTACCGCTTCGACCTTTTCCGGAAAAATCGTAGATAATGTTAAAGCATACGGGATTAAGATCGCGATAATCATAGTGAGCGGCAACCATAATTTTCTCATTTTCTCACCCTCTCTCTTGTTCTTACGTAAACTCTTCTTTCTCATTAGCATTTCCTCCCAAACATCCCACTTACATCAACTTACGTGAGGTGAATTAAGTTCCGACATTTTTCCAAATCAGCAATCGCAATACCCAGACTTACTTTTTTAAATTTCTGATCACCCACAATTTAATTATAACTTCATTAGTTAATATTAACAACAAATAAGAATAAGATTATAAATCGAAAGAGTATAACTATTTATTTACAACAAATGTGATTATAAATGAGTTAACTTAGATATAAAGAACAGCCCTATATTAAAACCAGCATTTTTTATCATTTTTTCTCAATTGTTTTAAATAAAATGATATTATTTTCAATTTAAAGATCATCACTATTTTTAACGGACTTATTAAATTACAGTTGATATTATTGATAATCTTTAAATTAATTCGTAAGTTTGGATGCATAAACTCATTAAAAAAAATTTGACAGCGTAATTTACTAAGCCTGTTTTCTAAAAGAAAAAAACCGATATTTTTCATTTTTTTCTAATATTTATCTAAACTTAAGCAAGTAGAAATATAATTTTTTTCAAGTAGTCATCAGAGCATTTTTTATTTCCAATCAAAAAGGTTTGAGTCTGAATAGTGCTTAATAAAGTAGAAAGGTATCTGTCTTTCCAACCTCTAATCATTTTTAACTATGCTTATCGAGCTAGTTGTGTCTGAGCAGTTCTTCTCTCTAAATTAAAAGAGCACATGAAATGATTGCGTCATCATTTCATGTGCTCTTTTAATTTATGTCATTCAGCGTTTCTTTCTTTGGATTTCAAGAGTTGATTAAGGCACCGCAATCGTCGTTTCGCCGCTGACTTTTTGGCTGCCTTCTTTGCCGTCTGCTCTTTGGTAGTAGACGGTGGCGGATTCACCTTTCTTGATGGTGACGGTAAAGCTGCCGGTTTGTTCGCGGCCGCCTTCTGTGACGGTGAAGTTGGCGACTTCTTCTTTGTCGTGTTCTTTGTCTTTCAACCAAATGGTGATGTCCTGGGTTGCGGCGGCTGACGTTTCGCCACCAGAGCTGGTATCGGTCTGTTGCGTGCTGTTACCGGTGAAACTAGCGGTATATTTCACGGTAAAGGATTCTTCTTCCGGTTCCGGCTCTTTGCCTTTAGAGAGAATCAGGCTGACCTTGTCACCGATATTGACAGGACTGCCGGCACTGGGTTCGGTACGGATAACTTTGCCTTCTGCCACGGTATCGGAGTATTCGGCGTTACCGGTGACAGCTTCCAGTTGGAGTTGTTTCAGCTTGTTATCGGCTTCGGTCTCGCTTAATCCTGCCAGGTTTTCTAAGGTCAAGCGGCTGCTGCCATTGGAGACGACCAGTGTGACTTTGGTTTGTCCCGGGATGACTTCTTGGCCTTTGGAAGGGGTGTGACGAATGACACCGCCTTTATTGATATTGTCGTCGTATTCATATTGCACGTCGATGTCTTCGCTGCGGACGCCGTTGGAGGTCAAATCAGCGACTACGCGATCTTCTGACAGGCCGATGAAGTCTGGCATGATAATTGGTTTCACACCTAGCGAGATAGTCAGTTCTACTGTGTCGTCTTTTGGGGAGACTTCGGTGTCGGCAGCTGGGTCTTGGTCAATGACTTTTCCGGCTTTGACTTCGTCGCTATACTCTTCTTTAAAGCTGATGGCACTTTCTTTAAAGCCCACCTGCTTTAGTTTTTCGACGGCGTCCTCTTTGGTTTCACCGGTGTAATCGGCCATGGTCATCTTTTTGGCACCGATGGATACGTAAAGGGTCACCTCGGCAGATTTCTTGACGCTGTCTCCGCTGGCGGGATCGGTTTTCACTATTCGGCCAGTCTCAATGGTGTCGCTAGACAGCTCCATGCTCTTATCGGCAACTTTCAACCCTGCCTCAGTCAACTTACTGCGGGCATCGGCTTCTGTCAGATTTTCCACATCGGGAACGGTAATTTCGCCACTACCGCCACCAAAGACGGCATAGGCTAGCCCACCGCCGGCTAGAATCACCAATAAAAGCGGGATCAGCCACCATTTACGACGTTTCTTTTTCGGTTCGTCGCCAGTGGCATTATCTGTTGGCGGTACTGGTGAAAGCGGCTGAGTATTGCCAATCGAATTACTCGCTGCGGCAGTCGGAATCTTGCCGGTGAGTTGGCCGACGGTAGTCGCTCCATCCGAAGTGTAAGTTCCGGTGTCTCCGCTGATTGGTGTCAGCTGCCGGGTCTCATCCAACATCGAGTGGGGCTGCCAACGAGGCTCGTTCAAGCGATTTGGTTGCAGTGCAGTCGAAAGATCATCGTACATTTCATCAGCATTTTTGTAGCGATCGGCGGGATCTTTGGCTGTGGCATGCAGGACGATATTTTCCAGCGATTGCGGGACGTTGGGATCATAGATGCGCACAGAAGGGATTTCTTCTTGAAAATGCTTCAAGGCAATGGTCACAGCTGATTCCCCGTCAAACGGCACTTTCCCGCAAAGCATCTCGTACAAAATAATCCCGATGGCATAAATGTCCGACTGATTGGTAGCCATACTACCACGGGCTTGTTCCGGTGACAGGTAATGAACCGATCCCAACATGGTGTTGGTCTGGGTGATAGAGGTCTCACTCAAAGCGATGGCGATACCAAAATCAGCGATCTTTACTACGCCGTCTTCATTGATCAGGATATTCTGCGGTTTCAAGTCCCGGTGAATGATGCGGTGCTGATGCGCCAACGAGATAGCTGACAAGATCTGTTGCATAATCTCTACTACTGTTAAGTAAGGAATTGGATAATGGGTCTGGATGTAGCGTTTCAAATCCATGCCCTTCACGTATTCCATCACTAAGTATTGCATGCCGTCTTCTTCACCGACATCATAGACGGAAACGATGTTGGGATGCACCAGTTCGGTAGAGGCCAGTGCTTCTCGTTGAAAGCGGCGAATAGCGGCTTGGTCGTTTTGGAAGTCAAAACGCAAGACTTTGACGGCGACTTCCCGATCCAAAATCAAATCCCGGGCCAGATAAACATTGGCCATACCGCCGGAGCCGATATTGCCGATGATTTTGTAACGGCCGTTGATTTTCTTGCCAATTTCAATCATGACAGACTGCCTCCTTTAGCGATCAAGAAGACCGTGATATTGTCCACTCCGCCGGCTTCATTGGCTGCGGCGATCAGCGTATCGGCTTTTTCCGCCAGTGGAGCATCCACATGGAGCACCGTCTGGATATCGGCTTCTGACACCATATTGGTGAGGCCGTCGGAACACAACAGCAAAATGTCGTCGGCTTGGGCGGTGATTTCAGTGACGTCGACTTCCACATCTCCGGGCATACCGACTGAACGGGTTAAGACATTGCGTCGCGGGTGAGTAGCGGCCATTTCTTTCGTGATTTCACCGGAACGCACCAGCTCATTGACCAGCGAGTGGTCTTCGGTCAGCTGTTTTAACTGACCATCTCGAAACAAATAGGCGCGGCTGTCACCGACATGGCCGATGACGTAACAATCGCTAAACAAAGCCGCGGCGACAATAGTGGTGCCCATGCCAGTGGTCTCTGCTTGCTCTTGGCCTTTTTCATAAATGACATGGTTTTCTTCTTGAATGTGTTTTACCATCCAAGAAGAAGCTTTCTCGGGATCTGTCAGCTGACCGGCTTCCCAAAGAGTACCCAAATCTTCAACTGTCGAGCGGCTGGCGAGATCTCCCGCTTGATGGCCCCCCATTCCGTCTGCCAAGAGCGCCAATGTGACGTCTTGTTGGTTAGTAAAAGCATCAGCGTAGTCTTGATTACTGGTGCGTCGTTGTCCGATATCGGAACGAAATGCGATTTCCATGAATAACAGTACCTCCTAAAACAAATCGGTAGCGCCGCCCTGTGGGAACGCCTGAATCACGTAGTATACAACTAGTTTGACCTTCATCGAGCCTTGAAAACAGGCGGGCTGGTGAGCCACAGACCGGCTGTCAGTTATCGCCCATGAACTGCCTAATTACCGGCAGCTCTTCATTGCTGCTTGCTAGCCTCGTTTTTTCAGACAGCTGATGAAAAAGCCGTCGGTCATGAAGCGGTCTGGATACAAGGTCAGCATCCCATCTTTGACAGCTTCTGTCAGTGGCGCGGCAACAGGCAGCTCCGCTAGTTCAAACTCCGGATGTTCTGCCAAAAATGCCGCCACTACCTGTTGATTTTCTTCTTCTGCAATCGTACACGTGCTGTAAACCAGTATACCTTGTTTTTTCAGGGCAGGCGCACAACTTTCTAAAATTTCCCGCTGAATCAGAGGAAGGCGGGCAAAATCTGCCGCTGTCTTGCCGTATTTGATATCTGGTTTGCGACGCATCAGTCCCAGCCCGGAACAGGGCGCATCGATCAAGATTCGATCAAAACTTTCCGGTGCAAAATTTTCGTGTACTTGACGTGCATCCATCTGCCGAGCTTCCACCACATCGGAAACCTGTAGTCGAGCAGCATTTTCATCAATTAACGCCACTTTTTGCTGGTGAATGTCTAAGGCGACGACTTTGCCCCCTTGGTTCTTATCCAAAAACGTGGCGATATGGGTTGTTTTCCCCCCTGGCGCTGCGCAAGCATCCAGCACACGACTGTCAGGTGCCGGGTTCAAAATCGGTGCCACTAACATGGAACTTTCGTCTTGGACGGTAAGGCGGCCAATTTTAAAGAGTAAGCTGCCTGCTAAAAAGCCTTTTTCTGCCACGAGTCCATAGGGCGAAACCACGGATTCTCGAGCTTCAATACCGTCTTCTTTCAAGGAATCAATGGCGTCTTCTCGCGATACAAAACGAGTATCTACTCGAGCAGAAACATGGCTTGGCTCAAATAAAGACAGTCCCAGTTTACGGGTGGCTTCGATACCGATTTGATGGATCAATTTTTCGGTCAACCAAATAGGCATGGAAATTTCCGTTGCCAGACGTTCAGTCGGATCTTTGATAGCAGCCAACTCAGGGATTCCCTGCCGCTGCAAGTTACGCAAGACCCCGTTGACGAATTTTGCTGTGCCGGGGTTGCCGCGAAATTTGGCGATCTCGACAGCTTCGTTTAAAATTCCGTGATCCGGCACTTTGTCCAGATACAGCATTTGAAAGACTGATAAGCGCAACAATAAGCGCACCCAGTCCTCGACTTTTTTTGCGTGTTTCAAGTAAGGGGACAAGTAGTAATCCAAAAGCTGCTGGCGGGCGATTGTCCCGTAAACGATCTCGGTCATCAGCCGCTGATCCTTGTCGGCCAACTGTCCGCTTTTGGCGACTTCACTGACGAGCAGATTGGAATAGGCGCCACCTTTGGCTACGCGTTCTAAAGCAGTCAATGCTGCCAGTCGAGCAGAGTGCCGCAGTGCTTGAGGCGGGCGTTTAGCAGCAGCACGAGAACGCGGTTTGCGCTGGGGTTGTTTTACATCATCCATTATGAATCCTCAGCCTCCCACTTTTTGGCCGACAGCCACTTGCTGGCCGACGCCGTTCAAAAATTCCCGGATCTGTTGGCGGCCTTTACCAGCAGGTTGTAACTCCGTAATACTCAAGACAGTTCCTTGACCACAAGCGATCCACAGGTCTTGCTTGTCTTTTTTAATGACTGTACCTGGAGTGGCTGACGTGGTTTCTTCTGCAAGCGGCGTCACTGCCCAAAGTTTCCAGCGACTTCCTTCATACGTGGTGAAGGCGATGGGCCACGGCCGCATCCCCCGTACCTGACAGTCCACTTGGTCAGCTGTTTTCTGCCAATCAATTTCTTCTTGTTCACGAGTAATATTCGGTGAAAAGGTTACTTTTTCTTCGTCTTGAGGGATTTTGGTGAGGGTTCCTTGCAATAATTTCGGCAAGGTTTCCAACAGCAGTTCCCGTCCCAATAGGCTCAATTTGTCAAACATTGTTCCTACATCGTCGGTTTTGGTGATGGGAAGTTCCGCCTGGCTGTAGATAGCCCCGGCATCCATCTTCTTAATCATTTCCATAATGGTAACGCCGGTCCGATCGTCACCATTGATGATGGCATAATGCACTGGCGCACCCCCGCGGTATTTCGGCAGCAAGGAGGCATGGACATTGACGGCACCAAAGCGCGGCACCTGCAGCAGTTTTTCCGGTAAAAATTGACCGAAGGCTGCTGTCACGATCAAGTCAGGGGCCAACTCTTTGATGCGTGCCATTTCGGGAGAGCCACTGATTTTTTCCGGTTGGAGGACTTCCAAGCCCAATCGAACCGCAGCTTCTTTGACTGGCGGCGGCGTCAGAACCCGTTTGCGCCCCACTGGACGATCAGGTTGGGTCACCACGGCCAAGACTTCATACTCTTCTTGCACCAAGCCTTCCAAAATCGGCACTGAAAAGGCCGGCGTTCCCATAAATACGATTTTCGTCATCTCAGTCATCCTCCTTTTGAAACGTATCGTTATTGCTATCAGACTTACGGCGCTGATTGTGGTTACTCTCATCAACGTCCGTCATTTTCAAAATGTTGGTATCTGGTATTTCGTCATTGTCAGTGAATTTGGCTGTCTCGCCATTTGCGGTGCTTTCTGTTAAGTCTTGCGCCAATTCTTCGACAATTTCTTCTGTTATTTGATCTTCCATATAGCTTTCCAACTGATCTTCTGGGATGCGTTCAATCATTTTGTCGATGAACAGCACGCCATCCAAGTGGTCGATTTCATGTTGAACTGCCCGCGCCAGAAAGTCGTAGCAGGTCATTTCCAACTCGTCGCCGTCTCTGTCGTAGTAGCGAACAGTGATTTCATCGGCTCGCGCTACAGTGCCATAGACATGCGGAATACTCAAACAGCCTTCCACATCCACATCACTGCCTTTTTTATCAATAATCACTGGATCAATCAGCTCAATCAGGTCGCCTTCTTCGGCTTCCACCACTGCCACACGGACATTGCGTCCAACTTGCGGCGCCGCCAAACCAACCCCGTCATGGGCGATCATGGTGTCGTGAAGGTCGTCCAACAAGTCCCACAGCTCTTCGGTAATTTCAGTAATCTCGGCGTTTTCCCGCCGCAGATGGTCATCAGGATGTAACACTAAAGGTAATATCATAGGTGCTTCGTACTCCAATCTGTCCCCGCTCTTTGTCAAATTATTCTCTAATGACAAGCGGGCTGTTTTTTTAGCAAGGCCTCAGCTGCAAATTTGGCTGGCGGATCCTTGTCACTTACTCTAAATGAAATTCAACGGTTCGTTGTCAATGGCAATCAACAGCCCTCGTCGCTGTGCTTGCTGACTGTCAGCCAGCAGTCGCTTGAGCGCCGCTTGTAAATGGGGCTCTTTTTTATATTTGATAATTAATTGGTAATAATAACGATTTTTCACCCGCGCCACAGTTCCCGGCGTCGGGCCAAGCAACACCGCTTGCGGACTGAGCTCACTGGACAAATCCCGCGTGATGGCAAAGATTTCCCGCGCCGCTTCCTGTTCTTCTTCATGGCTGACAGTAATCTTCACCGTAAAATAATAAGGCGGGTAGCCGCTGCGGTGACGCATCCCCATCTCTTGGCGGTAAAAAGCTTCATAGTCCTGCTGTTGTGCCAATTGAATCGCATAATGACCAGGGTTAAACGTCTGAATCACGACTTCGCCGGCTTTTTGGGCTCGTCCGGCTCGCCCGCTCACCTGTGTCAACAGTTGAAAAGTCCGCTCACTGGAACGAAAGTCCGGCAGATTCAAGGCGGTATCAGCATTCAATACGCCTACCAAAGTGATGTCGGGAAAATCCAATCCTTTGGCGATCATTTGTGTCCCTAAAAGAATCTGGGCGCGTTTTTCTCCAAACGCTTTTAAAATCCGTTCGTGGGCCCCTTTTTTACGAGTGGTATCCACGTCCATCCGCAAAATTTTGGCTTCGGGGAAGATGCCCTGAAGTTCTTCTTCAACTTTTTGAGTCCCGGTGCCGTAGTAGCGAATCTTGCGGCTACCACAGCTGGGACAGACATCAGGAATCCGTTCTTCATGACCGCAATAATGACAACGCAAGCGTTTGACATCCATATGCAGCGTCAATGAAATGTCACAATTAGGACAATCCACCACATGCCCGCAATCTCGGCACATCACAAAGCTGGAATAGCCACGGCGATTTAAAAGCAACACGATTTGTTCATCGTTAGCCAACCGGTGGGCAATCTTATCTTTTAGCACTTGGGAAAAGTTGCCGGGATTTTTTTTGGCGTATTCGTCTTTCATGTCTACGATTTCAACCGTGGGAAGTGCCGCATCAGGATTCGCACGGTGGCTCAAAGGCAACAGGGTATAGACGTTTTTTTGCGCCCGGGCCCGCGATTCCAGTGATGGTGTCGCACTGCCCAACACTACGGGGCAGCCATGATAGCAACTGCGCCAGATAGCCAAATCGCGCGCGTGATACCGAGGTGTTTCCTCTTGTTTATAAGTGGCCTCATGTTCTTCGTCCACGATGATTAAGCCGATATTTTCCAGTGGTGCAAAAATAGCAGAGCGCGCCCCCACGACAACTTGAGCTTCTCCTCGTTCAATCTTGCGCCATTCGTCGTATTTTTCTCCTTGGGACAACCCGCTGTGTAAAACGGCCACCGCATCCCCTAAGCGACTCTTGAAGCGCTCCACCATCTGGGGCGTCAAGGCAATCTCTGGTACCAGCATGATGGCAGTGCGGCCATTCGCCATCACTTCTGCAATGGTCTGCAGATACACTTCTGTCTTGCCCGACCCGGTGATACCTTCCAGCAAAAAAGTCCGGGGCTCATCTTTAGCTGCAGCAGCTAGAATCGCCTCAGCGGCAGCTTGCTGTTGGGCATTTAAAGACAACGCTGTAGTCGTCGCAAACTCCCGATGAGCAAAGGGATCTCGATAGGTTTCGACTTCTGCATAACGTAACCAGCCCGCTTGTGCGCCTTGATTCAAATTGACATTGCTGATTCCCGCATCTGTATAATGCTTCACCGGCAGCTCGGTTCCGGCTGCTTGCACCAGCAAATCCAATAGCTGTTCTTTACGCTTGGCGCCGGCTCGCAGTTGGCTTTTGATGACCTGCGCTTGTTCTGCACCTGCAATCAAAGGCTTCACCAGTCGCATCATCTTGACCTTATTTTTTTTATTCACCTGGTAGCGAATCTCCGCTGCCCCAGCTTGCCGCAGCCGCAAAAGTGCCGGCAACACACCGGCAGTTTCAGCTTGGCTCCATTCCAATTCGCCGGTTTCTTGATCCAGCAGATCCAAAGGCAGTCCGGCACTTTGGGCAGCGGCAAAATCCGTGACCCGCACGAATTTCTGGTATTCAGCTTTCATTACCGCCGGCAGCATCGTCTGTAAACAAGTAATCTTGAAGGCAAAGGTCTGCTCTTTCATGTAATCTGCCAGCTCCAGCAGTTCCGTGTTCACTACTGGTGCCAAATCCAGCACCCCGGCAATATCTTTTAACGGCGCATCCGTCATGGAATCAGCCACGATGTCGATCACAAATCCCTGGATGTGGCGATTTCCGTTACCAAAAGGCACTTCCACTCGCATACCTACTTGCACCAGCGTCGCCAGCTCTTCCGGGATATGGTATGTAAAAGGCTGGTCCGTCTGCATCGCCGGCACATCTACAATCACTTTGGCAAACTCCTGCATTTGACGGTCACATCCTTTCTGATGATTTTGTATGTCACAGCATTTAGCGGCCCTTTTTTAGACCATAACTTCAAACTGTCGGCAGAAATCCTTCCATATTATAACGGAAAAAAACGCTTTTGTCTGTAAAGGGGAAAAGCTGCCCCTGTGGTTTTAGCGAAGCTTAGAGAATAGATAGTCGAAAAAAAGCAGCTGCGTGAAACGACCAAAGAGGCTTTTATTCCTTGCTGCCTTACTTTTTTTGCATCTGCCAGAAAACCTATCCGATAATTCGAGACATTTTGATAGTTATTTTTCTTTTGATTTACTTACTTTGCTAATTGCTGCTTACCTTACCAGAATACCACGTTGGCAAGCTACATAAAACGATCCAACAGCAACCTTTACTGTTCGTTTACAGAAAAGGCGTCATTCTTTACGTAAACATAACTGAAAATTGATGAAACCGCCCTCGAAGCATTATAAACTACAATCGTTCACAGCTCGCTAACATACCTGCTTCAAGCAGCTGTCGTCCCAACCAATCAAAAGGAGAAGTGCAAAAATGAAAAAGAAAATGTTTGTTGCAAGTTTAGCTATGACTGCGGGGTTGTTGCTGTTAACCGGTTGTAAAGGTCAATCTGAGACGGCACAGGCAGCCGCACCAGAAAAAATTACGATCGTGCAGATGCCGGATGAAAATAACCCTGATGCCGGAACCAAGCACGAAGGATTCCGCAAAGATATGGAAAAAGCAATCGGCTTACCCGTGGAAGAGATGGAGGGAGCTGATTATTCTGTAGGAATCGAAGCTTTGAAAGCCGGTAAGTTAGACGTGCTTCTAGTAAGCCCCATGAGTTATTACCAAGCCAAAAAGATTGCTGGCGCTGAGCCGCTGGTGACCACCACATCGATGGGAGCTGAACCTTACCGCACAGTTTTTATCACTCGAGAAGACAACAGCAGCATCAACGAATTGAAAGATCTGAAAGATAAAAATTTTGCTTTCGTAGACCCTGCCTCATCTTCCGGCTACATGTATCCAAAAACTACATTGGTCAAAGACTTGGCTCTAGACACGGGCAAACTGGAAACACCTGGCTACTTTTTCAAAACCGTTGCGTATTCCGGCAAACACGATGCCAGCATTTTGGGAGTCGTCAAAGGAGACTATGATGCGGCCGCCGTGGCTGGTCAGACAATCCCAATGCTGGTAAACGCCGGCTTAATCAAAAAAAATGACTTGAAAATTATCGGTGAAACTGAAGTGATCCCCAATGCGCTCTTTGTCGTCCGCAAAGATCTCGACGAAAACATCAAAAAGAAGCTGAAAGACTTTTATCTAAGCTATGACAACGCCGACTATTTCAAATCCTTTTATGGTGCTGGCGAGGTACGCTTCACTGAAGCACATGACAGCGACTACGCGGTGGTGAAAGAAATGGTGGATACACTGGGAATTGAGGAGGAATAAGCATGACGGAATTGCTGCGTTTGACCGATCTAAAGAAAAGTTACGATGGTAAAAAGCTGGCCCTCGACGGCATCAATCTCTCTGTCCAGTCAGGAGAATTTATCGTGGTGATTGGTCCATCAGGAGCCGGAAAATCCACCCTGATCCGGACCATTAACCAGTTGGTACGACCGACTAGCGGCACCGTGTATTTTGACGGTTGCGAGCTAACCAGCTTGAAAGGCCGCGCGCTACGAAAAAAACGAGGCGACATTGGCATGATTTTCCAACATTACAATCTTATTGGCCGCACCAACGTCATCAAAAATGTCCTCCATGGACGGCTCAGCCGAATGCCTTTTTATAAGTCTTTATTGGGCTTATACCCGGAAATTGAACGAAGTCAAGCGCTGAATTTGCTGAAAACAGTGGGGTTGGAAGATCAGATTTATCAACGAGCCAGTGACCTTTCTGGCGGACAGATGCAACGAGTCGGTATCTGTCGGGCCCTCATGCAAGAGCCTAAGCTGATCTTGGCAGACGAGCCCATCGCTTCTTTGGATCCAAAATCCGCCGACATTGTCATGGATCAACTGAAAACCATCACTACCCGCCGTCAGATCACTTGCATCGTCAACTTGCATCAAGTTGATTATGCCAAGCAATATGCCACCCGTATTCTGGGAGTTAAAGAGGGGAAAATCGTATTTGACGGACCTCCAGAAGCGCTGAGTACAAAGATTACGGCTGCCATCTACGCCGGTAAAGAAGAGCAGATGTCCCTTACTGGTACTGAAAACAAAGACAATAAAGCAGCAATCAAGGAAATCACCCCCACTGCTCCGAATGAAGCACCGATTCCCAATGCTACCGAGCTTCATGCCCCATTAGTCAACAGCACTGCGGTTGTCGCCAGTGAAACTGCTTTAAGCACAGCGACAAAAGAAACAGGAGGCCTGGCACTATGAATAACCCAGAAACTCCTGTTGCAAAGTCACAAACGCTTTCCTTGTCAGAGGAAGCTGCGCTGAAGAAAACTACTGGTATTTCCTTGGTGTTAGCAGTGATTGTCGCAAGTTTTGCCTATCTAAAAGTTAATCCTTTCACTGTACTGGCGGGTTTTCCGGATTTTCTGCGCTTCTTTTGGGAGAATTTTTGGCCCATGAAAATCGCCAACTTGAACAGCTATCTTCCCCTGGTGCTGGAAACTGTTTTGTTTGCTGTAGTAGGAACCTATTGCTCCGCCTTTTTAGCGCTGTTTTTTGGACTCTTGATGTCCGAACAAACCAATCCTGTTCGCGGGCTACGTCTGCTGGTCCGGATTTTCATCAGTTTTTTGCGAAACATCCCCGTTTTAGTCTGGGCCAGTTTGTTGGTTTATATTTTCGGGATTGGAAATCTCGTTGGACTTTTGGCATTGATTTTGGCAACACTGGGCTTTTTGGCTCGCTCCTACGCTGAATCTATTGATGAGATTGGGGCCACCAAGCTAGAGGCTTTGCGAGCTGGCGGGGCTAGTTATCTACAGGTGCTCTTTCACGGCTTGTTGCCAGAGTTCGTTCCTGCTTGGCTGAACTGGACGTTATTTTCCTTTGAGATCAACATTCGAGCCTCGGCGATTTTGGGGATGGTAGGCGCTGGTGGGATTGGGATCATGATTCAGACCAATATCCGACTGTTTCGCTACCATGAAGCTTTGTTTCTAATTGTCATGTTGGTGGTGATGGTCTTATTGACCGAATTCACTGTGAGCCGTTTGCGGAAAAAAATCCTCTAGACAGCTATCGAATCTCATTTCAGAAAGGAAATCACCTATGTCTTCTACTACTATTCCTCTTTCCCCAAAGCGCCAACAATGGTTTCGCAGTGGACTGATTGCGTTGCTGAGTGTTTTGTTTTTCACCAGCACCGCAGCTTTAAATCTGGATTTAGCCACTTTTTTGCAACGGGGAAAACTCGCCGGCCGTATTCTCCGTAAATTCATGGTATTGGATATTGCTGCATTACCGGAGATTCTCCCGCAGTTAGGAGTTTCGCTGGCTTTGGCAGTTGCCGGTCTGACCATCGGCTGGATTTTATCTTTATTTCTGGCTTTTTTAGGTGCTGCCAACACTGCCCCGCTGCCACTATTTTCCGGTGTAATCAAAGGATTGGTCAGCCTCGTGCGGGCGGTACCCTCTTTAATCTGGATCTTGATCGTCGTCGCCAGCTTGGGCTTTGGCAATACCGCTGCTGTCATCGGAATGATTTTCCCTACCACCGGCTATCTCACCAAATCTTTTATCGCCTCGATTGAAGAGCAAGAGCCAGCCATCATCGAAACCTTGCAAGCCGCTGGTGCCTCTTGGGGACAGATTATCTGGCATGGTCTTTTGCCAGGGTTAAAGAACCCGTTTCTTTCTTGGACGGCAATCCGACTGGAAAGCAACATCGCCGAATCCATCTCCCTTGGAATGGTGGGAGCCGGCGGAATCGGCGCCCTGCTCACCAAAGCTATCGGCAAATACGATTACGGCCGCATCTCCACAATCATTTTAGTCATCTTTTTGACGATGGTCACAATGGAGCTTCTAGTAGGACGTCTCAAAAAGAGCAGCCGCTAAAGACTGCCCTACAAAAATAAGTTTAAGTTAATGAAGGTTACGGTCGGCTGCGATTTTGCTTCCGACCCTACAGTAAAAACTACAAAAATAGAATTGGAGGAGTTTCACATGGAACATTATACTCGACTGCCTTTGACAGGTACCCTCAACACCCGCGACTTAGGTGGTATTCCTACACCATCAGGTCCTACCCCTTGGCAAACATTCCTTAGAAGTGACGGTCTCCAAAACATAAGCATCCCTGACATCCAATTTTTACAAAACTATGGCGTCACTCGCATCATTGATTTGCGTTCAGCAGAAGAATTGTTGCAGCAACCTGACCCTGTGACTGAAACCATTCAATATTTCAATATCCCCCTGATGATTGGCGACGTGGCTGATGCAACTCAAAACCTGGAAAGCCACAGCTTTGATCTAGGCGACTTCTATATCGGACTGCTGGAAGAACGTTCCTCACAGTTGCGTTTGATTTTTGAGTTGTTGGCTGAAAATAGCGGCGCTACCCTCTTTCACTGCGCCGCCGGCAAAGATCGTACCGGCGTGGTTGCTGCCCTGCTTTTAGAATTGGCAGAAGCAGCTTACCCTGACATCATCGCGGATTACCAAGTCACCCATACTTTTCTTGCTGCCGACAGCCGCTTCCAATCGGTTCAAACCACTATCGACCCAACACTGTTACGCTCAGATGCCCAGAACATGAGCCGCTTTTTGAACCATCTGGCCCACCATTACGGAAATGCCGACACTTATTTTCGCCAAGCCGGCCTCAGCCCAGAACATCTACACCTCTTGCAACAAAAACTCAACAGGAAACTTACCGTAAAAGCAGTAAATGAATGAGCGGGCCTCATTGATTTATCGCTGTTGGCGGACATCGAGTAAAAGCTTATCCAAGTCCTACCGCTTTTCTTGAATCAACTTTTTCACCAATCTCGGTAGACTGAAATAGCTGTTTTCTTGATTAATTTCCGTTATTTCGCAACGACATGATAGTTGCCAATATGGCAAACAACACTAACGCGATATTCAGAAGAACAATTCCAATTGCAAGATATCTATTTCCGCCTTTCTTAAAAGCTACGCCACTGCTTACGACTGATACGAGGATTAGCCCTAAGCAAATAGCTAAGTGTTGTTGTGTGAGTTCACGAAAATTCACAAAGTAAATTATTAGCAACAGAGCAAAACTTATAATAGACACTAATAATAGCAGCCTTGCATTGCCACTATCTTTCTTTGAAATCATAGCTATCCGCCCCCTAAAGAAACCATTTTTTTAATTGTATCTTTTCTAAGGTCATTCGTCACCAATTAAAAAGAAAGCAGCTTATAATCTTGTTTAATAATTATTTTTACTTTCAAACAGTACTTTTTGCTTGATACTTTTATAGGATGACGATCAATCTGATAAAATTAACTAACACATCGAACGCTATTTTCTCATCCAAAACAAAAAGCCCTATCCCTCTTGGCAAATTAGCATCGAAGGGATGGGGCTTTTTGATTGTTACAATCAGAAGTTGGTGGTCTGATTTACATTTTTTGTTCGTCCCGGATTTTTTTCTCCAGTTCTTTCTTTTCTTGTTCTTGTTGTGCTTTACGTTCTTGTTCTTCCATTTTGATACGCGCACGTTTGATCTCTGGATGCGGATCATTGATTACTGTTTTAGATTCGATTTCTTCCAAAGCTTGTCCCACAGATTTTACCGATTCAAAAGAATCTACAGTCGGTTTAGCACCGGCATCTAGTTCGTGGGCGCGTTTTGACGCCAGAATCACCAAGGAATATTTAGAATTGACACGGTCTAGCAATTTGTCGATTGAAGGTTTTAACATCATAACGTATTACATCTCCTCTAGCATTTTGATATATTTTCCGATCACACGGTCGACGCGAAAGTGTTCACTGGCGATAATGTCTTTGATACGTTCCACCGCTTTAGGCACTTCGTCATTCACAACAGCATAGTCATACAGGGCCATCATTTCAATTTCTTCCCGGGCAACCCGCATGCGTTCTTCGATAATCTCCATCGCATCGGTTCCTCGGTTGACAATTCGGTTTTTCAATTCATGCAGATCCGGCGGGGTCAAGAAGATAAACACGCCGTCTGGAGCTTTTTCTTTCACTTGACGAGCGCCTTGGACTTCAATCTCCAAGAAAACATCTTTGCCTTCATCCAGTGTTTTTTGTACATAAGACAGTGGCGTACCGTAATAATTGCCTACATACTCAGCATACTCCAACATCTCACCGGCAGCAATCAGCGCCTCGAATTCCTCCCGGGTCCGGAAATAGTAATCCACACCCTCCACTTCGCCTGCCCGCATCGGGCGAGTAGTCATGGAAACGGAATATTGAAAATCATTATCTTCACTTTCGAAAATCGCTCTTCTAACAGTGCCTTTGCCCACTCCGGATGGTCCGGACAATACGATCAACAACCCACGATCTGACATGGTTTCGTCCTTTCTGTTTGACTGGTGCTTTTCAATAAAAAAAAGCCGCTGCTTCCGCGGAAAAAATCGCCACACTGTGCCAGTCTATCTTTTCGTCTATTTTGCACTTTTTTCGCAAAAGTTTCAAGAGGGACTTGCATAGACTGGTGAAAACTTTAGGATTTTGCTTCATCTGAATTGAGCAGGCCTCAAAAGGTACTTTCTTTTTTTATTGATAGCCTACCCAATTTCCTTTTTTAAAACAGCGGGCCTTCAGTTTATGCAGATGAGCTGCAGTCAAAAAAGCACCGGGACAGGTTGCCCTCTCCCGGTAAAATCAATTACTTTTTACAGCCCCATGTTAGAAAGTGTGTTGATTACATTGCGCAGCTCGTCTTTGCGGGTTTCGGCTTCATCAATCGGATCAGTCACCGCTTCCACATCAATGCGGGAAATCAATTCCCGTCGCATAGTCACATAGGTTTCATTGACCAACAAGCGGATCTCATCGTCTGTTACTAAAGCACAAGCATCCTGCCACGCTTCATAAGGATCCCGCTCGGAAGGAACCGTCCGCTTCACCACAGAACGCCCACTGACACCGTGAAAAGTCACATCATAATACTTCATCTTGTTTCCGCCTTTCTCTTATGCCGGAGTGCTCCCAGAAACTATTCGGAGTACAGCCAGCAACAGCCTTCTTCTATATTATATCGATAGTCTGCGAATCTGGCGAAGGATATGCGAAGAAGCTGTTTTTTAAAAAATACAGTCCACAGTCTGTTTATCAGCTGCTACTCTACATTTTGCACTTGTTCTCTGATCTTCTCAACGGTGGTTTTCATTTGTACCACCAGTTCTTTGATCTCGATGGCACCGGATTTGGAGCCGATTGTGTTGATTTCTCGGTTCATTTCTTGAATCAAAAAGTCCAATTCTCGACCGACGGGTTCAGTCGCAGCCAGCAAATCATCGAATTTTCGCAGGTGGATTGTCAAACGGTCCAGTTCTTCATGGATGTCTCCACGTTCCAAAAGCAATGCCAATTCAGTAAGGAGGCGGTCTTGATCCACTGTCTCACCCAGATAATCCTGCAGCTTTTTCTCAAACCGTGTCCGGTATTCTTCTTCATAGATAGACACGAATTCCTGCAGGCGAGAAAGCGCATCGGCAATAGTCTGGCGATTTTCCTGCATGACGGTTGCCAGGCCGGCACCTTCTTGCTCGCGACTGCTGGCATTTTGTGCCGCAGCTTGACTGACGGCAGTCACTAAAAGCTCCTCCAGACCAGTATCATCAGACTTGTCTTCTTTGATTTCTACAAAATCCGGCAAGGTCACCAACTGCTGCAAAATAGCGGCCACTTCCAAATCTGTTTCACCATAGCGAGCGGCGGCTTCTGCTTTCAGCTCCTTCACCAGTTGATCCACTAAGCCCCAGTGAACTGTTACGGCTTTGGTATCATCGCCGGTTTCTTTAACTGTAACGAAGACTTCTACCCGACCTCGAGGAAGCCGCTCTTTGATAAGTTGGCGGATGGTTCCTTCGTATGGATTTACCTGTTTGGGACTGCGAATTTGAACATCCAAAAAACGATGGTTGACGCTTTTGACTTCGACTTCTACCGTATAGCGGTCATTTTCCTCTCGACTTTTGCCAAATCCGGTCATGCTTTTGATCATCGGTTTTCCCTCACTTTGTTTTTCTATAACCATCATGCTCAATCCAAAAAATAGTCAGCCAGGTTGCTACATCTGTTGGATGGCCTCTTTCAAGGCAGCAAATTCCTCGTTACTCAAGGTGACACCTTTGCCCATTTTCTCATGCTCTGGTGCCCAATCACGAATATCGAACTTCGGTGGTCGTCCGTTCCAGCTTACCAAATTAAACTCTTTGCGCCAGCCCTTCGGATTTTCCGAAAGAACAGCAATCTCTTCTACAATCTCAAATGAAAATTCCTGTGCCATCTGTCTTCCTCCGTTTCTGTTTCAAAAGCAGGTGAACCTGCTCTGTCTTAATTAACTATGCGTTATCTCATCGCTTTTTGTGGATGTGGCAAGCAATTCTGTCAAAAATGCACCGGCCACTGCCGTAACAGGCGTCAACTCAAGCAGTTGCCTCAATGCTGCTGTGATAGGGGTTTTGGCTGTAAAACTTCGCTGCCAATACAGCAGTTGACGAGTGTCAGAAATTGCCAACAGTCGTTCCCGATATTGACGCAGCCATTCTGCTACTGACAAAACGCCTTCAATCGGCTCTGCCTGCGCATTGCAGGCCTTTTTCAGAACCGGCAGAAATTCAGCCGCTTCATAGCATTTTTCTGGTGGGACATTCAATAACCCGCCACACAACTCCGCTAAAGCAGAACCCGCTGTTTCGAACACAACCTTGCTTTGGTAGGCTTTATTCAAACGACTCCAAAATGGTCGCCCTTTGATGAGTTGCCAGAGGGGATCATCGGTTTGCTGCAATCGGCGGCAGAACCGGCGCCAAGCTTTGTTCAACGCAGCTTCTTCTTCCTCGCTAAAGGTGTACCAGTAGCCCTTGCCGCGTCCAAAATGCTTCATGGTTTCCAGATAGCCCAGCTGGTAATTGATTCGAGAACGTTCCCGATCGAAGACTAGAAAACTTCCTAAGGTCCAAGGAGAATCAAAGGGCACCGTCGCCACAGTTTCAGGGATTGGGGTTCGTTTAATAAATCCGGGACCGTTAACGTCCACTACAATCAACTCACTGACTTCTTGTGCCAAGGCCACATCCACCGGTAAATTGTTGCGATAGCCACCGTCAATGTAATAATTGCCAGCGATTTCTTTGGCTTTCATCGCGGGATAAAAAGAAGCAGAAGCAATTAACCACTGCAGATTGCCGGCACAGTCGTTTTTATCAAAGTGAACCACTTTCTCCGTAAAATCCGGTAGATGGGTGGTGCAGACATAGAGTTCTGCTGGACTGGCCTGCATTTTCTCCTCATCTAAAGCGTCATAAATCAGCTGTTCCAAAGGTTCTGTACTGGCACCATTTTCTCTAAGCGCGGTAATTGTCAGCGATTGGACCTGTTGTAAAAGCCGCGTTAGACTGTGATTGTCAGAGGCGGCGCGGGGAAACTGCAAAACCTGATCTGTACTGATAGCTAGCCACAGTTCTTTGGCAGCCGCCACATCCCCCACCAAGATTAAACCACCATTCAGCGCCCCAACAGAAGCACCAGTCACTACTTGCAGCGGAATCTGCAATTCCTGTAATGCCTCCCAAACACCGATTTGATAGGCGCCTCGAGCACCACCGCCCCCTAAGACCAGACCAGTGCGATACGTCAGGGACTTTTCAAAGCCCTCCGCAACTGCTTGATAGCCTTGTGCGGTCAACCACTCCTGATTGCTGGCGGTCGTGGTAAAAGCCAAGACCAACTTTGCCACAAAGCGACTGCGGGCCGTCGTTTCCAACACTTCAAGTAATCGCCGCCAAGTCAGCTCCCCCTGTCCATTAGTTCCCAGTCGCAAAAGAGCGTCATCAATGGGAGCCACCAACAGATTCGTGACTGTCAGACAGTGGCGCACCTCTTCATTTACTGTTAGATAAAAACGATAGCCGTATGCTTCTGTCTGATAAGCGGTTCCGGCTTTTACTGCGGCTAAGAACTGCTCTTTGCCACGGGAATGACTGCCATAAAACGGCAGGATCAAACGGCCGCTCTCAAATATCGGATCCAGCTGCAAAAAATCACCGGGGTAAAGTTTTTCTAGTTGCATACTGCCTCCTTTCGCAGCGGATAAACAGCGCACCAATAAGGGCCTGTTATCTGCTAAAAAGCTTTTTTCAAGTATACCACGACCCTAAGCAGGAATTGCCGGGAGAACTTTATTAGTTGCCATAAGCCTGCTTCGACTTACTCCACCATATTTTTTAAACCGTTATATTTTCAAAAAAATAGCGGATGCTAAACAAATTCTAATTACTAATACAAAAGCATTCGCAAAAAACAAAAAAGAAAAACACGAACATTGAGAACTATTCTCACCGTTATTTTAAATGTTTAATTCGGTCTAGATCAGTTTTCTATTATTGTAAGCACAAGGTCCAGGCATTGCCAAAACATTGTGCATTCTCGAAATTAATATTCTCTCGTTATTAAATTTTAAAGCAGATTGTATTCTATTTTTGACAATGCTAGAATCTCTATGTAAATAAAACGTTTGCAAAATCGCGTGAAATTGCGCGCGTGTTTTTTTTAAGCTGCCAACTAAATAATTTTCATTTTTCTTTTAAAATTTTATTCAATGCTTCGTGATTAGAAAGGAGAACTACCATGAAAAACGCTACTGTCGGGGAAAAAGAACGCCGCTGGGATGCCGCGGCCAAGGTCAAAGGCGAGGCCAACTTCACCGATGACTTCCCAATCCTGAACTGTCTTCACGCCAAGATTTTGCGCTCCACCATTGCTCACGGGCGAGTGGTGACTTATGACATAACAGAAGCTGCGCAAATGCCTGATGTCATCAAGATTGTCTTGCCAGAAGACCTCCCCCAAAATCAATATGCGACAGCTGGTCATCCTTATGCCATGTTAGAAGCCAAGCGGGATATCGAGGACCGCTTGATGCTCAATCGCAATGTACGAGTCTACGGAGAAGAGATTGCTGCCGTGGTGGCTAAAACCGAGTTGGCAGCAGAAAAAGCGCTGGCTAAAATCAAAGTAACCTACGAAGAATATCCTGTCTACTTAACACCGCAAGAAGCAATGGCGCCAGATGCCCGCCGAATTCACGAAGAACGAGACAACGTCATTGCCAATACCAATGTCGGTTTCGGCGATGTAGAAGCGGGATTAGCGGCAGCTGATTTCGTAGTGAAAGAGCAATTTTCCACTGGAATCCAGCAGCATGCCCATATGGAAAAACAAGTTGCGGTAGCCTTCCGCAATGACGATCAACGCTGGGTCTGTATCAGTTCAACGCAGATTCCCCATATCTGTCGGCGGATTATCGGGCAAGCTTTAGGGATTCCCTGGTCTCAAATCCGCGTAAAAAAACCATTTATCGGCGGCGGCTTTGGTAACAAGCAAGACGTAACGATCGAGCCTCTGACAGTTGCTCTCAGTATGCTCTGTGGCGGCCGGCCAGTGAAAATCAACTTGACTCGGGAAGAATCTTTGGCCAATACCCGTACACGCCACGCCATTGACTACGATATCGCTATCGGCTTAAAAAGTGACGGAACCATCACTGCCATCGATTTCGGTGTGTTGAGTAACCAAGGAGGCTATGCTTCCCACGGCCATGCGATTGGCGGTAAGGGGGGCACTTTTATCAATTCCCTGTATACTACCGAAAACCTCCGTTACGCGGCGAAAACAATTTACACCAACATCGCCGCAGCTGGTGCCATGCGAGGTTATGGTATCCCGCAAGTCATGTATGCCTTAGAATCTGTAATCGACGATTGTGCAGAAAAAATCGGGATGGATCCCATCGAATTTCGTATCAAAAACGGTCGTCCGGAGGGTTATTTAAATCCTTTAAGCAAAATCCAACAGTTTAATTTCAAGGTCAACGACTGTTTACAGAAAGGCCGTGTTGCCTTTGACTATGACCGTAAGCTTCAAGAAAGCCTACAGTACAAAAAGGGCGCTAAACGTCGTGGTGTCGGTGTTGCCAGCTTTTCTTACGGTTCTGGAACCTATCCTTTTGGTCTGGAGGTCTCCGGTGCCCGCTTGATTTTGATTCAAGACGGTTCCTTTAAACTCATGCTGGGAGCCACTGAAATTGGGCAGGGCTCAGACACTACCTTTAGTCAGATGGCTGCTGAAACATTGGGAGTCAGCTATGACAAAATTATCCGAGATGCTATGACCGACACCGATATCGATCCTTTTGACACTGGTGCTTACGCCTCTCGTCAAAGCTATATCACTGGTTTTGCGGTCCGAGAATGCGCCGAAAAGATGAAAAATCAGATCTTGACACGCGCTTCAGAAATGTATGACATCCGCCCCGAATACATGGATATCGAAAACAATCAGATTGTTTATGCCCACAATAGCCAAGTAATCGTGTCTTTAGCAGACTTTGCCCTAGCTTCATTTTATGATATGCAACACGGTCGTGCCATCGTGGCAGAATCTTCCGTGAACATTCACCACAACTCCTACGCTACCGGCTGTACCTTAGCTGAAGTAGAAGTCGATGTCCAAACTGGCCGAGTAACTTTACTGAGCTGTATGAATGTCCATGACTCCGGTAAGATTATCAATCCTCTTTTAGCAGGTGGTCAAGTGGAAGGCGGCATGGCGATGGGAGTGGCTTTCGGTTTAAGCGAAGGCTTGCGTTACAGCGCTGCCGGCAAGCCATTGAACAATAACCTATTGGATTACAAAATCCCAACCATGATGGATTTGCCGGACTTTGACCATGAATTTGTGGAATCTGTGGATCCATTAGGGCCGTACGGAAATAAATCCCTCGGTGAAAATCCGCTGTGTTCACCTGCTCCGGCTATCCGCAATGCGGTAAAAAATGCGACAGGGGTAGCCATTAATCAAATTCCGTTAGCTACACAGGCAGTTTTTGAGGCAATGAAAAAAGCCGGCGTTATTGAAGATTAGTTCTAGAAAAATTTCAGGTAGAAGGGTTTTAGGTGAGGACGATTTGAAGCCTTGCCTTTCTACCCCACTTTCATATATAGAAAGGAAGAAAAGAGTATGTATGATATCACCGGCTATCACGAAGCCGCAACCTTAGCTGATGTTTTTACCATTACTGGTGAAAAACCCACGGCCCGCTTAGTTGCTGGCGGAACGGATGTCATGGTAAAAGCGCGTGAAATGAAGTCCGGCTATGTTGGCTGCGATTTGATTGGCATCACCCGTATCCCGGAGCTTCACGACATTTATTTGGAAGACGACGGGACTTTGGTGATTGGTGCCATGAACACCTTTAGCGAAATTGAGCACCATCCGTTGATTAAAGCACACCTTCATTTGTTAGGAGAAGCTGTCGCATTAGTAGGAGGTCCGCAAACTCGTAATGTCGGAACGATTGGCGGCAATGTCTGTAATGGTGCCACCTCTGCTGACAGCGCCCCTACGCTCTTTGCCTACAATGCCGTCTTAGAAGTCCATTCCAGTGCCGGCATCAAGAATGTACCTATTGCTGATTTTTATAAAGGTGCCGGTTGGGTGGACCTGTCCCCAGGAGAAATCCTAGTGAAGATCAAAATCTCCCGCCAGGACTATGAAGGCTATACCGGCCATTACACCAAATTTGCCCAACGACAAGCGCTGGATATTGCCAATCTCAGCTGTTCCACCTTGGTAAAACAAACAGACGGGATTATTGAAGATCTACGCATCTGTTTTGGGGTCGCTGCACCCACACCAATCCGCATGTATACAGCCGAGGCCTTTGCCCGCGGCTTAACAATCACCGATGAGAACCTGAAAGCTATCGGTGCCAAATGTCTGGAAGATACCAATACCCGCGATTCCTGGCGAGCTTCCAAAGAATATCGGGACTACCTAGTCTCCATCCTGCCAGGGCGCAATATCGTCGAAGCGCTGAAAGTTTCCGCTACGAAAAAGGAGGAACAAGGATGAGTCAATTGAAGCAAAACGGGATTGTTACCGAAATCCCGACTCAAACTATTCGCTTTACCCTAAATGACGAAGCGGTTTTTTGTACCATTGATATTCGCAAAAGTCTGTTGGAAGTCTTGCGAGAAGTATTCGGCTTGATGGGAACCAAAGAAGGTTGTGGTGTCGGCGAATGTGGTGCCTGCTCCGTGATTATTGATGGACGAACCATCGACAGCTGTCTTTACTTGGCTACTTGGGCAGACGGCAAAACAGTCACTACGATTGAAGGAGTAACCGCTCCTGACGGCACCTTGAGTGATATTCAAGAAGAATACATTGACGCCGGCGCAGTTCAATGTGGCTTTTGCATTCCTGGCATGATTGTTTCCAGCAAGCAATTACTAGATGATATTCCAAATCCCACTCGTGAAGAAATTCGGCGAGGCCTTTCCGGTAACATGTGCCGCTGCACTGGCTATCAAAAAATTGTTGACGCCGTGGAAAACACTGCCAAACGACGTCAGAACAACACCGACAAAAACTGAAAAACCTGCTATCACTAGTGCTATACATTCAAGCCGTGAAGATGACTACCAACTAGGAAGCTTCACGGCTTTTCAACAATCAAGCGGCTGCTCGCAGATTCCACAAGCCCGGCTGCTTTGAGAAGAAAGGAGACTTTTCCACTTATGGATGAAAGACCTGTTCAAGACCACTCGCTACACTCACCTAACTCGGAGGTATCTACTGAAGGTACCAATCGCAAGTTACCTTTATCCCAACTACTACCACTGGGTTTCCAACATACGGTTATCGCTATTTTGGCAGCTATTCCCGTGCCTTTGATTATTTCTGCCAGTGCCGGCTTGGATCCCAGTCAAACACGCTTTTTTGTAAGCGCTGTTATTTTCTGTTCCGGAGTCAGCTCGCTATTGGCTGCCTTGAATATCATTCCCCGCACCAGTCCGCTGATTCCCATGGCTCTTGGGGCGAACTTCGCTGTAATCCCAGTCGTCACCAGCACCTTATTAGGCGCCGACAATATTCAAGCAGGCTTTGCAGCAGTGGCTGGTTGTACGATGGTAGCCGGACTGTTCTGCTTTTTGCTGTCAGGCTTTTGGGTAAAGCTCCGTCGCTTTTTCCCACCAATTGTAGTTGGAACAAACTTAATGGTATTAGGGGTCGCCCTTTTGCCCAACACCTTTCATTGGATGATGGGGGATCGAGCTTATGACTTAACTCAGTCAATCGAACTAAAGCCCTTCTTTCTAGCTTTAGGAATCTTTTTATTCCACATTTTTTTAAGCAAGTACTTAAAAGGCTTTCTCGGAAACTTATCCATCTTAATTGCACTGCTAGTGGGAACTGTCGTCGCCGCTTTGATGGGAATGGTGGATATGACACCTGTCGCTGCGGCTCCTTGGTTTGATTTAAACCTGCCGGGACACTACGGCTTGCCCCGATTAGATCTCAATATGCTACCGAGTTACTTAATCGTGATGATTTTAGGAATGGTGGAAGTCTCGGGAACTTCGATGGGTATCCACAATATCGTCGAAAAAGAGCTGGATGAAAAACAGTTTGGCCGTACCCTGAAAACGCTGGGGATTGCTACGTTCTTTTCCGGAGGCTTTAATGCTGTTCAACCCACGGCCTTTGTGCAAAATTTGGGCATACTAGACCTCTCTAAAGAAAAAAGCCGCTACGCTACCGCTTGTGCTGGCGCAATGTTATTAATTGCCGGCTTTATCCCCAAATTTTCTGCCTTAATCTCTGTGATCCCTCAACCTGTATTGGGAGGCCTGGGCTTTGCGATTTTTGGCGTCATCATCGGCAGTGCTGTTAATATGCTCAAAGGTGTCGAATTCAGCGGCAATCAAAATATGCTGATTATCGGACTGAGCCTCGGCGTTGCAATGTTGCCTTCTGTGTATCCGAACTTTTATGCTAACTTTCCAGAACTCGTGCAAAACATCTTCGGATCCGGTATTTTGGCCGGTGCATTGACCTCCATCACATTGAATTTCTTCTTTAATTTTAAAGAACTGATGGGAAAGCTGCCAACCAACTCTGAATCTCTTGAATCACTTTCAGAAACCCTCGGAGAAGCCACTAGTGACAGCTGTGAAATCAAAGCTGCGGAGTAACTGGTTTAAAAAAAAAACAAAAAACGGCTCTCTCAGCCGGCAAGCTCTTTGTTGGCTATCCAGCCACACTCAAGCGCTGCTTCGGTGAGAGTCGTTTTTTATTGATCATTATTTATTGGTTGCTATTCACCCGCTGCCAGCTCATCTACATAAAATCGTCCGATCAGTGCCAAATACGGCGTTGCTTCCTTCAAAGGATAAACTACAAAATCGTGCATCATGTCCGGTGCAATCTCTAAATGCAGACAAGTACCTGAACTTTCTTGTGATCCCAAAGCGTTGATTCGTTCTTGCAGTCGCAAAACATCGGGATTCAAAATATCGTCAGTGCCACTAATTACTAAGAGCTGTCCCAGATTTTCCAATGGTCCTTTTAGCGGTGAAACTCGTGGATCCTCCAGCGGCAGCCCGCCGGCATAATTACGAGCCGCTTCAGCCAACAAATCTCGTTGTAACAAGACATCTTTGTCCTCGATAGCAGAAATTCGCGGATCACTCAGGGTCAGATCCAGCCAAGGAGAAATCAACGCCAGTTTTTCCGGCACTGACACTGGCAACTGCTCGTAGCGTTGGTCAGTTGATTGTGTTGCTTTTTGCCCAGCAGTAGCCGCTGTTTCAGAGTTGGCCGCAGCTCTTTTCTCCTGCAAATGTTGGGCTAAACTCAATGCCAGCCCTCCCCCCGCTGAATCGCCAAATAAATAAAAGTGATCATCAGGATACAAAAATGCCAATCGTAAATAAGCCGCCAGCGTGCGTTCCAACGTTACCTGGGCGGTATGCTCCGGAGCCAGCGGATAGTCAAAGGCACTCACCTTCAAGCCGTATGTCTTCACAAAATACTCCTGAATCTCCTTGTGAAATGGCGAAGCTTCCAACGCATAGCCACCCCCATGCAGATAAAAAACATGGCGATTGGTAGGGTGATCTGGAAACAGCGTAATCAATTCAGACCCGGCAATATCTTCAGAACGCTGCGCCAGTTCTGTGCGCTTCAGCTGTTGGGCATTCCATTCCAAGCGGCGCGGCGGAGTGACCATATTTTTGCCTACCAATTTTTTCATATTGATGACTTTAAATACTTGTTTGACGAATTTCGCTGAGAATCTCATGGGCTCCTCCAAATCTCTGCCGGAACAGTTTCTTCGATAACAAGCGATGATCGCGGCCTTTTTCACGAATGGCTTAATAGCCGTGTATCTCACCTGCAAAAAACATGCTATCATAGAGACAAAACTTGTCATTTTTTGCCAAAATAGGCAGGCACGCTTCCCTACTGCCTTGTTGTATTTGACAGAACCGTTCGACTGACAGATGACACAGTTTTTTTAAGCATACCTTATTCTTACAGGAGGTGTCTATTATTTCAGAACCTACCGCTCCCTATAAAAAAACAACTTCCCCCGCAGAGGATGCACAATCAATGCCATCTGTTACCGATGAGGCTCCACAGAGGGCTATCCCTGCTGCGGACAAAAAAGCAGCAGCCATCACCGAAAAAAGTGAAACTGCCGCTGCAACCCAAACCGCCAGACTTACTGAAAAAGTAACAGCGGCTGAAACGACGGCTTCCAGTAATCCGCTTATTGCCACCACCGAGGATTCCTCAGCGAAAGCTAGTGAGCCTAATACGACACCTGAAAGCAAAGAAGCAACAGCACCACTTGCAACCCCAGAGACCGCTGATTCTCCGACAACTACGACAGATTCTATACCTCATAGCGCTCCTTTCATCAATGAATTCGATGACCCGGCGATTCCATTAGACGTCTTGGAACCCCCGGTGCGAGAACACCAAAATCTGCGGGAATGGATCCAACAACGAGAAGAAGAACGCCGACTTCGACGACAACAAGAGACCTCTGAAGCCAGACGGGGACAGGTCGTCGACAACTCACAAGAAACTGCCAGAAGACTGTCACCGTTGCAGCCATCGTCGACAGTTGTCCCGAGTGTCACTGCAGAGACTGAGCCTTCCACACCTCAGTCCTCGCCGCAAGCTATCCCAAAGGCTGCTACAAGTAAGTCTTCCACAGCAGAGTCACTCGCAATAAATCCAACGACGCAAACCAATCCCCGGGACCATTCCTTCGATAATATCCGCGCCGTCTTGATCTTTCTGGTGATTTTCGGTCATGCGTTGGAATATTTTCGTCTGACGGATCATGTAGCAGAATTTATTTATGTCTTTATCTATTTCTTCCATATGCCGGTCTTTATCTTTATTTCCGGCTATTTTTCCAAGAACCTGCAGCGCGGTCGTGAGACAGCTGTTCGTAATTTTTTGCTGCCATATCTGCTGTTGAACCTGTTATTGAGTTTGATTATGTTGGCGCTAGGAAAAATCGACGAAATCCTGATTCTAAATCCCGGGTGGACGCTTTGGTATCTCTATTGCATGTTTATCTGGCGCCTTTTACTACCAGATTTAGTCAAAGTACGCCACATCTTGATTGCTAGTTTTGTCGTTGCCATCTTCTCTGGTTTTTTGACCGAATTCGGTACCTACATGGCAATGGCGCGCACGTTGGGCTTTTTACCTTTCTTTTTGGCTGGGTACTTCTGTCGACCAGAACATATCGCTCGCATCCGCCGCTTCCCTTATCGTCGCCTGCTGAGTCTGTTAATTGCCGCAGTGGGTCTGTTAACAGCCAGCTTGTGGTTAGCTGCTGATCTGCCACCGGAAATTTTGTGGGGGGATCGCGCTTATGATCTGATCGGTATTCCCCTGTGGCAAAACCTATTGGCAGACATTTACCTGTATGCGCTGAGCTTTGCCTTTATCTTCGTCTTCATCACGCTGGCAAAAAACCGCCACCGTTTTTACACTATTTGGGGCCAAAACACCTTAGCCATTTATTTACTTCACGTCTATTTGGTGGCACCACTGGTGGATATCGGCGATCGAATTGGCGCAATGAATCCACCCGGGGGCAGCTGGTGGGGCCTACCAGCACTACAATTCTTCTGGTTATTAGCCGGTTCGGTGACCATTCTCTGGCTTTTGAGCCGACCGATTGTCAGCCGCGGAGTCGCCATCGCATTAGACCAAGTCACCGGCTGGATTATACCGAAATATTGAGTTGCTATGCAGCAATAAAAAAATCGCTGGTACACACCCATCTCCAAAAGCTGGCTTTCTCAGCTTGCGTTTAAGATGGTGTATGCTCAGCGGTTTTTTTACTGTTATTGTACGCCTGATGGATAAGGCTGTGGTGTCACAGTTGGGCCATAGACTTCTAATACTGTCTCCCCCTGATCGTTCTTGGTGAAGCGCATCCGATCAATAGCAAATTCTCGAGGATCTGTGTTGTACAAAGTTTGGTGGCGATGATAGATCATAAACAGCTCTTTGCCGTCCGGAGATTCTGCGACGGCGTGATGACCGGTGCCGTGAGCCAAAGAATTAGACTGCATGATAGGATTTTCCTCATACTTTTCAAAAGGTCCCAGAGGCGAGTCAGCTACAGCATAGCCAGCACCATACAATGGGCTTTCAAAATGGGAGCCGGAATACGTTAAATAATACTTTCCTTCGTGCTTCAACATATACGGCCCTTCGTTGATGTTACCCATGTCCATCTCCCACGGCTGAGAGGGTGACAAGACTTTCACTACTGAGCTTTCATCAATAGTTTCCATATCTTCATTTAGCTTTGCGCCCCAAATATGGTTGCCGTTGTCAAATCTGACAAAATAAAGGTAATACTGTCCATCGTCATCTTTGAAGGCATGGGCATCGATTTCTTGGGTATCCTCATGCATCGGGCCGAATTTTTCTTGTTTGAATGGCCCTAACGGATTTTCCGCTACACTGACACATAGATGCTCATTTGCCGTGTAATACATATAAAAACGTCCGTCTTTTTCGATGAGATCCGGTGCCCAGAAACCATTGTCGCCCCAGTTGTCAGGACCAGCTGTCATCGCCATACCAGCATCTTCCCAGTTGACTAAATCCTTTGAAGTATAGACTTTAATACCCCCGATGTTACGACCAGGAGTTGTAGGGTACAGATAATAAGTCCCTTCCCAATAGAGAATATCTGGATCAGCAGCCTCTTCCAAAACAGCATTGAGATAAGTCTTCCCTTCAATCGTTGGGGCCTGGTAATCAGCTACGGAAAAATTAGAAAAGCTCGTCGTCAATCCTTGATTCTGAACGCCGACTTTACCACTCATAAAATCTTCATCTACAATGTCAATCACCGGCCAGCTGTCAGCAGTTTCATTTACATAGCCCAAAAGATGATTGCCACTTGCTTTGACTGTCAGGCGGTAATCAGTATCTGGCTCGATTTTCAGACGTTTTGTAGCAATTTCAACCCATTCACCATTGGTAGTGTCTCCTCGCTTCAAAAAGACCTGTTGTTTGAAAGGATCGATACCAAAATAATAGCCGGACACGACATCGTCACTTTCTTTTAATTCAGCTTCAGCTACTCGAAAAAGCAATCCAGCATCTGGCGATTTTTCTTCTCTGCCCGTTGACCAATCCTCAAAGGTCACCGTCACCGACCCTTCAAAATCGGTTGTTTCTTGTTTGTCATTGATCCACTTATTTCCCATACCTGATGCCATTTTCAGTCCTCCTTCTACTGTGTTCATCTTGGCAGCTTGACTGCCGGAATACGCCGTCCAATTTTTTTCATCTTGAAAATTACTGTGGTATTTTTGAGGCAAAAATTGGATGCCAATCAGAACAGCTAATGCGCTGACTCCCACCACGCAAATTGCCCATACCCACCATTTTTTGTGAAACTGCTTCATCCACTCTCTCCTTTTCAAAGAGAACCAGCGGCACAGGCCACTGGTTCTCTTGATATATCAGTCTTCCTGCTGAACTGTCGGATTATTTTAGGCGACGTTCATTGACAGCAGCAATAGGAGGGACTGCTAATTTAGGTTGGCGGTCCACATCTAACAAACCATTGACCTCTTGTTCTACATCAGTCAATTGAGTGTAGCAATAGCCAACAACATACGGCAAATCTTGAATTGCTTGATGGATTTTATCGAAGCGATCCATGAATTCCTCATCTGTGCGCACTTGGTGACCGTAGCCCCATTCGTCTTTCTTTGAAGTAGAAAAGGCGATTCCGCCAAATTCGGAAATAATCACTGGTTGACCACGATAGCCGTAGCCATCAGCAAAAGCATAAAAGTCTTTATTGAACTGGATACCATTATTAACGATTGCCTCTTTATCAGCATAACGGGCTGCAAAGGCTTCTCCGTATTCTTCATAATCATGTAAGGTCAAAATATCGGAAATCGTGTGAACCCAGCCATCATTTGTGATTACTGGCCGATTTGAATCGTAGGCTTTCGTCAAATAGTAGACAGTCTCAGTGAAAGCCTGTTGTTCTTTGTCGTGAGCAATATTCTTAATCCCCCAAGACTCGTTGAATGGCACCCAAGTGATGATGCTCGGGTGGTTGTAATACTGTTTGACGATTGCTTGCCACTCAGGGATAAAGTTTGCCACGGCAATATCATTGAAAGCATACGTGGAGGGCATTTCGCTCCATACCAACATCCCCATTGCATCACACAAATACAAAAAGCGTTCATCTTCTAATTTTTGATGTTTCCGCAGCCCGTTGTAGCCCAGCTCTTTGATTCTCTGGATATCCAATTCCAGCGCAGCTACTGATGGCGGCGTGATAGAAGACTCTGGCCAGTACCCTTGATCCAAAATTAATCGCTGGTACAACGTCGTGTTGTTCAACAAAATCTGCCCATCTTGAATGTGAATCTTCCGCATGCCGAAATAGCTGTTCACTTCATCCAGCAAATCACCAGCCCCGTTATACAGCCGGAAAACGACATCATACAAATTAGGTTCTTGGGGATTCCAGACCTTGGTTCCCCAACATGGGTCTTCTTGCAGGCGAGTTTCCAACACAAATTTTTGCATTTTTTGGCGCAATCCACTACGTACTTCGCTGACAGCTTCACCTGCAAATGTCACTACCGCTTCAAATACCAAATCCTCAGAAAACCCTGCTGGCGCATTGATTTCAGGTTGAAAAACAACTTGATCGGCATCCAAATCCGGCGTAATTTTCACCAGTTCCAAAGCTACCGCCGTTTTTCGCTCCTCGAGCCAAACCGTTTTCCAGATACCGGTATTCTGCACATACCAGCAGCCGAAATTATCCTGCTTCCATCGCTGTTTACCCCGAGGCTGTTCACAGTCCACAGAATCTTCTGCTCGTAGTACAATCTGATTTGCTCCAGCTTTGACTAGCGAAGAAATATCAAAGGAGAAACGTTCGGAAGCGCCACGGTGGGTCCCGGCTACGCTGCCATTCACCCAAACGGTCGTTTCATAATCCACTCCTTCAAAATACAAGGTCAGCATCTGACCGTCATGAGCAGCTTCAAACCCCCGTTGGTACCACACTACTGGATGATGTTCTTCTTGATGGATACCACTCATTTTTGTTTCATAAGTGAAGGGAACGGTGATGTCATAGTCTTTTTCAAACCCTTGGCACCACTGCTTAGCCACTCCCTCATTTTCATCATCAAATTTAAAATCCCACTGTCCTTCCAAAGAATGCCAATTTTCCCGGATAAACTGTGGTCGGGGATGAAGTTTTCTTTCAGTTGTCATGCGTTTTCTCCTTCTTCTGGGAGCAACTATAAATCAAGTGCTCATTGCCAGCTGCATCTGTTTACTCTTTTATTACCATTGTCCCCGCAGATTGATCCGCTCTGGGAAATAGCTGTCATTGATTTCTTTAATTTTTGCCAGGTCTACTTTTGGCTGACGATCATACGTCAAAATACCGTTGATTTCTTGTTCTACATCCGTCAGCTGCGTATAGCAATATCCCCATAAAGCTTTTGAATCAAAGATTGCCGTCATGATCCGAGCATAATCTTCCAAATATTGCTCATCATTTTCAGCTGTGGTATAGCCCCAGCCCGCTTGACCGCCAACTTTATAACCAATGCCACCAAATTCTGTTAACAAAAGCGGTTGCCCTTTATACTCATATCCCTCGGCAAAAGTCGCCCACTTACCTGGTGGCATATGCACTAGCCCTTCCACGTCGGCCAAGCTGTCTTTGAAGTGCTGATACTTTCTGACTTCATTCTTTTGCCCATGAGAATAATTGTGGATAGCACAGATATCTGTCTCAGTCATTTCCCAGCCATCATTTGAAATCACGAGTCGAGTACGATCCAGTGCGTGAAGTATATGATAGATACCTTGCGAAAAGCTTTGTTGTTGTCTGTCATGATGCACTTCCGGGATTCCCCAGCTTTCATTTAGCGGCACCCAAGTCACGATACAAGGATGGTTGTAATCTCGTTCCAAAATTTCAAACCACTCTTTAGTCAGATTAGTCACCGCTTCGTTAGTATAAGAAATGGCAGAAGCACATTCTCCCCATACGATGAAGCCCATCTGATCCGCCCAATACAAAAAGCGTGGATCTTCTACTTTTTGATGCTTACGGCAACCATTGAAACCCATGTCTTTGGCTAGTTGGATGTCTTTCTTGAAGTCTTCATCCGTCGGCGCCGTCAACAATCCTTCTGGCCAATACCCTTGATCCAGCACCAATTTTTGATAAAACGGATGGTTGTTCAAAAAGACCATGCCTTTTTCAGTGTGAATCTTGCGCATCCCAAAGTAGCTAGATACTTCATCTAATACAACATCTTCGTCTTCTAACAAGGTCAATTCCACATCGAATAAGTTAGGATTTTGCGGCGACCACGTCCAACCATCATCATGAAAATTACTGCGGAAGATTGTATTATTGTACAAATCGATTTTTCGTAACAAATCTCGTGAAGTCACCTTCAAAATATCCTCAGCCAACTGTTGGCCTTTGAAGGAAATTGTATATTTTAGCCGTTGTCCCAGGGTAAATTGATTCAATTTCACAGCTGCTTCTACTAATCCATGATCTACATCCGGCGTGAACTTCACCGAATCAATATAGGTCTCAGCCACAGCTTCCAACCAAACAGTCTGCCAAATCCCTGTTGTATTGGTATACCAAATCCCCGCAGATTCCGGTCGCCAAAATTGTTTGCCTCGAGGAATCTCTTCACTATCGTGGAAATCTTCTACTCGAACTGTCAATCGGTTGCCAGCAGGCTGGACTAATTCAGTGATATCCAATGTGAATGACGTATGTCCTCCCACATGATTACCCGCCAAGCTGCCGTTTACATAGATTTCCGCCTGATAATCGACAGCGCCGAAATGCAGCAAACAGCGCTGTTCACTTTTTGCCGACCAGTCGAAATTCTTTTCATACCAGACAATGTCGTGAACCTCTTGCTTATCGATTCCACTCAATTTTGTCTGGTAAACAAACGGCACCTGGATTTTTTGATCCAAACTTGCCGAACCGTTAAACCAGCCTGCTGTTCTCCCAACATTTTCATCATCAAAGGCAAATGCCCATTCACCGTTTAAGTTCTGCCATTCTTTTCTGACAAACTGCGGGCGAGGATATTCATTTCTCATCACAACTTACGCTTCCTTCCTATTGACCGACAAACAAGCTCTATTTGAAGACCTAAACCCTCAGTAACCCAATCACCCGCAATCCTTCGTTTCAATGCCGGTATCGTCTTGGTCTTATAGCTGTTTGTAGTCGAACGTCATCACTATTCGGTACAGCGAGATACTTTGCAATTTTGAGTGCATTTCATAACTCACGATGTACCCCTGATTCTCCCATTTTGCTCGCAACCTTCTCCCATGACGGCTACGAACGCTTTAATTATTTGTAACTGACACACTTAAGAACGACTGATTTTAACTGGTGCCAAGCCCGCTTTTCGTGAAGCTTTGCTTTTAGCAAAGTAAACTACTCCGCAAGCGATGCCTAAAACCATGGATGGAATATCCAGAATAAAGTAAGAAAACAGACCCTGTCCTAAGAAAAATAAACCAAATTTTTTGTCTCTTTGACTGTCTTTCATGTATCGCTTAGCTGTCACCAAATTCAAAATCCCCAGGCCAATTAACAACGAGCCAAAGGTACAAGTCAGCGTGAACATGCTGCTGTTGACTGTCTGGTTGGCCTGATCAATTGCTTGTGCGCCCATCTTTCCACTCAAAGGGGCAAGCTTGTATAATCCGAAATACAAGATAGTAATCAGACCGTCAATAACCTGCCAAATTCCCATCAAGGTCGCCATCCGCCGTTCTGCTTTTCGATTCATTTCTCTCACCCTTTCACGCCAGCTGACAGTGACATGGATTCCAAAAAGTATTTTTGTGCAAACAAGTACAAGATAAAGGTTGGTACGATAGCAATCAGAGCACCCGCCATCAACAATGTCGGTTTAGCTGCATACATCCCCTGTAAAAGCTGCAATCCAGATGTGATCGGCATTTTTTCGATATCGTTGAAGACAATAGACGGCCACAAAAAGTCATTCCAAGAACCGGTGAATGCAAACAACGCTACTACCAGCAAAACCGGCTTAATCAATGGCAGAATAATCTTGAAGAAAATTGTGCCTTCGTTCGCGCCATCAATCTGAGCGGCTTCATCGAAATCTTTTGGAATATTGTCCATGAACTGTTTAACTAGAAAAATATTGAATACTCCGGCAGCTCCAGGTACGATCATAGCCAACGGGGTATTTACCCAACCAAGAATGTCCACAATCTTATATAGCGGAATCAAGTTCACAACACTTGGGAACATCATCGTCGCTAACAAGAAAGAAAATAGAAAGTTCTTGCCTTTAAACTGCAATCGGCTATAAGCAAAGGCAGATAAGGAAACCACTACCAGCACCAGTAACGTATGCGAAACGGAAATCAACAATGAGTTCAAAAACCAGCGAACCAATGGCGTTGAAGTATTATTTACCAACAGCTCTTGATAGTTGGTCAAGACCCATTCGATAGGCATAATCTTAAATCCTGAAGTCATCAGCTCCATCTCGGATTTAAATGACGTCAAGACGCCGTATGCCAACGGTACAATCCAGACACAAGCCATCGCCAATAAAAACAAGAAGGCGACGATTCGTGAAACAGAGAATTTTTTATGTTTATTCATCACAATTTCCTCCTAGTCTTCTTTACGCAGCAACTTGAATTGAATTGCCGATACGATCATGATACAAACCCCTAAAATCACAGCCATAGCCGAAGCAATACCGGCAATAGACTGCCCAGAGCCAAACGCATTTTGTTGGATATACATCAAAAGCACCCGTGTTGAATTGTTGGGGCCACCACCAGTTAGCATCAAAGGTTGCCCGTAAATATTGAACTGTGCAATGGTGGTCATTACCAAGGTGTACAAGATTTGCCCTTTAATCGCCGGCAATGTAATTTTCGTGAATTTTTGAAAAGCGCTGGCACCATCGATATCCGCAGCTTCATAGAAATCCTTCGAAATTCCGTTTAGTGCGGCTTGATAAATGACCATATTCCCACCGATTGTCCACCAGACAGTCACCACGACTAAAGTCACCCATGCATAAGGCTGTGTCCCTGTCCAAGGAATGTCTGAATTCAGCATTGTATTTACCGGTCCATAGTTCACATTAAAAATCAGCGTCCAAATGATTACCACTGCCGAAATAGCAAACAAAGACGGCATGTAGAAAATCGATTGGAAAAGCTTACCCAATTTCGGTTTGGTATTCAGAGCCGCAGCTAACAACAACGGCACCGCGATACAAAAAGGAACGGAGAAAATCACGAATTTGAAAGTATTGGCTAAACCAATTCGCAACTGTTCATAGAATGTTGAATCTTTTTGGAAAAAGAGCTCTTTATAGTTGTCCAAGCCGATAAAAGTCGGCGAGCCGAACAGGTCCCAGTCAGTAAATGAGATATAAATCCCAAAGATTACTGGAATTAAAAAGAAGATTGTAAAAATGACTAAATGCGGAGCTACAAACAACCAAGGTACCAGTTTTTTATGTCCCTGCTTTCCTGTGCTTGAAGCAGCAGACAGTTTACTATTCGTCGCCATCATAGTCTGTTTCCTTTCTTGATCGAAATGCTGTAGAAGTAATTACTGCAGCGTGACACACCCTCGCAGGAGTATGTAAAGAGGGGTACCCGTTTACTTTGACCCCAAAAGACAGAAAACTTTCGAACCATATAAATATTGCGCCTGTTTCCGCCGGTGACTCATCAGCCGTGAAGATGACCAGATTCACTATTTCAATATGGTTCGAAAGTTATTCAGCCTAGTCTTGCCTTATGTCATACTCCTAAGATTGCTTACTTATTGGAACTATCTTTTGCAACTTTGTCAGCTACTTCTTTTTGCATACCTGTCGCAAAATCATCAACAGTCATTTTACCGAAGACAACATCCAAAGCATGAGCATCAAGATATTCTGCTACATAACCATTGTATTTGTAATCGAAAATTTTCAATGTTGCTTGTTCTTCTGGCGTGCTGGTGAACAAAGATTGTTCCATATCGGTGTATTCTTTGTTGTTCAATAGATCCAGCGTTGCCGGGTTTTGTCCTGCTTTAGCCCATTCCAAGGAGTTGGTTCGTACCCAGTTCAAAAATTCCATGATTCCTTTGGTTTTTTCTTCCGAGCGATCTTTGTTTTTGAACATGACGAATTGGTGAGACGATGCCCAGTTAACAGCTTGAGATAAGTCATTCGACAATTGTGGTGAATTCGTCAACCCCCAGTCAAATTTTGCTTCTTTGACTTGATTGCGCATCCAAATTCCTTCTGGATAAAGCACCATCTTACCTGACAAGAACAATTGCGCCGGATCTTCACCGTCACGAGTAGTAATTTTTTCCTTGTACATGTCTGCATAGCGTTGAATTGCTTTTCTGGTAGCTTCTGTATCCAATGTCGGAGCTGTGCCATCTTCAGTTAACTGACCACCTTCTTGAGCGAACAGTGACAAGAAGTTCGGTTTAGCCCAGGTGATTCCCAAACCACGAATGCCATCAGCTTCTGCTTTTTTACCAATTTCTTCCACTTCATCAAAGGTAATGATATTGTCATCTAATGCAGTCGGCAGATATTTGTCTAGCAACTCTTTATTGTAATAAACGCCCCAACTGTGGATATCTAACGGCACACTGTAACGAGCACCATCAATCTCACCAAGATTCCAAGCTTCTGCTACATAGTTTTCGCCTTTGATATCAGGATAGTCCTTCAGCGCGTCATCATAAGTCACCAACATGTCGTTGTCTTTGTATTGCTTGATTCGTTCAGCATGGACGATATTCAAGTCAGGGATATTTTTGCCCGAATTGACAACAGTAGGAATTTTGGTATACATATCGCTTTCTTTCAAAGAGACGTTTTTTACTTTGTACTCGGGATTGGTTTTGTTGTAGTCATCGATCAACTTCTTCATGTTGTCCCCATCAGCACCTACAAATGGATTCCAGAAAGTAATCTCATTTTTGCTTGCGGATGACGAACCGCCGGATGAAGAATCTCCACCGCCACAACCTGCCAACATCATCAAACTTGCACCGGCCAACAACACAACTCCTGCTAATTTCTTGGTGTTCATTCCGTTCCCTCCATATTTTACTTTTAAGTTATTTCTACTTTAAAATTCTCTGCTATAAAATTAACTTAAAAGTATTTTTTGTTTTGTTCCTGCTTGCTACACGTATAAATTAACAGCCCTTGTAATCGCTGTCAACGCTTTTAAAACAATATATGTCAAAAACAACTTTACAGTTAAATCGATTACATAGTATACTGGGTCCAGCGAATATCAAATTAACCTTTCAGTTAAAACGGAGATGATTTTTTATGGAAATCGACTTAGATCTGCACTCGTTGCCTATTTACGAATGCCTGGCCAGTGAGACGCGGCTGAAGATGCTCAAGTTTATCGGCAATCAAAAAAAATCCATTGGCGAGATCGCTGAGTACCTGCAGATGAGCAATGCAATGGTCACTCGTCACGTCCAACAGATGGAGGATGCCGGCTTATTGAATTCTGAACGAGGTGTAGGAATCAATCGCAACAAGAAGATGGTCTTTTTGAAAATCGATGATATCCACATCAATTTCCCAGAAAAGGTCTATCAAGGATACAAAGTTCATCATGACGAGATCCATATCGGTCACTTTACTGATTTTAAAGCGGCACCTACCTGTGGACTGGCTACAACCAAAGCACTAGTAGGTAAGCCGGACGAACCCAAATACTTCATGGCTGCTGATCGTGTCAACGCTTCGCTGCTGTGGTTCAGCGAAGGTTTTGTGGAATATAAGATTCCCAATATGATTACAGAAGATGAAGAGCCTAATATGCTGGAAATCAGCTTTGAGATTGCTTCAGAGTTTCCTCTGTCAAATAATGTCTGGCCTAGTGATATCTCCATCTATGTCAATGACGTCCTGGTGGCAGTTTACACCGTTCCCGGCAATTTTTCCGACACCCGCGGTCGCTACACACCGAAATGGTGGAATGAAAATTTCAGCCAATACGGTCTGCTCAAGCATCTGCGGGTCAACAAACTGGATACCGGCATTGACGGCGAAGCCTATTCGCCAGTCACTATCGACGACCTTGACCTGAAGAACAATCCTTTCATCACCTTGCGCTTGGCCGTTGAACCCGACGCAGTCAATAAAGGCGGCCTGACCCTGTTCGGTCAAGGCTTCGGTAACCATAATCAGGGTATTTTGGTAAACACCTACTACTTGGAGCGGGACTGAATCCGAATCTTATAGCATCTGGCCCCCACCTTCAAGCAGCAAATCTGAATCTGATGGTATGAAAAATCCCCGCAGGAAAGCAATCCTGCGGGGATTTCAGTTTGGCTTGAACCGGTATTTGGTTTACAGGCAGATTAGCTAATTCAAAGCAGACATCACGTCTTACCGCCACCATCTTTTCCATAGGTTTGATAACGACCTGGAGTCACTCCCTCATATTGTTTGAACATGCGAATAAATGTATTCACGTTTTTGACGCCCACAGCTTCGGCAACCTCACTCACCATCAGTTTGCCTTCTTCGAGCAATTGTTTCGCATGATTGACCTTCAGTTGATTAAGATAGTTTTTAAACGTGATTCCTGTGCCCTCCTTGACCATTCGTGACAGATAAGATTCTGTCAATCGAAATTGATCGGCCAAATCAGACAGCGAGAGGTCTTCTTTATAATTCTCATCAATGTATTCCAAGACGCGATCCATCACATCATGGCTTTCTTCTGGCACTTTCCCTGCAACACTGAAGGACTCTTGAAACAGTGACAGAAACAAACGGTAGAGCACTTTGGTGTCCGTGCTGACAAGACGATCAAAAATATCTTGGTTGTTGAAATAAAAATCAGAGTAGTCTGCTCCAGCTATTTGAATGATTCTTTTAAGTGTATTCACTAAAGCCTGCTTTAAATCTTCAACGGCTTGAGTGCCTAAGCGCTTTTCAACGCAATTTGTTCTTAGAATACCTTCAATTAGGGCCGTGGCTTCCTCGATTTTTCGCGATTTGACTAAGTGGACGAGGCGTTGTTCTGCCTCTACAGAATAGACATAATTTACCCCCTTGTCCAAAGAACGGTTGACAATGATTTGTTCCGTTTTGAAAATACTTTCTGAGTTCAAGCTGAACACATCTCGAAATGTAGAGGCAAACTCATTTAACGACTCAAAGGGTACCGACAAGACAAATTGTGACGAAACATGTAAGTCATTGGCCAATAGATTGCGCAATTTTTCGATTCTTCCTAAAACAATATCTTGATTTTTACTAGAATAGGTCAAAGCAAATTTGCTAGAATCTATAGGTTGAACGTACAAATGGATATTCTTAGTATCTGTGCTGTATTCAATGATTCTCTGTCGAGCTTTCAGTAGTTCGCGATCCCCCAAATTCTCTTCATCCGCGGAACGTCCTTTTATTGTCAAAATGACAATCAAGCCCCCCTGCTCCAGCGGTTCTAAGCCGATAATGGGAACAATCCTTTTGATTTCTACTGGAGTGTACTTCCCAACAAGAACATTTTTGAAAAAAACTTCTCGAATATCCTCAAGGTTTGCTTCCTGAAATCGACCAAAATCAGCTTTACTATTCTTCAGATCCTCAATCTTTTTGATTACTTCTTCAATATCAGTGGTATCCATATCGCCACTTTGAATTTCTGTTATGATTTTCCGATATGGGCGATAATTTGTACGACTGAAGTAAATCGTCAGCAAGGAGCCTAGCAAAAGAAGGCCAAATAGAACAGTAAGAATTAGTATAATGGAGTCTGTCGGAATATAGCCCAATGCGCTTTGCGGAACAATGTACAGGTAGGCTAAAGTGGGCACAATAGCAGAATATTTCCAGAACCCCGCTTCATTTTTAGTTTGTCCATGACCGATGCCATTTTTCACTGTACTATCCAGTGGTAAAAATGGAGCCGTATTGTCCGCTCCGCCCGTATCCTGTCCATCTGCTGCCAAAGAATCATGAAAATATAATTTTCCATCAATATTCGAGATTTCTTGACCTCGCAAGCGATTTTTATCCCAATTCACAATGAAATATAACGGGCTTTGATCTCCAATGCGATAACTTTTTCTCAATAGATACAGGTTCTGATTGACGCTGATTATTCTTGTCTGATAGCGATCATTGCTACTGAAAAAATTCTCTGCCTCTTGATTGTCCTTCGTTATTCCGATAAATGACAAGTAATCATCAAAAGCAAAATAGCCGTTCAATCCAATGACCATTTCTCCTGCTCCTTGGGTGATTCCCAAATTGTAGCCTAATTGATAGCCTGAAAACAGATTTTCTTTCATCTGATCAAATACCTCAGAATACAACGCATAATCGGTTTTTTTGGCGTAACTCAACCTTTGAATCACGTCATTTTCAGCCAACATCTGGGTAGAATCAATCGCCGTCTCAATCTGCGAGTCAATCCGCGCCGCCTCTCTTTCAAGATAAAATTCCACTTCGACAGAGGATTCATACTTCTGTCGACTCAGTTCTTTTGAGATAAAAACGAAAAGAATCAAGGCAGTATATAAAATGATGATCACGGAGAAAGAGTAGAAAATTTTTTTGTAGATGGTATTCTTCATCTTCACACCTCCATCACACAAATTATGACACAGCGAGCGCTTACATAAAAGACAAAGAGACAGCACGCAACCGGCTGTCTCCTATTTATCTCATTGTAGACGAAGTGTTACCACTTCATATGGATGGATATCAAGTTGGAGTTTTCCCGCGGAAGCCGTTGCCCATTCGCTTTCATTTCGTTCCATCAAGTTTGTATAACACCAGTCCACCGGTCTATCCAAAATTAATTTCACTGAACTGCGGCCACCAGAATAATCATGCAATCGTAAAATCCAGCCCTCACTGTTTTCAGCCTTTTTAAATGCATCAATAGTGACGCCACCACTAATTTCAATTCCAAGCTTAGGTAAAAGACATTCTTCTCGTTTTAAAAGTGTCAAAGGTTCATTGATTTCCCATGCTTCTTGAATCGTTTTTCCGACTAAAAAATCACCATCATGAGGTAATAAACTATAGGTAAAGGCATGTTGCCCGATGTCCGCTGTTGGATCCGGATAAATACCGCCTTTCAGCAGCGAAAGCCGTAATACTGTTCCTTTGATATCATAGCCATATTTACAATCGTTTAATAATGAGACACCATAATTTCGCTCAGACAAGTCGGCCCATTGATGCCCAACGGTTTCAAATTTAGCCATGTCCCAACTGGTGTTCCAGTGATTTGGACGTTTTACATTCCCATATTGAATATCATAGGTCGCTTCAGTTGATCGTACATCGACATCAAACGCAACTTTGAGCAGGCGCTGCCGTTCCCTCCAATCTACATCGGTAATAAAATCAATTCGCCGGGAGTGTCTGTAGAATCTGACTTTTTGGGTCAGCTGTGATTCACCGATTTTCCCATTAAACGTAAGTTCTGCAAAAAGAGAATTGTTAGCCGTCAAGTCACTGGACTCCAACTGAATCTCTACCATTTTCTCTTGATAAAAAATATCGATATCCCATGCATCGTAGTCCTTAGGTTTATCTTCAAAGACCTGCAGCACATTTCCCTTTCCTTTGAGCACTTCCCTCTGATGCTCTTTATCAAAGAGTCTAGTAAAGTGTCCTGTGCTATCCCAATGCAAAATGTAATATGGTGTTTCTAGTGTATTGCCACTCTTTTGCGCAGTTACCTCAGCTTCTTTTAGCTTGTCTAATGTGGGTACCAACAACAAGTCGGACAATCCTTTAATTTCAGGAATTCGGAGATAGCTTTCATCTTTCTCTTTGATGACTTCATACACATTTCCTTGATCGTCTTGATAAGCCTTATGCTCCGTTTTTGGCAGTTCAACAATGGTATTGCGACTCCAAGCCGCAGTATTTACTACAAGCAGGTTTTCTGTTTCCTGCTGCAGCTTTTCGAAAAGACACTCTTTTTCTTCAGTAACTACTTGAAATTCCTTCTTGTGGTCTTGATAGACTTCTTTGATGGAAGAGCCTGGGATGATATCGTGAAACTGATTACGCAGCAACACTTCCCACATTTCAAACAATTGCTCTTTTGGATATTCGATGCCTTGCAGTTCGCCAAAAGAATAGAGCGTCTCTAACTCCCGCAAAGCAAGCTCGGTTTTACGGTTCATTTTCTTTACATATCCTTGGGAAGTATACGTTCCTCGGTGATATTCAAGATACAGCTCCCCATCCCACTCATGAACATAATGGTCCGTAGTTTCTATTGTCTCATGCAGTTTTTCAAAAAATTCTTTCGCCCGTCCAGTCTTGACTTCCGGTAATCCTGGTACTCGATCCATTTGGCGGCGCTTTTCCAGCATATCGCGAGTCACACCACCACCGCCATCACCATAACCATATGAAATTAATAATTCATGATTGATATCTTTGTCACGATAGCCACGATAGGCACCCAAGACAGTTTGAGGTTCTAACAGCCCATTGTAGGTATAGAACCATTCGGAAGCCCAACTAGCATGGGGCTTGGGTTCTGGCGTTGTAATGAAATGAGTCAATACCTCACTTCCGTCCATTCCTTCCCAGATAAAGGTATCGTGGGGCATCCGATTAAACTGGTTCCAACTGATTTTGGTAGTCATAAAAGTATCGATTCCACTTTTTTTCAAAATCTGCGGCAGGGCCCAAGAATATCCGAATACATCCGGCAACCAGAGATAGTTCACCTCTTGGCCAAATTCTTCTTTGATAAATTTTGATCCATGGAGGATTTGACGAGTTAGCGATTCACCACTGGGAATATTGCAATCTGATTCGAGCCACATCGCACCGTCCACTTCCCAGCGACCTTGAGCCACTCGTTCCTTGATCTTCGCATAGATTTCCGGATAATCCGTTTTAATATATTTATACAGCTGCGGTTGCGTTTGCAAAAAAACATACTCCGGATAGCGTTCCATCAGTTTTAGCACTGTTGAAAAGCTGCGAGCGGCTTTTTCTCGAGTGTGCTTTAGTCGCCATAACCAAGCTACATCAATGTGTGTATGGCCAACAGCTGTAATCACAACATTGCCGTCTTTTTCCATATCATCTACCGCATCTGACAAATAGGTAGCAGCTTTTTTGACTGAATCATAGAAGGATTCATTCCCCGGATAAGACCAGTCAATCTCTAAATAGGCGCGATTCAAAATATCCAGTAATTGATATCGAACAGGATCATTTCCATCCAATTCTTGAATCGTATTCAAAATAACATCCGATAGATAATATAGTCCGTCCGTTTCTCGATCTAACTCCACTAACTCAGCTCGACGAAACTCATGTTTTTGCACTTGCTCTGGGCCCCCACCTTCTAAACCAGACCACAGACGAAGCGCAACATCTAGTTTTTTCCCCAATAAATCCTGATCTAAAAAGACTTCTTGATGGTTGCTATCTACCCCTTGATACGGTTTGCCATTGATGAAAAGCAGTGATTCAAAACCTGAATTATAGCCGCCACCAGTTTTACCGATGTCAAATAAAAATAGCAATTCACCATGATTAGGGATCTCAACTTCTCGCTGAATCCATAAATAGAAATCTCGCCCTTTCCAATAGCTATCCAAGCTAAATGCTTGTCCTGATGTAAAATCAGTTGGAGGATACTTCTCTTCTTTTGTTGAGTCTTCTTTAACAAACCAGTCTGTTAATGTCAGCTTATTTCGATAGCGCAATTCTTTTAAAGCATCAATTCGCCCTCGCAGCTTATCTTCTGCAAACGTCAGATTCATCATCCTTTTGTAGCCCCTCCCATACTAAATCCTTTTGACATAAAGTTTTGTGAAATTGCATATAAAATTACAACCGGCAGCGAGTATAGAACTGAAAATGCTGCCAACCGTCCGTAATCGACCATTCCAAAATTCCCAAAAAACTGAAAAATAGAAACAGAAGCTGGCATCTTCTCAGGAGATTGAATCAGAATATAGGGCACAAAGAAATTGCCCCAACTGCCTGTAAAAGTAAAAATTCCTACTGTAAAAATCCCTGGCAACATCAGGGGTGCAACAACTTTGCGAATTCCCTGCCACGTAGATGCTCCATCAACCCAAGCAGATTCTTCCAAATCCAATGGAACCGAGTCCATAAAGTTTTTCATCATCCAAATTCCGTAAGGCAGAGATGATGCGGTCAAAAAGAGCGTCAACGCAATCAATGAATTTTGGAATTTTAAATAGAGAAACATTTGGAATACTGGCACAATCACAGCGGTCATCGGCAATGAAGTCATGAACAAAATCGTCATCATAAAAGATTTTTTATAACGCAGCTTGTAGCGAGAAAGCGGATAGGCTGCCAACACACATAAAATAACTATCAGTAGCGATTGTCCACCCGAAATTAACAAACCGATTCCAAAAGAACGAACCAATCCGCCATCTGTTATAATCGAAACAAAATTTTCCAAAGTAAAACTTTTAGGCATTTTTAAGGCCTGAATGGCTCCTGTATCTACAGAAGCAAAAATCATCCACAATAACGGTAACAAAAACAAGATTCCCAACACTGAAAGGATGATGTAGTGGATTACCGTTTCAATCTGATAACTTCTTTTCACCATACTCTTTCACCTACACTTTCACTTTCAACGTCTTCATATAAATTAGACTGGCTGCTGCGCCGAGAACCAGCAGAACTAACGAGATAGCTGTCCCATATCCAAGTTGATAACTAACAAAAGCCTGCTTATACATAAATACTGGTAAAGTTGCTGTACTGACACCTGGACCGCCACCAGTCATCGTATAAATTAGCGTGAAGACTCCCAAGGTTTGTAAAGTAACCAGCATAAGATTGGTAGCAATTGTTCCTCTAACCATCGGTATCGTTATTTTTGTCACTATCTTCCAACGTGAAGCACCATCCATAACAGCCGCCTCTTCAACTTCTTTAGGAATATCATCCAACGCTGACTGAAAAACCATCATTGAGAATGCTGTTCCTCGCCAAATATTGGCAACGACTACACTGATCATAGGAAATGTAAACAACCAGGCTATCGGTTCAATATTGAATAAGCCCAGTAACCAGTTGGCTGTTCCACTCTCTCCCAAAAAAGCTACCCAGCAAAAAGACACGACTACTTCAGGTGTCACCCATGCAGCAATCACAATCAGTCCGATTACACGCCGAAACGTTTTATTCTTTTCTCGCATCAAAAAGGCAATCAGAAATCCCAAAAAGCACTGACCTAATACAGCAGAGAAAAATACAAAAACAATCGTGTTCCAAACACTAGTACGAAATTCAGGATCTTGAAACATTCGTGTAAAATTTTCGAATCCTATAAAGCGCAGTTGACTCGCTTCCGCTCCGGTCAGCGCAAGGTTAGTGAAAGAAAATATCACCGTCAACACCATAGGACCGACAAAGAAAACCAGTAGTAGAAGCCAGCTTGGGAGTAAAAAGAAAATCGATTTTATATTATCTGATAAAGGCTTTTTCGTACGTTCATCTCGCGGACGTCCCGCTATTCCATTCTCCATGTTTTCCACCTTCTTAGTAAGTAAAGACAACGAGCATAACTGCTTTTAGATAACTTCTGCTGGCCGTTATGCTCGTCACTTTCTATTTCTTGATATTGTCCTCGCCAACAATTCGCGTCACATTGGTCGCATAATCTTTTGCGGCCTGTTCAGGAGATTTAGACCCTGTCGCAACTGCCTCTACCATGTTTTGGATTTCTACGGATACGTTCGGATATTTATCATCTGCCGGCCGGAAATGCGCATTTTTCAAAAAGCCTGTTGCTTCTTCAATAAATGGTTGATCTTTATACTCAGGGAGTTCCGCTGAATCATCACGAACCGTCAGATTCCCTTCTGCGATTGCTCTCTTCGCCTGTTCTTCTTTACCACCAAGCGCTTGAATGACTTTCCAAGAAGCATCCTTATTTTTAGCTTTTGCAGGAATCGCCCAAGTCCAACCACCAGACATCGTAGTCGTCCCTGGCTCGTCACCATTTTGAGTAGGCATTGCCGCAAAGCCAAAACGTTCAGTCATGTTCTCAACCGGTGTTGCGCCAGATTCCGTCCAGTTTCCTTGACTCCAAAAACCATCTAGCAGCATTGCAACTTCGTCTTTAGGGAATTTTTCTTGAAACATAACAGAGCCATAGTTACTATTGATTGCAACTGAAAGAGAGGGCCCTAATTTTTTCTGGTTATAAATTTCATCGATAAAGTTCAATGAGTCTATAATCCCCTGACTGTCGACATCCCATTTACGAGTCTCTGTATCAAATAACTGATCCTTAGTCCCATAGAGCAGCATCTCAAAAGTTTGCATTGAAACAGATTCTCCATTTGCTTTCGCTACCCCCATCCCAAAAGGAATTACATCTGGTTGGCTGTCTTTTACTTTTTGAGCGGCAGCCACAATATCTGCCCATGTTTTTGGCTGCCAATCTTCTGGAAGTCCAGCCTTTTTGAAAACATTTTTGTTGTACCAAATACCACGAGAGTCCGATGTTCCCGGAATTGCATATAGCTTGCCATCTTGTGCAATTGAGCCTGCTTTCAGATTTTCAGTATAATTGCTCCATTCATCCCACTTTGCTACGTACTCATCTAGCGGTGTCAAGTAGCCGGCATTCGCATCAGAATTCAACATGAATGAATCCTCTGCAACAATATCTGGTGCGGTACTTTCTGACTGCATAGACAGAGCAACCTTTGAAAAATAATCGCCTTCACTAGCTGTTATAGAAGAGGGTGTTACTTTGATATCTGGATTCTCTTTTTCAAATTTTGGAATAAACTCCTCATCTAAGAATTTTTGCATCTTGTCATGATCACCAGTATTTCGCCAAGTGATTTTAACTTCGGTCTTTCCTTCTTTATTTCCCCCATCACTCGAACCTTTCGAATCATTTCCACAACCAGCTGCCATTAAAGGAAGCAACAGCAGTGAAGCAAACAGCGCAACTTTTTTCATTCTAAGATTTGACATTTTTCTAAGCCTCCATAATCTTTCTCAAAATTAGTGTTCCTCCCACCTCACAAGAAACCCGGCCGAAGTCAACTTGTAAGCACTTACAATATTGCTCAAATACTCAAAAAGCTCAATCACTTAAAAAAATGATTATCGCCTTTTTTTGTAGCAAACTTCAAATTTTGTAGATTGGTAATAGAAATGGCGACAATTGCAGTAAAAACTACTAAATTACCGAAGAAGCAAAATAATCTGGTATAGCTCCCGTACAAACTTCAGAGACAGCAAATTACAGAGGTTCTATCGTTATGAGAGCCTCTGTAAACACACCAAATATGATCCAACTACCCGCTAATGAAATTAGCCATCACAAATTTCCTCAAAAAGAAGGCGTCTGAAATGATGTCAAATAAGAATATAAGGAGGCTGTAACATAAGTCCTCATCAAGAAGAGTTTAATATTTTAGTATTACTCTTCTTAGAGACCGACGCTTGACGTGGAAAACTGCTGAGGATGACTAAAGAGGGCATCTCTTTGAGTATGGTTTTTATATTAGACATTCTATCAATCCTAGCAACAATGATACACAATTGAAAACTTTCAAAACGTGACATCTCAATTAACTGTGACGTGTATGAGTCTCTACAGAAATTGGCGAAAGAAAAAGAAAACTATGTATTTGATTGGAACCGGTTCCGATAGGCCGGACAACTTCAAAAATTGCTAAAGAAACTCGAGCTAAGTAAAGCAACATTTTACGGCTCAAGAGATATTCATGCTTCATTACCTTTCTAAAAAAAAATATCAGCGATGCTTTAAATCTGTTAAATGAATTATCGTAGTCATTAACACCAACTGACACCAAAAAGTAACAGTTGAGCCTGATAATACAATAAATTGATTAACGCTTAGAGAATTGTGAAGCTTTACGTGCTTTCTTAAGACCTAGTTGGCAGTTCAACTGTGTTATTTTAAATTAATGAATATAAAAAATGCTTATTTACCGGTGTTTCCCCCTCAAGATTTGTACTGGATTTCAGTCAATATTAGGCACTCGTAACCACGATTCGTAACCAATTTTGAACGTAAGACAATTTGGTTACGAAAAATTCAGAACATATCAGTATCTACTACACTCCCTTCAAACTTTCCATTGAAGAAACTGCATGGTAAATCCATGTAGTCTTTTTAGCGTAGCAAAGTCAATAATAAAAGAACAAATTCCCCAAACGTTAGGCGCTCTTTGCGGAGGGGTTCGCCTCAAGCGAATTCCCCTTCGTAAAGAGTTCGCCTTGAACACGAGTGGGCGCTAGTCCGCGAGTGTTTTTGTCCCCCCTATCTAACGGGGGGGTACAAAAACACGAAAAACAATCGAAAAACCACGTACAAACACTGTTATACCAAGGAAATAGGCACTTGTTGACAAGTGTAAACTAATTTAAAAAAGTTCACATTTTGTTTTCACTGGTTCTAACGAGTTTCAAATAGCGCATCAAACTGATATTTTTAGCTATTCAACTTTCAATTAGCCTCGTTGATTTTTAAATTACTGATTTTATGGTTCTATTAATGGCCCGTGAATTATATTACGATTTGAATTCATTTATTAGCTGATACTTAGTCGAACGCCCTTGCCCGACTTTTTGAATCTTATTCTCTGTTTGTAACTCAGCCAATGCCCGTTCGATCGTTCGCTGGCTAATATCCGGCAACAAACTCTCTAGATCAGCTCTGCTTAGAGGTTCAAAAGACTTTTCTAGTTCTTCAACTACCCGCTCTGCTGGTGTTAACTCCTGACTGATAATAATCTCGAAGCGTTCTGAGAAGGTTTCATACGCTCGCAAAATGATTCCCACAAGATAGCGAACAAATGGCGTATAGTCCTGTTCATTTTCCAGCCATCCCACAGAGCTTGCCTGTAACGCTTCATAGTAAGTTTGCTTCGATTCTTCAATCAGCATCTCAATACTAATGTACTTGCCAACTAGATAGCCCGACTTGTACAGCAACAGTAATGTCAATAAACGAGACATCCGCCCATTCCCATCACTAAATGGATGAATCGAGAGAAAGTCTAAAACAAAGCAAGGAATCAGCAGTAACGGATCAATCTCAGCTTTCTGAATGGCTTGATTATATTGATAATACAATTCTTCGATTAAATCTGATGTCAAATAGGCTGGAGCTGGCACAAAACGAACTCGTTCGATACCATCCAGATCTTTTTCCGTAATATAATTATCACCACTCTTGAATTTGCCTTTATAACTTTTGCCCGAGTAATTATAAAGATTCTTATGTAACATTAAAATATCGTTCGGCACTACGCGAATGTACTAGTAGCTATCATGAATCAGTTTCAACACATCCCGATTACGAGATTTTACTTTTTCCGCTACGATTTGCTTCAAGCAGCCATCTGTTGTTGCAATATACAGTCTTGCTTTCCCTTGTGCTCATGAATCTTGGTCAGCATATTCAGCAGATTATGACTAAGAGTGAGCTTATCCAATTCATGGTAATCAAACTCTTTCACCGCCAGCCGCCTCTTTTCTCCGCCATTTTATCTTATTTGGCGGAGAAAAGACGTTCTATTTAGAATTAAAAAACTATGAAAAAATATATAGACCAGAACTGGACCAAAATTGGTATTTTTCACTCCTATTTCATTCAATAGGAGTCCTTTACAAAAACTTGGACATGGCCTTAAAAGGCTGTTATCCTCCACTAACGCACATCACTGAAAGCTCACTGCATTTTGACACACAAGTATGGGCCACTTGTCCCGCTTCCCTCGGTTACTGACAGCTTGCTGTACAATAGTTTATAAAGAGTAGACGGACACATCCAAATTTCACCTTAGCTGACAGATACCTCTCACTTATAAATAATCAGTTCCTATTGATTTCGCATTCGAAATAATTCTATCGAAAAGGCCGCAGACAATCACTCTAAGCAGCAAGAGTTCAGCTACATATCCAATCCATCCCCTTTGATTTATAATTGAGTTACAAGCAATTTTAAAGGAGGTAGTCTTCTTGGACATCCAAAAACTGGCGGCATTCACTTCGTTGGCTGAAACGCTGAGCTACTCGAAAACAGCTGAGGAGCGGTTTACCACTCAAGGGAATATTACTAAACAAATTCAAGCGTTGGAGCGGGAACTGGGCTTGCGTTTGTTCAATCGCAGTTCTCGTAAAATCAGCTTGACCACCGCTGGCAAAAATTTGTTACTTGGCGCCCAAACAATCGTAGCTCAGTGGGAATTGCTGCAAGAACAAGCCCTCGAATTACAACGGGAAAACCGTCACCGCCTCGTTATCCAGACCATCCCCACCATCAATAAATACCACGCCCTCAAGCTGCTTAATGCTTTTTCTCGGCAATACCCAGAAATTGATTGGCGCCTGCAAGAGATGGAAAATCCTCAGATTGGACAGTTGGACAACCTTTCGGAAGAAGTCATCTACTTTGCTCGTCTCTTTGATTTGAACCAAAAGGCCTTCGACTATCGACTGGTGGAACCCGATCGGTTAATGGTATTGTTGCCTCGAGACCATCCGCGCGCCAAAGACAAAGTCGTCCATTTAGAGCAACTGAAGGAGGAGTCCTTTTTACTATTGGGTTCTGAGACTGGCAGTCGGCAGCCCATCATCGACCTCTGTCGCAAAGCTGGCTTTATTCCACGAGACAATTATGGTGGTTCACGAATCGACATGATCCTTGAATTAGTCACCAGCCATATGGGGATTTCTCTTTTGATGGAAAAAACCGTTGTCAATCAATTGTCGCCAGAACTAGTACTACGTCCGATCACCCCAGGCCTGGAAAGCTACCTGTGCTTTTTGCGGACCAAGGGATCTCATTCGGTAGCCAGTAATTGTTTCTGGAACAGCCTAAAATAACAACAAGCCGAGTTCTATTCCTTTTTGGAATGAAAATCGGCTTTTTTTGAATTGTTTTCAGGACCTTTTTCCCGCTACAATTCTAGTAGATAGCCAAACAATCTGGTCACTGCGGAAGCTCCGGTGAAGCACTGACTGAGGTTCCTACACGTTCATCCGAACTTTCCTGACTCAGTTTATTTGCATAGACAGTTTTCGCTAACTGCAATCTACTTGAGAAATTAATTCAGTTTCCCTTCTCATCACAGCACACTAACTCAATTCAAGTTTTTAACTATTTCAAGGAGGAATTTTTATGTCACAAAAAAATGAGACTTCACGGCCTAAAATACCCGCTGCTATTGATCCAAAAGCCCCTTATGATCTTCGCCGGGTGTTGCAGGAATTGTCCCAACTCCCCGGAGCGCTTCACGAGACTGATCGGCTAGTGGAACCCGATTCTCAGCTGGCGGGCGTGTACCGCTACATCGGCGCCGGCGGAACAGTGATGCGCCCCACGCAAGAAGGTCCCGCTCTTATTTTCAATAACGTCAAGGGCTTTCCTGAAACGCGGGTAGCAATCGGATTGATGGCTAGTCGCCAACGGGTAGGGGCCATTTTGGGGCACGATCCTAAAACACTGGGACATCTATTGAAAGACTGCGTGGCTCATCCGGTCAAACCGGTGAAAGTCGCCCACGCAGACGCTCCTGCTCAAGAGGTGGTTCATTTGGCTGAAGATTCGGATTTTGATATCCGCAAAATCTTACCCGCCCCCACCAATACTCCCCAAGACGCCGGGCCTTATATTACGATGGGCGTCGTTTTGGGATCTGATCCTGAGAAAACGATGTCTGATGTCACGATTCACCGGATGGTTCTGGAAGATGCCGATACTATCGGGATGTATGTGATGCCCGGCGGCCGGCATATCGGACATTTTCAAAAACAATTTGAAGCATTGGATCGTCCGATGCCTATCACTATCAATATTGGTTTGGATCCGGCCATCTCCATCGGTACTACTTTTGAGCCTCCCACGACGCCTTTGGGTTACAACGAGCTTTGGATTGCCGGCGCACTGCGGCAACAGCCGGTACAATTAGTAGACAGCCTGACAGTAGCAGAAGTCGGTATCGCACGTTCCGAATTCATCATCGAAGCCGAAATCCTGCCTCATGCCACAATCCAAGAAGACATCAATACCAATAGCGGCTATGCGATGCCAGAGTTTCCCGGCTACACTGGCGAAGCCAACCCAGCCGTCAACGTAGTAAAGGTTAAGGCTGTCACTCACCGACGCGACCGGCCTATCATGCAGACCACCATTGGCCCTAGTGAAGAGCATGTGGCGATGGCAGGTATTCCCACAGAGGCCAGCATTTTAGATCTGACAGAGCGAGCAATTCCCGGCAAAGTTCTAAACGTCTATAACCCGCCAGCTGGAGGTGGAAAGCTCATGAGTATCCTGCAGATAAAAAAAGAAGGTCCCGCTGATGAAGGGATTCAACGGCAGGCGGCGATCCTAGCTTTATCAGCATTTAAAGAACTGAAAACGGTGATTTTGGTGGACGAAGATGTGGATATTTTCGATATGAATGATGTCATGTGGACCTTAAACACTCGTTTTCAAGGGGACAAAGATATTTTAGTCCTGCCTGGTATGCGTAACCATCCCCTGGATCCCTCTGAGATTCCAGAATACAATCCCGGCCAGATTCGCTTCAAAGGTATGAGTGCCAAAACTATTTTAGATGGCACTGTGCCTTATGACTTGAAAGAACATTTTCGCCGAGCTGCCTTTCTGGAAGTTCCGGATTGGCAGGAATACTTGAAATGAGGCGTTGACTATGACAAAAAAACGAATTTTAGTTGCCATGACTGGTGCTTCCGGTAGTCTTTACGGAGTGCGTTTGTTGCAAGCACTTCAAGCGATGCCAGATGTGGAAGTCCACGGTATCCTCAGCCATTGGGCCAAAGAAAATCTACGGTTGGAAACGCAACTGACCCCAGAAGAAGTCGGCTGTTTATGCGATGTCCTCTATGATGAAAACGAGCAAAGTGCAGCTGTCGCCAGCGGCTCTTATCCCATTGATGCAACAGTCATCGTTCCCGCCAGCATGAAAACCTGTGCTGCCATCGCCTGTGGTATTGCCGATAACCTCATCACTCGAACAGCTGATGTCGCCTTAAAGGAGCAGCGACCACTGATTCTGGTTCCCCGGGAAACACCACTGAGTACGATCCATCTGGAGAACCTCACTAAGCTTTCCCGGCTGGGCGCCCGTATTTTACCACCGATGCCCGCCTTTTATAATCAGCCCCGCAGTATCGAAGACTTGTTGGAACACCAGACCATGAAACTTCTGGATGCCTTGCACCTGACTCACCAGCTGGGACAGCGCTGGTTAGGAGCTACTGACAGTTTTCAAAATCAACTCCGCTAATTACGCTAAATACCTTAAATCAAATCAGCAATGTTTACCTCGCTGTTGGTTTATAGCAATAAAAAAGGCACCTCTGAAGCCCAGATTTTCACGTCTGATTTTCGGAGGTGCTTAATTATTTAGATTTGCTGTTCATCTCGCAAATTTAGTGCTTAACGTTTTGCAGGCTTCAGCCCTTTTCCGAGGCCCCGGAGACGGCATCCACACTGCCGGCTGCGGCTTGTGGGGCCGGAACGCTGACAGGAGCTGCCGACGCTGGTTTTTCAGATGCACCCGATACCCCATCGACAGTTGCACTTGGAGCGGGAACAGTTGCAGGTTTTTCTGATGCGCCGGAGACGGCATCGACTGCGGCGCTTGCCGGAGCAGGGGCAGCGGCTTTTTCAGATGCCCCAGAAACACCATTCACATTGCCACCGGCAGTTGGTGTTGGTACGACGGTTCCATCAGCGGCTACCAGCTGTTGGCGGGTTTGCTGCAAGTACCAGTCTACCCATGGTTTCAAATCCAAAATGTATTCATTGATTCCGGCATACTCGCCGTTTTCATCGTAGATTGATTGATAATTGTGAACCACAAATTTATCAGGTCCGTGGTTAGGCACATGCACTCGCACGATGTCCTGATTGCCGCTGCGCAACTGTTGGATGACCCATTCCACATTTTTGTAGGCTTTTGGCGGGTGACAGTTGGCTAAAGGATTCCCCACTTGGCCTGGCTGACGTTTGGCCAGCATTTCTTCGGCTGGCGCATTGTGATTGTAGTATAAGAATTGATTATTGCTATCAGCATAAGTCAACTCTAATGGCATTGAATTCAAAAACCAATTCAGCTGATCTACTGTCAACAAGCCCCGATCCAATTTGACATAAGTGTTGCCGATGACAGCACCCACCTTGTCAGAGGCTTGCTCCAACCAATCTTCAGCGGCCATATCAACGCCTTCAATTGTAGTGGCGGTTTTGCCAGTGGCGTGTAAATCTTCTGGCGGCATCTTGTACTCAGGTTTTTCCATCGCATCCATGATTTTGATGAATTGAACGAATTTACCCAAAGTAGCGCCTAAAAAATTGCGGGTGCCTTCTGATTTTAGATTGCCCATGTCGTCAAAGGCTTCTGGGGCTTTTCCCAACAGAAATTCATTGCCCGGCATCACTACGGCATTGACCCCCGGCGAATCGAGAATCTGGCGCAAGTGCAATTGCGCCCGAGAGGTTCCCTGATCATAATAAGAAGAACCGACGATTAAGACTGGTTTATTTTCCAATGGATGAATTTTGAAAGAAAGCCATTCAATAACACTTTTCAGACCCGCAGGAATCGAGTGATTATGCTCCGGTGTGGCGATAATGACCCCATCGGCTTTCATGATTTTCCTAGCTAAATTTTGGATAGGCACACTGTTGGTGGCATCCAGACTTTGGTTAAACATCGGGATATCACGGATTTCCATAATTTCCAGTTCAAACAGCTCATTGAACTGACTAGCGATGTATTGCAACAGGATCCGATTGTACGAAAAATCAGCATTGGAGCCGACGATTCCGACTAATTTCATAACGACATCTTCTTTCTGATAAAATAGCAAATTATGATAAAACTCTTTTGGGCAATTTTCTCACTGCAATCATCAGAGATTTGCAGCTAACAAGTATAACGCAAGCTCTGGCTTTTAGAATGCAGCTCAAATTCTCTGATTTAAGGCTAGTGATTCAAGTCCCCAACTTTTTTTGTAAAGACCGGCTTCAGCCAACTTTCCAGTTGAAGTGAGCCGCTGCTTCTTTGTCGGCAGCGACAGTATTGTTCAACTGCCCGGTGATTTCTACAAATTGCAGGAAATCTGCAAATAAGCCTTCTAAGCGCTGAACTTGAGCAGTGTCTTGCAACTCCCCTGCTTCATCGAAAGCCTGCAAGGAATGTCCCAAAAGAAATTCAGAGCTGGGCATGATGCGGGCTTTCAATTCCGGTGCATCCAGCATTTGCCGCAGATGTGCCTGTGCCCGAGAACTGCCTAGGGTCCCATAGGAAGCGCCTGTGATCATCACTGGCTTATCCACAAAAGGATACACACCGTAAGACAACCAATTCAGCACATTCATCAAAGCCGCTGGTGCGCTGTGGTCGTATTCAGGAGTACTGATGATGACGCCATCGCTTTTTTCGATTTTCGCTGCCATTTCTTGCACCGCTGCTGGCAATACCTTGTCTGCAGGTTTGTTAAAAACTGGCAAATCTCGAATCTCCATCAGCTGGATCTCCGCTTGGTCAGCAAAGTGCTTTTCCATATATTCCAAAAGTTTTCGGTTGGTAGACTCGTCTGAGTTGGCCCCAACGATCCCGATAAAATGTTTCATTTCTTCCACTTCTTTCTGATAATTTGCAAGGTAGTTCACATGGTTGTAGGTGAAAAAATGGTTTGCAGCGCTTATGTTTGTCCAAACTGGTCATTGGGTGCAGGAAGCAGCTGCTTTTTCAGGCTAAAAGCGCTGCGATGCCGCTGGTATGGCAAACATTGCCAAAACGATCCACCAAGATTCCTTCTATGCCTGGCTGTGCTTCAAGGTCTGACAGTACCCTTTCTTGGGGTTTACCAAACAAGCGCGTCGTCCAAATTTCCCCTTCAATCGAGCGCCGAGAGATGACCGTCAAGCTCACCACATCTGTTTTTTGCGGGTAACCTGTCCGCGGATCCAGAATATGATGATAGCTGTGGCCGTCTTGCTCCAAGTGCCGCTCATAAATTCCTGAAGTTACTACCGAATAGGGAGCCTCCGTAGCCGCTAGCGCCAGCACTTCCAGGTACTCATTGCGAGGTTTATTGGGATCTTGAATGCCTACTCGCCAACGACCATCCTCTTGGGAAGGAGTCTGACCATAAACCACCAGATTGCCGCCCAGATTCAAAAGTGCCCAAGGGACACCTTGCCTTTTTAGCAATGCCAACAGTTCATCTGCAATATAGCCTTTCGCCAGGGCCCCCAGGTCAATTCGCATCCCCGCTTCCTCCAAAAAAACCGTATGAGAAGCCGGATGCAATTGAATTTTACGAGGATCTGTCAACTTTACCAAGTCCTGAATTTCCTCTTTGGTGGGAACCCGAGCATCAGTAAAACCGATGCGCCAGGTCTGGACAAGAGGACCGATAGCGATATTCAGATTGCTGTCAGCCGCCAAGCTCTGGGCAACCCCTTCTTGAATCAATTCAAACAGCTGCGGATGCACCGCTACCGGACGAATCCCAGCCAGCTGGTTCACTGTACCTAGTTCGGCAGCTGGATCATTTGCACTAAAGCGTTCCTCGGCTTCTTTCAAAAAAGCACCCGCTTGATCTAATAAGTGCTCCGACCAATTGAAAGTTGTCTTGGAACTTTCATTTGCAACTTTTGTGGTCGTTGCCTCATTTCCTGCCAAAGCTACGGCTACTTTCCCAGAAGTCGACAAATCCGGCACTTTCAATAAGATCACAGTCCCCATCATGGACCATTGCCGCTGCGGCATTTTCATCACCTTCAATTGTTTTGGGGAAAACAGCAGGTCAACTTGTGTTTCACTTCACATTTGATACAGCGTTATCATAGTGCCAATCCCTAAATACCACAATCAGGGAATTCCCTGAGGCACAGATAGTAGTACAGTTTTTCCCTTACGTCACAACACCACTGACAAAAAAGCAGGTGGCATCATTCAATACGATGAGAATGATTCTCAATGTATTTTTTTGCAAAAAAGCAGCATTTCTTTTCAGAAAACACTGCTGATTTGAAATATTAAATTTTCACAAATTTTAGTTAGCCCTTCTGTGTTATAACGGAAAAAATGACGCTGTCTTTCCTGCCAGAAACAATAGCCATTCATGCGTTTCCCTTGCTTTTCCCAGTGTTTATCAGTGCAGCTCTTTAAAATCCAGTTTTTGGCAAGCTGGTTTTTCGCTTTGGGCTCTGGTAGTGACTTTGCGAACATTTCTGCAAAGTCACTCGGAACACTGAATACCACCAAGCAGCCTTGTTAGCAGTAGCAAGGCTTCTTGCCAAGCAAAGTGCCTTTTCAGCCTGCTTTAGCTGGACTCTGGCTTTTGCTAACAGATTATCTCGCGTTATCCTTTTTAACCGCTGCAGCTTTTTCAGGAAACTCTGTTTTCAGCGTGTTATCTGTCAACTTGGAGCGCAGTGATTGCGGTAAAATTCTGCTCAAGACGTAGAGCAGCTTGCTGGGACCGGGATTGATGATTGCTTTTTCTTTGGCAATCCCTTTGATGACTGCAGCAGTAAAAGCAGTCAAGGACATATTCATAGGATTGCGGTCACCGGCTTCATGCATGGTGGGATTCAGATTGGTTTCTGAAATCAGCGGTGGAGCGACTTGAATTACATGCAGATTCTTATATCCCCAAAACCGCGCCTGCCCTCTAAGCGCTTCAGTCAAGGCGTTGACTCCGGCTTTACTTGCCGAATAAATCGGGTGTGCATTACTGGCAAGATAGGACAAGCCGGAGCTGATATTGACCAATGCTGCTGATTTTTGTTGTGCCAACCATGGCAGAAAAAGTTTATCTACGTAGATCGTTCCCAGAAGGTTCGTTTCAATCTCGTTGGTGAGGTCCGCATCTGAATCAAAGAAGTCTACTCCTCGCATCATCCCCGCTGAGTGAATGACCATATTCAACTCAGGATAGGCCCGCGTCACTTTTTTAAACAGCTGCCTTACACTATCAAGACTGGTGACATCCACTTCATAGCCAATCAATCCTGGATTCTCGGCTAGGGTCTGGGCAATGACCTCTGGATGACGCGAGGTAACAATCACGCGATTACCCAACTCTTGGAATTTTTGTGCCAGTGCCAAGCCGATACCGGAAGTCCCGCCGGTAATCAAGATAGTATTCTTTGTCATTTTCATCGCTAACGCCGCCTTATTTACATTTCATTGTTTTTGTAACTTTTCACAGCTTAGAAGTTTTGGTTTCATTTGTCAATTTTTGTAACTCAAGTTATACTGAAGCCATGAAAAATTTATCAAAAGACCTCATATTGCAAACTGCCGCCGACATGGTCCAAGCTGAAAAACGGATTAACCTTTCTCTAAGTGAGGTCGGCCAGGCATTAGGTGTCAGTCACGCCGCCTTATACAAATATTTTCCTAGTAAAAAAGCTCTCTGGTCCCAGCTGGCCCTCGACTGGTTAGAAAATCAGCTGAGCGATCTTTTTTCCTATCAAGCACTTGCCGGACAATCTGTAAAAGAGACAGCTCATGATTGGCTATGGCTTTTGGCAAGCCGCAAAAAGGACGCAAAAATAGCCGACCCCCGGATGTTTGCTTTGTATACCACTTATATCGGCAACGATGCCGAACTTTATCGTGCCCACAATTTGGCTCTTGGCGAAAGTTTCATGGCCGCCACCGGGAAATCGGCTGCTTTCACTGAAGGAATTTTGTTGGCGTTTATGTACTTTTCGGCACCCGCTTATGCCGAGCGCTGGAATGAAAATTTTCAAGAGGAATTTGAAAAAGTCTGGCAAATCGTCGCCCCGGCGTTTGATGCTTCGGCGACTTGATAGAAAATACCCGTTTGAAACTGCGGCAATCTAAGGTGACTGCTAAGAAAAATACAGGAGCGCAGCTGTGATAATCGCCTAGCCAACCTCCTTTGAAGCGACCAGGACCAACCGTGAGCCACAAACAAAAGAGAAGTCACTTCCACTGTTTTTAATGGAAGTGACTTCTCTTTTCATTGTTAAAAATCGGCTCAAACACAGACTAACTTTTATTTCATCAAAGGAATCCAGCATAATTCGCCCCTCTGTATGCCCAGGGCAATGCTACTTCTGGGAACTTGACACAAAGATTGTCACAGCTATTTGCTAAGGTCTGTCTTCAATACTTTTTACAGTTTGATTTTTGTCAGTTTACCGACTTGCATTACACTGACTACCGCAGCAGAGACTACCAGGGCTTTGCCGGTATTGCGGGCGACTTTCAGCAGGCGCTTGCCGTCCATTTCTTTGCCGCCTTCATAGGCTTCATTTACTTGTTCAGCCGCAAAATCTACCGTGTTTTTCACGCTATCGACAGCGGTACGAGCCACGTCTGCCAGCTTGTCCTTCCCGTCTGTCAGCTGTCGATCGTCTTTACTGAAAAAGCCGTGCGCTGCTTCTGCCAGACCATCCACAGCACGACCGGCTGTCCGGCCGGCTTGCTTGTTGCCGTCAAAGATTTCTTGGCCTGCTTCCCGCAACACCTGTGCGTCAGTCACTTCTGCCACCAGGTTTACAACACTACTGATGCCCCCGCCAATCAATGCGCCGGTGCCTTCACCGATTTTTTGAAATAGATCCATCTGTTTGCCCTCCTTTGCGACTTCCCCGTTACCAGCCGCCTACTTAGCTTGAGGATACGACCTTCTGCCGCCAAAAACAAACTTTCACCCATTAAAAGAGTCGGATTTAGGAAAAACGCAAAAATCCCGGCCCAGGTTTGTTCCCCAGACTTCCTCTTTCAACCACCCTTCTTTTATCTATTTGGTGAATTCTGTTAGTCTGCCCGCGTTCAGCAAGCTGGCTGCAAATAAAAAACGCCGCCCTCGCGATGGGTAGCGAGGGCGGAACAATCTTCTGATTAATAAATAGTCCGTTACAGCGGACCTTTTACCCGATTCTAACTAAACCTGGCGGAAAGCCAATGCTGTCTTCAGCTAGTCGACAGTTCTGTTGTCTCTTACAAAGAAGAGTGGTCTGTCCGGCTGATTACGTCACGGCGTTGTTCCGGCGTCAAATCGCGGAATTTCACGGCATAACCAGAAACACGGATAGTGAAGTTGGCATATTTTGGATTGTCGATGTCGCGATCCATTTCTTCCAACAGTTCTCGGCCAAAGACATTGACGTTCAGGTGGTAACCGCCACGATCGAAGTAGCCGTCCAACACATTTTTCAAGTTGTTAATCTGCATTTCTTCGTCATCTGTCCGGCCCAGCGCTCCCGGATTGATGGTTTGCGTGTCAGAGATTCCGTCTTGTGCGCAAGAATAGTTCAATTTAGCGGTGGAGTTCAATGAAGCCAACAGGCCGTTTTTCTCACCCAAGAATTGACCGTCTTGGTAAGAAGGATTTGCACCTGGAGCCAATGGTTTACCCGCACGGCGGCCGTCTGGTGTATTCCCGGTATTTTTACCGTAAACCACGTTAGACGTGATTGTCAACAAGCTCAATGTTGGTGTCGAGTTACGGTAAGTGTGCTGACGTTTGATTTGGCCCATGAAGTATTCCAAAATCCAGTTGGCCATTTCATCTGCTTCATCGTTATCGTTTCCGTAAGTCGGGAATTCATTTTGCGGGATGTAGTCTACTGCCAGACCATTTTCGTCCCGAACAACTTTTACATTGCCGTGTTTGATTGCCATGATTGAGTCAGTCGCATGGGAGATCCCAGCGATCCCAGTCGCAAAGGTCCGCTTCAAATCCGTATCCATCAATGCCAGTTGTGGGGCTTCGTAGGCATATTTGTCGTGCATGTAGTGAATCACGTTCAATGTGTTCACATATAACTCTGCCAACCAGTCCAATACGTCTTTGTAGCTTTGCATGAAGGTATCAAAGTCGATGGTCTCGCCTTCAAGCGGGCGGAAGCGTGGGCCAACTTGCGCTTTAGTCATTTCGTCAACACCGCCGTTGATTGCGTACAAGACTGCTTTGGCCAAGTTCGCGCGGGCACCGAAGAACTGCATGTCTTTACCGATTACAGTTGCCGATACACAACAAGCGATAGCGCAATCGTCAGATCCCCAATGTTTCCGCAAAAGATCGTCGTTTTCCAACTGGATAGAAGAAGACTGTTTTGCCACTTTAGAAGCATAGGTACGAAATCCCTCCGGTAAACGTGAAGAGTACAACACTGTCAAGTTTGGTTCCGGAGAAGGCCCCATATTAGTCAACGTGTGGAGAATTCGGAAATCACTCTTAGTCACCATAGAAGAGCCGTCCATGTTCATGCCGGCAATGGACAAGGTCGCCCAGATTGGGTAGCCGGAGAACAATTGGTTGTATTCAGGCGTACGGGCATATTTCACCATCCGCAACTTCATGATCAAGTGATCAATCAATTCCTGTGCGTCAGTTTCAGTAATCAAACCCAGTTGCAGATCCCGTTGGATATAGATGTCCAAAAATGCTGAAACCCGTCCGATAGACATAGCCGCCCCATTTTGTGATTTAATAGCAGCCAGATAGCCGAAGTACAGCCATTGAATCGCTTCTTGAGCGTTGGCAGCCGGTTTTGAGATGTCGCAGCCGTAACCTTGGGCCATTTCTTTCATTTCCATCAATGCTCGGATTTGTTCAGAAACTTCTTCCCGCAGCTGCACAACGTCATTGGTCATGACTTTGTTGCCGACAAGTTTCAGGTCTTTTTTCTTTTCGCCGATTAAAAAGTCAATGCCATACAATGCGATTCGACGGTAGTCACCGATGATGCGGCCACGACCGTATGCATCTGGCAAACCTGTAATAATCTTGTTTTTGCGAGCTGCCCGCATTTCGTCGGTATAAACATCAAATACCCCCTGATTGTGGGTCTTACGCCATTTGCTGAAGATGAAGCTCATGTCGTCATCGATTTCATATCCGTTTGATTTCAGGGCATTGTTGGCCATATTGATTCCGCCAAAAGGCATAAATGCTTGTTTCAATGGCACATCTGTCTGCAAGCCCACGATTTTTTCTTCTTCTTTAATCAAGTAACCAGGCGCATGGGAAGTAATCCCTGCTGGAATATTATTATCCATATCGTAAACGCCGTTTTGTTTGTGTTGGACTTCAAAGAGCTCTTGCAGCTTGTCCCACAATTTTTCAGTGGAGGCCGCAGCGGGTGCTAAAAAGCTGTCATCGCCAGTATATTCAGTGTAGTTGGCTTTGATGAAATCCAGGGTATTGACTTCAGTTTTCCAACGTTCTCCCTTGAAGCCATCCCATGGGTTGATGGGTGTGTCTGTTACAGGTTTTTCCATTGTTGTAGTAGGCACAGTCAGTTCTCCTTTAAAATCATTCTAATTTGTTTACCTGCTCATTGTAAGGGCTCGTTATTGAAAACGCAACCCTCAGCAAGGTTCACTCATTATTTTCTTTGTTATCTAATCGTTAAACCTCATAATCTTATCTATAACAGAAAATAATTTAGTTAGTACAGAAAACGCTACCAGTATAACAGGGCGTTTGTGTACTTTAAAGGCTTTTTTCAAGGTATAGTACTGGTTTTCAAATTTATGAACAATTAATCACAAACAATCCCCCGTTGACAACTTTTTCACCATCGCTTTTAAAGCTGCCGTTTCAGCTGCTCCTTTTAAAAAATTAACCGTTATTCTTAAATCTCTCTCTGGCACCCCTCAAAGAATTTCGTAAGATTTTTTTAAGCCGCTCTTTGAGAAACACTGAGAAAAGCTTCACTCCTTACCCCACAAAAATACCAGCCAGCCAATTGAACAAATAAAAAAACGTATGACATGAACAGACGGAAACTCGTTCATGTCATACGTTTTGATTCTAAATTTTTCAATCCACAAAAAGTTTTTACAACCAGCCAGCTTTTAATTGGAATCCACGTAACAGGCTGTCAGATAGCCTAAATTTTTCCCGCAAAGCAAAACTACGGCCATTCACTTTCAGTTTTGCTTCACTTAACAATTGACTGAAAAGCTGCCCAAACCAGCAAGGTGATACCGGTCCCAAACAACCAACCACCCAAAATATCCGTCAAAAAATGGATTCCCAAGTAAATCCGAGAAAAGCCAATCATCCCCGCGATTCCGACTGCAGCCACGACGAACCACCCTGTCAGCTGAGGATAACACGCAGTCCCACCCAATACCACACTCAGATACAATGCTGCCGAGCAGGTGGCATGAAAGCTTGGAAAACTGTGGTCCTCCTCTTCTGTCAATCGCTGCCCTTCAGGACGAGGTCGCTTCAACAGGCGCTTTAAGGCAAAGGCCACCCACCAACTCACCGTCAGCGAAATAGCTGCCGGCCACACCACACCTCGCCAAAAACCCGGAATCAGCGCCAATGCAATCATGACCACCAAAACGCCTGAAAAACGTCCTAGCTGAGTAAAGAAAAACATCAGCGTATTGAGCGCCGGTCGTCGGATACTGACTACTTTTTCCGTCACCTGGGCATCTAGTTGCTTGATGGCCGGTCGCCGAATCCCTACTGCCAATACCGCAAATAATACGAGACAAATGCTTCCGATTATTAGTTTCACTGTGCCCTCACTCCTCGCTTTTTGACCAGACTTGCTGCCTTTATTATACAACGAAACCGCCAAACCACTGCCATTTGGCTGCCGGATTAAAGCAGCTCAACAAAGCGGTCTGCCACACTTTTCGAAAAGAACAGCTCGTTATAAAAATGGAGACCGGCTGCTACTTTAACCTTTCTTGCAGCTTTTTATGTTATCAAAAAGACAGCCCCATGATGACGGCTGCCTCCTGTAAAATTTTAGTTGTCATTTGTGGCCAGGCTTTCTTTGACGGCTGCCAAAAAGGCGCTCGTCATGGCAGAACGCTGCCGCCGATCATTAAACACAGCAATCAACTGATGTTCCATGCCGCCAGCCAACGGTCGCAAACAGATATATTCTTTCACAAATCCTTCCACGATTCCCAAACCAGAAGCATAGGCATCTGACTGGCACAGCAAATTCATCAATGTGCCCCGATCATTGGTGTAAAGAGTTGGTAGCGGCTCATCAGAATCCCGCTTTGTGGGCCCTAGTTTTTTCGCTCCAAGGTCAGCCACCGCAGCGCCAGCGTCCTCGATAGACTCCAGATTGGTTGGCTGCTCCTCACGAGTTGGTGCCAGTACCCCTTGGGAAATCTCCAGCGGGTCTTCTTCAAAATAGCCGCTGCCTTGTTCTTCCTGACGAAAGCGCACCTGTGGATAGGCTGCCAGCTGTTGCCGCGTGACCTGTTTTTGTGCGGCTAATGGATGATCCTTCCGCAAGAAAATCTGCGTTGGAAAGTTTCCTAGAATTTCAAAAGAAAAGCCATCTTGTTGAAACCGCCGTTCTAAAATCTTGCGGTTGTTGTCATCGAGGTACATGATTCCCACGTCCCCTTCAAACTCCTGCAAGCCGTTTAAAATCTGTCTGGTCGTGGTTTCCACCAGTTGAAAGTTCAGACAAACTTTTTTGAAATCTGCCACCACCTGCAAAAAAGGTGTCGACAAAAAATCATAGTGCTGGCTTAAAACTGTGAAATCATGGGTCATCCCTTTTTGAAAATGCCGCTGCAATTGTTCAGTCTGCGCCAAAATCTGTTTGGCATAAACCAGAAAATCACGCCCTGCTTCTGTCAATTGGGCGCCGGCTTTGGAACGCAAAAACAGCTCCGCATCCAATTCGGTTTCCAACTCGCGGATGGCTTGAGAAAGGCTGGGTTGGGTCACATACAAACGCTTGGCCGCCTCGGAAAAACTGCCGGCTTTTGCGATTTCCGCTACATAGCGGCATTGTTGCAGGTTCATAGACATCCTCCTTGTACTCAGCAGTACCGCCGTCGCGGCTGAAATAAGCTACATCCCAACAGCTGTGGATACTAGCCGATAGTTGTCAACCACCCATCAAAAAATCAAGAACATTCATGCCGGATGAAGTTTTCTCCTTGTAAAGCTCTGTATAACCACAGCGCGTGCAAGAAATCGTAATGAAGCGCTTGTTCTGCACATCGAAAAGCTTGGCAAAATTGCCACCGGTGGTTTGAATCTGATCTTGCTCATAATGCTGATTGCCACACTTATCACAGACATATTGCTTTTTCTCCATGGTAAAAACCCCCTCATTTTGACCTGATGACAGCTGTCGAAATGATCCGTCAATTAAGTAGACAGACGCTCTGACAAATGGTCATCACGTATTTGCCTAATCTTATCAAATCCAGCAGTTTCTGTATATGGCTAGTCGATTTCCACCATAAAAAAGCGCAAAATTGGAATATAACTTTTGTTTCCACTATGGTAGGATAGGTCTGAGACTAGATTTATCTTGTTTCACTATCAATTAAAAGAGGTGTAAAAATGAAAAAAAGGTTAATTGGGTTGGTATTGGGTCTTGCAATGGTCGTTAGTACGCCTGTAAATGTAAGCGCAAACACAAGTGATTCCGCAAGTACCGCAAACACTGGAGAATTGGCAGAAACGACGTTGGTATCGTCGGAACAGACAAACGACGCAGCTCCAGGTGAAGCTAGCAGTGAGGTTACACAAGAAGCGCCTTGGGCAACAACTGGCGACAGCACCACAACAGAATCGGCCTCTTCACCATCTGCTGAAACTACGCTTTCTTCTGAGTCTGGTTCAGCGCTTACAGGGGAACCCAAAAGCGCCCCCGCCGCTGAATCCTCCCCGTCAACATTCCAAGCACCTAAAGCCGCTCAGGCCGCAGCAGCACAAGAACCTAGCGTTTTCATCAATGGGACTTGGTATACTAGAAATCAATTGAAAAAAGCAAATATTTACTTCAGCGTCTTGGAGACTGACTACGAAATCTGGACTGACGAAACCTTCAAAACACTCAACGGCTTTTCTGGAGACATTTTAGAAGAAACATTCAAGGCTACCGACTTCTTTATTGATGAAGGCGAGTTATACTGGGGCTTGACTGCTGCAAACAAGCAATTTATCGGTTATATCAACGATGATGCCCTTGCCGGGAACGAAACCGCCAGTCCCGCAGGTGTTCCCTATGATGAACAAGGCTACGTCACCATCAAAGCTGGCACCAAGCTTCTCAGCAACGTTGCTACTCTGATCCCTCAGAAAACGGGCCAAGGGAAAACACAAACACTACAGATTTATGAAAGCTATACGCATTTCAATGGTCACGACTACTTCGCCTTGCAAAATAACAAAAAGCAGCATGTGGGCTACGTTGACGCAGCATCTGTTAAATATAATTCTGCTGCACAGGGAGATTGGCAAAAAGACAGCGCCTATGCCACCATATCTAAAAATTACAAACTCTACAGCAGCTTTAACTGGCAAGTGAAAAATGATGGTGCCAAATTGTTGGGCAAAACATACAAAATTACCGGCAAATACCTTCATTTCAACGGGAGCACCTATTACTCACTGCAAAACAACAAAGGCACCTGGATGGGTTATATCAATGCTGCCGCTATCAAACGAACCACCGGCGCACAAGGTGCTTGGCAGCCAGAATCCCGCTACGTTACCGTCATGAAAAACTATCAAAGCTACAAAAACTTTGACAAGTGGACCGTCTCCAAGAAAGCAGCAGCATTGAAACAGCGTACGTACAAAGTCACTGGTAAATACGTCCACTTCAACGGCAGTACCTACTATTCCATGCAAGACAACAAGAAAAACTGGCTCGGCTACATCAATGCCGCGGCTACCTATAAAGGCAAAGGCCCTCAAGGTTACTACATTTCCTGCAATAAAAAAGTTAAAGTCACCAGTAAAAATTACAACCTCTACTCAAACTTCGATTGGAAAGTCAAAGGCAACACGAAATATCGCTTGAACAAAACCTATGTAGCAAAAACCATGTACCGCCATTTCAACGGTAGCCTGTACTATTCTTTGTACACTCCCGGTGGCAGTTGGATTGGCTATTTGAATGCTGCTGCGGTGAAATAGGTCTTAGAACCCGGCAGCTCTGCTCCTGAAAAACCACCTCATCCTATCAGGCAAATGAGGTGGTTTTTCAGCGTCTATTCTTCATCTACCCGATAGCGCTTCTGGAAAAATTCTCCGTATAACTGCACCACCGGCAGCTCCTGCCAGCGAGCCACTACAAGTGAAGGCTTACTGAAGTTATAGATGGTTCCTTCCAGTTTGCCTAAAAGCAGCGGCGAATGCGTAGCGATGACAAACTGACTGTTCATCCGGTAAGCGCACTGGTTGATTTTATCCGCCAGTTTCAGCTGATTTTCCGGTGACAAGGAGATCTCCGGCTCGTCTAGTAAAATCAAGCTGTCTGGCACCAGATAATCTTCAAACACTTGCAGTGAGGTCTCGCCATTGGAGTATTTTTCCTGCGCAAATGCCAAACGTTCCATCATCAAACCACCACGAAAAGACGCCAAGTGCTCAGCTGCTTTTTCTGCGGTCATTCCTAAACGCCGCCGCTCATAGCGATAGCCTTCCCGCAAAACCGCCTCTTGTTGAACTTTTTTAATCTCATACAAAATGTCTTCACTTTTAATATAGCGACTGTCGGGAGAAATTTTGTGACGGTGTCCCTCAGCATCCTCTTCATACAACAGCAGTGCCTCTTGCTGATAGTCTTGCCAACGATCACTGTGGACATCAAAACTTTTGACTTTTTCGGCGCCAGGTAACTGCAGTAGATTGGCCAGCAGATTCAAAAAAGTCGATTTTCCCGAACCATTTTCACCGTAAAGCAGTGTGATTCCCTGATCGAACACCAAAAGCTCACCAGTCTTGTTTTTAAACACATTGTAAGGATACGTATTGGGATTGGGTGTCGTTTCATTGGAAAATTGAAAACCGCGAATATATCGCATCACTTTACCTCCTGTCAAAAATCGTCACAATTCTTACAATATTCCCAGGCACTTCGGTCAACGTTTCTTTTCCCCACGTCGTCCTTTTCTTGTAGTCCGTATTTCACACAACTTGCTCTACACCAATCAGAAAAAATTTTAAACGCATTGGATGTAATGTCCTTCAACTGAGCCCTTAAAAAGAAGCGACTCGTTAAGAAAGCCTAATCTAAAGGCAGCTTGGTTGTCTGCCAGCAACCATCTCTTGTATAATTTACCATAGAAACGACTGCCAGGAACAAATTCGCTGACGATAAGCTTTGTATGTCAGGAGGTTATTATGAAAAACTTACTTGCGGCTGGCTTTCTCTTTGTTGGTGGCGCGATTTTGATGACCGCCTCTGAAATGGGAAAAGTCGTTCCGTTTTTAGGCGCTGCATGTGCATTAGTCGGTGTAGGATTACTCGTGTATATTGTATTTAGTGAAAATGGCAGCTACGAGAAATAGAAAATATTATTGGACAGCTTTGAGCCCCCAATGGTTCGAGCTGTCTTTTTTCACTCAATTCAGATACACCATGCCTGAGAACTAATACCTTTGTCTATTGTTCTGATGACAGCAGGGTGCGTTTGCCGGGCTTTTTTGCTACACTAAGGACACAAACTTTACCAAGAATGGAGCAACATCATGGCAGTCAAAGATCAAGTTTTAGCATTGATGAAGCACACCGCCGCCATTTTTTCCGGCGAAAAACTAGCACAGGAGCTGCAAGTCTCCCGCACTGCTGTCTGGAAAGCCATCCGCGAGCTGGAAAAAGAAGGTTGGCGCTTCGAACATACCGCCAGCGGTTACCGTTATCTTCCTTCTGATGTACTGGATGCCAGCGAGATTCTAGGTTATTTGACACCTGTATCACTGGCAGTCTCAAATGATAAAATTGTCGGGCGAGTTGCGGAAGTTGATGTTCTTGCAGATATCCAGCCAGCCGATGAAACAGATGAAACAGGACCCGTAACATCCGGAGCACTTTCTTCTACGCTGACTCCCGGTGGATTGCCCTCTGATTTGGCAGTTGAAATCACAGATACCAGTGAGTCGACCATGATTGAAGCTAAAAAAGCCGTTGCCGACGGTCGCAGCGCCCCACGATTGTTCATCACCGAGGCCCAAACTGGTGGGCATGGCCGGTTCGGGCGTCCCTTTTTCTCCCCTAAAGGTCAGGGAATCTACATGACATTGCTGTTGAATCCTAACCATCCTTTTGACGATTTGCCTCAATATACTCTGCTGGCGGCGGTGGCAGTTTGTGATGCCATCGCTAACTTGACCGGCAAGGAATGTGAGATTAAATGGGTCAACGATATTTATCTTGAGGGTAAAAAACTAGTGGGTATCTTGTCAGAAGCCACTTCTGACATTGAATCCGGTATCATCAGCCACATTTCAATCGGCATGGGCATCAATTTTTCCACACCGCAAACAGATTTCCCTCAGGAACTACAAGCCAAAGCTACCTCCTTGTTTGCAGATGGCAAGCAGCCGCCCATCACTCGGAATCAACTGATTCAGGCAATTTGGCGGCGTTTCTTTACCCTTTTGGCTGGGCTGCCCCAAGATACAGCTTATCTGGAAGACTACCGCAGCCGCTCCTTTGTGTTGGGACAAACTGTCAGCTTCCGCCGGCAAGGTCTGGTTATTTCCGGAATTGCTGAAACAATCACTGATGATGGCCAATTAGTCGTCCGTACCAAAGAAGGCCTGATTTCACTAAATTCCGGTGAAATCAGCCTGGAATCTATCGGTGAGCGAAAATTACGCTGAGTTCTCAGCCACCTCATAACGTATCCAACAACTGCAACAGCATTCTTCGAAGAATCGAAGCTGGCTTCTATAAGCAGGGTTGTGGCAATTGTCCTGTCACTAACCTTTGCAGCGAGCATCATCAACCGAGAGCCGAAAAAAGGAATATGACCTAAGTCATTTCCAAGTGTTAAACAACGGATGTTTAACCATAATTAATAAAAAGTATCCGGATGAGGAAAATTTGTGACCCTCTTGATGTCTTTGTCCGAAAAGAGAACATACCCATACGTGTCAAGCGAAGGGAATGAAGCTGACTTCCTTTGCTGAAACCAAGGAAAGTCTGTGTTTGAAATTTTTAGCAATGAAAAGCCGATGATCTTCCACTGATTTTAATGGAAGATCGTCGGCTTTTGGGGTCTCACGTTTGGTCCTGTTCGCTTCAGAGGACGGTAACTCAACTATTGCCACATTCCCTTTTCCTACAGCTCCGTTTATAACTATATCGGAGAAGTGCCTTCAAACTGGCGCTTTTTCTTTAAGGATTACTTGTTTTTCTTACTATTCTTCAATCCACGATACCAGACAAACGCCACTAATAGTGCAGCTGCGGCAAGTTCCCCTTGATAAAACAGTAGCGGCCTCTGTTGATAGGCCGCCCAGTTAAAAGCAATTAGGCTCAATAAAACAGCGCAAGGAAGTGCCAGAACAATGACCTGCCACCAGCTGATCCGGATGACTGAGCCGCCTTTTCGCCCAATACCGAAAGCTTTTGACCAACCATTTTTGCCATAATAACAAAATCGTTCCCCCACGATTAACACTGTTGCTCCTTTAAAAAAGACAAAAAGCAACAGCTGAATAAAGCCGTCTGTCGAAAACCCATTATCCCCCAGCGCAAAAATCAGAAACAGTACTTCAGGAAACAACACTGGAAGCAATATCAGTGAATTTACCTCAACCTCTTTTCTCATCTGCCCCTCCTTAGCCCCATCGGATTTTGACATTTGTCAGCGACTGAATATCGTCTCTATCATACGTCCGCCACGCTCAATAAGCAATCGCTTACATAAAAATAAAACACTTGGCACACCTTATACAAATCCAGGCTTTTTTCGATTGTTGACTACTACTTGCCAGCATCACTAACCGGAATCCGCAAAAAACAAGCCACTTCTGTAAAAAAACAGAAGTGACTTGTTTTTAGACGCAGGGTCACGTTGGTTTCACAGACTAGCCAGCATGCTCTCACATCATGTCTTAAACAGCCAACTGCTTCATTTCCCACACTTACTTTTGCTTCAAAATCTTTTTGATTTCCTGTTGTGACAGTGCTCGCCACGGAATCAAGTCATCGTCAACCCCGGAACGTTCAGGATTTTCATTTTGGTTCCACCACTTGGATTCATAAGCTATGCCATTGTACATAATACGTTTGCCGCTGTCATAGACTTCTTCTGGGTTCCATTCCGGGTAGGTACCAGGAGGTAAGGTCGCCAGTTTCACCGGTTTTTCTCCTTCTAATACCGGTCCTACCAGCTCCCAAGGAATTTCACTTTCTTGCAATACCGGACTGTCGGGCGCATCTCCTTTGGTCCACCACTTGGCACGATAGACATTGTGCCGCCAGACAACTTTGGTATCCTTCAAATAGGATTTTGTTTCTTGCCAGATTTCATATGGCGATGTCTTAGGGTCATCGGCTGCGTCTGATTCGCCTTCTTTAACATCAGAAACTGTTTTTCCTTTGGCGCTCGCTGCGATATCCCCATCCATGCCCTCACGTAGAGCGGCTGCAAACGCTTGGCCATCTTGCTTAACTCCGCTGGCATGATTGGACACGACACCGGTATTGACATTGTTTTTATTCGAGGATAAGTCCCGATTGGCTGACCACATGGATACACGGCCCAAGCCGACATCCACTGCAAATTCGTTCAACACTGCAGCATCTTCTAATGTGAAGAGTTCTTGTGAAATATCATTTTGCCCAATCATTGGAGTCGCCCCCAATTTCTGCCAAACCGCCCCGTCACTCAAATGAATATCCGCTTCTCGATACAAGATTTTCAACTGCCGGTGGGTCTGCTTCAATGCATCAATGGCGTTTTCCGCCATTGATTTTTTATCGTCCCGCGCCTGACCGAAATTCATGGTCATCAGATTAACTCCCGCCAGATCAACACCGGCAGCCAGCATTTCCGCCACTGTATCGGTGCCGTCTTTGGTCAAACCTTGAGGAATCACCGGTAAAGTCAGCCAAACTGCCAACTGATTTTTGTTGTCTTTTTGAAGCTTAGCAATCGCTTCTGCTCGCCGCTTGCCAGCTTCACGATCCGTCAAACCGTCATTTTCCAAATCCAGATCAATGGTGCTCAGCTGATAGGCATCGATCACCTGCTGGTAAGCGGCGGCCAGATCATCGGCGTTGTCATAGACCAGTGCCAATTCGTCGTTGAGCAATCCACCAAAGGAAACAATCACATCTTTGCCATTTTGCCGCAAGCGGGCAATTCGCCGATCCAAATCCAAATCCTCAGAGGCTTGTTTTAAAGAATACGCATTGCCCCAGCTGGCTTCTTTGGTATTTGATTTGGCAACGACAAAGCTCAAAACCACATTGTCCTCATATTGCTCAAACTGATATTGGGGGGTCAAGGTGGCATCCACGTAGGAAGCAAACCACGGCTTGCGATCGGAGGCTTCTTTTTTCCCTGGTGCGAGCTCGGCCGCCATATCGGCCCCATATGTTCGAAGGCCAAAACCCCCTGCCACTAAGATTGCCAGAACCAGCAGGAAGCGGGGCACTGACAAGCGGCGTTTTTTATTTTTCAAGATCATCTGATTATCTCTCCTCGATTCACCGCAAAACACGCTTCGACTGAAACGGCCGCGGCCTCTTTTGTTATCCAGTCAGACAAAAAATCGACTCTCCTGCCAACAAGTCCTTGACTGCTTTAATCAGGAGAGTCGCAACTGCTTTAATCAGCGCTGCCCTTGTTCTTCTGTTTCGGTATCTAACGCCGCAGACAGCGACACTTTCAACGGCACTTCCCCTTGTGTGTCACCGTAATAAAGGACTGTTTGCCAATCCAGGCCTTCCCCTTCACTTTCTTGTGCGCCGTTATCTTTAGGTGAGACTTCCACAAACAGCCATGTATAAAAGTTGTGCACCAGATCTACCAGTAAGTCTTTGACACCGACAAAAGCCAGCAGCGCCCAGGCACAAGTGATGGCATTAAAGGCGGCGAAGACTGCATTTTGCCAGTTGTTGACTGAAAGCGATCGCCAAATAGTGAAAAGAGAAAAACCGATGATGACCAACGGCGCCCATAGATACAGACTTTGACAGGCGGTCCGGTCATTGACTTTTGGTGTTCGGGCAAAAGGAATCTTCTCCCCAGTCAGATATTGTTGCAAACTCTTGATGACACCGGCTGTATTGACTGCCAACAGCAATAAGTTAAAGCCATAAATTCGGAAAATATCTTTGCGTTTGTAACGACAATACCGTAAATCCGACGCCATTGCTGTAAAATACGGCAGTGCCGCGCAGACGATGTAGACACTCAACAAACGATCGTCAAAAGGATAGGCCAACAGAAAGATTAATCCGAAGCTGGCCCAAGCAATGGAGGTCATGTAGTTCATTCGTAAAAAGATTTCCATCAGTTTCAATGGTTCGCCTTGTCTCCGGCGTTCTTTCATCGTTGCAAACAGCTTCGGCAAGATCAATAAACCGCCATTGGCCCAGCGACGACGCTGAATCACCAGAGAACCGAAGTCTGGCGGCGTAGCACTATAACTGAGTCTTTCTGGGTAGTTCACCAACTGCCAGCCGTGCTTTTCCAAATCCACGGAGGACTCGGTATCTTCAATGACAGTCCGGTCTTGGATAAAGCGCCGGATTTCAAAACCATTTACAGACTCTGTTTCAGCGATATCTGCCAAGGCTCTCTTGCGGATTACTGCGTTGGCCCCTACCCAAAAAGTCGCGCCATAGTAAGTAGTTCCTTGATGCAAGATATGCTGGATGTCGGTGGTGGCACCGGCAATCCGCTCAATTCGTGACGGACATCCTCGGAAAGAAGAATAAGGTGTCTGAGTCACGGCAACTTGTTCATTACCCGGCTGTTGCAGGAGATAAACCAGTCGCAGGCAGTATTCCCGTAACAACACTGAATCAGCATCCAACGTCAGCAGAAATTCACTGTCGGGAATCTCCAGATCAGCTGGCTGATCCGCTGCCACTGCTACCAGCACTTTCCCCACAGCTGTGTGCTCGATGCGATAGCGTCCACCCATCAGATCGATATAGGAGTTCAAATTCATCGCTTTATTGGCTTCATGGGACAAGGATACGTATTCTTTTCGTTGGAAATAATCGGCCTTGGCGGTAAACAGCCAAACCAGACGCGCGTACATGGCACTGACTTTTTTAATCGGCAGTCCACTACCGGCAGCAGCTGCTTGTTTCAAAGCATGTGCCTGCAAACCCAGCTCTTTTGCCAGCTCTCGCAAGACTTGATCTGCAAAAAACGCATCTACATGGTCCTCTTGTGGCTCATCATCTGCCAATTGCAAGAGCCAGTCACGCCCATAGCGATATTCCTGAGTTAACAATCTCAGATCAGCGGATGACACTGTCGTCCCCTTGTTTTCCTTAGCCAAAAACGCAGCCTGAGCCGCTGTAAAGCGCGCGCGTGGTTCCTCCAAAAGTGCCATCAGCTCTTGTGGCAAAGCTTGAGTAGCTGCCAACTTGGCCGCCGCTTCAGGAGTAGTGGGATTCGGTTTGTCATCCAGCAGCAGCTGAACTGTAATCTGCGGATATTCCTGCAGCATCGCCGACAGCATCGTCTTGCGAATCACCCCGACTTCTTCATCATAGGAAGGTACCAACACGGTAATAGCGGATTTTTCTTCAGCAAAATGTTCTTCCAACAACTCTCTGGGAACCCGTTTGTGCTCTTTAAAACGAATCAATGCGCCATTTCGTGAAACCAGATAAACAAATGCCGAAAAACACAATAATGTCATAATGACGATATACAAAGCTGCCTCCACCACTTGTTGAAAGCTGCCGTTTCCCCGAGTCCACTGGTCAAAAATCGTGGACGCCACATACAGTAGCCAAAAAAGGACTGTCATGATGATAAAGATCCGGTTCATGGTGATTTTGAACGTTGAAGCCTTTTCGTGCTGCATCGGAAGCGGTGTCACGTCTTTCTCGGTATTGAATTGTCTCTTTACTGCCATTGCACTCTCTCCTACCCCTGAATCTTATTTGCCGATTCCCCAACCGGACTTTGATACCACTCAATTTTTTATACGAAAAAGCCGGATTTCCCCAATGACTTCCAGCTTAAAACACGAGGGCTCCTTAGATAGCAAAAAACGTTGATTTAAGCTTATTAATATCCATCCTTTTTCTTAAAAAAAGCGAAAATACACACAAACATTTAATTTATTTTATATTTATATTACGGGAAATTATATGCAAATTCAGAATAACGGTCAATAGTTATTCATTTTTATGATTAAAAAACGATTTTTTTGATTTTTTTATCGAAACTTTACTTTTCTAAAAAGCGCTTACTTATCTTTATTCCACCATTTTACGCCTTCATTTTACCGGGGTTTTCTATCTCATTTTTAAAAATTAAAAGACCGAAGTTATCGAATCGTTCGATATTTTATCGGCTCTAACAGTTATTTTTTAATCTAAATTCATAAAATATTTTCAAAAAACCTATGAATTTTAACTATTTCACGATGCTGAATTTTCGCTTTTCCTACATTAAAAAAATCGCAGCTCGCTGCTGTCTCAACTCGCTTTAAGACAGTCAAAAACCCCTCCAAGATTCGGCCGTCGTAACAGCTCTTGAAGGGGTTCGCAATATTTTTTTATCTAGAATTTTTAACAAGTAGACACTATGACTATCCCATTGCTTATCACGGAAAGGGTGTTGGCAACCCGCTTTTCAAAAGCTTGTGCTCAGGCAGCATGATCTGCTTTTCTAATAGCGGTCTCACAAAAACCATTGCCACAACAAGCTCAGCAATAAACCCAAAGCATAGCTGCTGTTGAACAGTACCATATTTTTCAAAGAGTAGACAAAACTGTGGGGTGCCGGTAATTCTTGGCGGTGATTAGCAAGATTTTGCCGAATTTTTGGCAGTGTCAGCCAAGTGATTAGGATTGGCCACTGGTAGATGCCCACGACTAATCCCAGCAAAATAATCCCGTAGCACGTGTACACCAGCCCGCCAAACAGCTTGATTCCTTGTTCTCGTCCCAAGTAATAAACCAGCGTATAGCGATGGTTTTTGATGTCTGTCTCCAAGTCCCGCAGATTATTGGCCAGCATGATATCAGCAATGGTAAAGACCATTGGTAGAGCAGCTACAAAGACCGCCACCAGCTGCCACAAGTTGCCGGTTAAAGCAAAGCCGCCATCACCTAAAAGATCCAGCGTCAAATAAAAGGGACGCAAATCATAGGTATTGATGTAGACCACCATGGCAAAGATGCCTAAGCCCATCGTAAAACCGCTAAAGATTTCTCCCAAAGGCATTCGAGACAGTGGAATCGGTCCTGCCGTATAAAAAACGCCAATAAAACAGCAGACCAAGCCCATCAGCAGTAATAGCCAGCCCGTTTGAAAGCTGAGGTAGCCTCCGATTAAAGCTGCAATCACCAGCATACCGATAATCAGCCAAGAGACATGACGAACATTTAATTTCTCTACTCCGATAACATTTTCCGTTTCACGATAGGTTTCAGACTTGGCTTTACGATAGTCCATGAAATTATTGATTGCTGTGGTGGTCATGTCGAAGATTAACATCCCCACAAAAAAGATTAATGTCAGCCCCCAATGAACCTGTCCAAAATAGCTCAAAGAAAATAAAACACCTATGATGAAGGGAAACAAGCTGGCAATTTTCGTGCGAATTTCCACCAATTCCCAAAATGCAGATAATGACATGCAAAACGTCCTTTCTTTCGGTCAACAGCTATTCAAACCCGCTGAATCCCAGTCTATTTAAAAGGGCAGCACCGAAAGCCGGCCTGCCCCATCACGCTTGTGTTTACAACAAAAATTTCTCGACAGTTATCCAAAATGCTCTACCAGATTGCCAAACTGACAGGCGGCCCGGATACCATGAACCTTTTTTTACTTAAGGCAACTCTTTTTCGCGGCTTAAGCTGGACTCAATCTTTGTCCGTCAATTTCGAGCGGTCCCCCATGGTGTAGCCGGAGTCTTCCCCGATGACGAAATTGCCTTCCAAACCTTTAGTGATGTATACTTTGTCATCTTTACTAACAAAGATTGCTTGTGTGCCGTCATCCATGGCTTCCACAAATTCCAGTCCCTTTTTGGTTCCCATTGCAAACACCGAGGTAGACAACGCGTCGCCGTCGATGGATTTATTGGTAACGATGGAAACACCGGCAATGTCATTGTCAAAAGGATAGCCGGTTTTCGAATTGAACAGGTGATGATATTTCACTCCGTCAACTTCTAGGAAGCGTTCGTAGATTCCGGAAGTCACGACGGTTTTATTGGTCTCTTTGATCGTCCCTACGACAGTCCCGCGAGATTGATTCGGATCTTGAATACCGATATTCCATGGCTGTTTCTCTCCCCGGAAGCTGTGACCTACGACAAAAACATTCCCCCCCAAATCCACTACAGCAGTCGTCACACCATTTGCTTTTAATACTTTGACAGCTTCATCAGTGATATATCCTTTGGCGATGGCTCCCAGGTCGATAATCATATCTTTATCTTCCAAAAAGACGGTTTTTTTCTTATCATCGAATTTTACTTTTTTGTAATCAATGTGTTTCAGCGCTTCATCAATTTCCGACTGCGCCGGTTTTCTGGCGTCATCAAAACCAATCCGCCACAACTGGGTAACTGCTCCGATGGTCATATTGAATGCTTCATTGGTTTCTTGGCTGTATTTATAAGCCGTCTTCAACAACGAGTAAATATCATCGGACACTTTCACTGGTTCCACGCCGGCCTTGGCATTGATAGCATCAATTTCAGAGCCCTTTTGGTTGATGGTAATTTTATCCGCCAGCTCTTGAATCCGTTCAAACGCCGGTTTCATAGCTGCTTCCTTGCCGTCATCATAGATTCTGATTCGTACATACGTCCCCATCAGGAATTTTTCCTGATAATAAGGTTCCTCTCGCATTTTCACTGTTTCTTCTTTGGTACCGGTACTACAGCCGGTTGCCACCAAAAGAAGCAAGAGCGCCATCATCAGCCCACCGAGCCATTGTTTTTTGTTTCTTCTCATGCAGATCCTCTTTTCTGTATAAACAGCAGTTCCTAAACAACTGCCTTTGTTCACCGCCAATTGCAGCTACTTTCCTTCGTGTCTTATTCGTGGTTTTTACCATTTTCAAAGACTCCCTTAAACTACTGGCGACCGTTGTTATCATAGCATGGATTGCCGCTTTTTTGGTACGATTACTGCTTTTTTTGACAGTTTCTAAACAAAATCCCAGTCTGAGAAAACAGCGACCCCTTCTGCTTGTCCTCTCTTCTATCATTTTTGTTAAACCATTGCTTCTGACCATTAGCTTTTTTGCAAAAAAAAATGCAAAACGCCTTTGTCGCTGAGGACAAAGGCGTGATTGCAGAACACTATTTCAATGAGTGATTGACTCGCGCTTATTCAGCTGCTTTTTTGGCAGCATCGACGATCAATTGCAAGTAGCCTTTAGAATCTGTGAATGTAGCACCGGATACAACATCCGCGACATTTTTACCTTCTGAGTCAATCTTGCCAGCTGCTTCTTCGATTTCAGCAACTGTTTTACCCTTAACAAATGCGTCGATGGCATCCACGTTTTCTTCCCATGTCTGAGTTGCTTTTGCGTGGTCTTTCATCATTGCAGAGTAAGCTTCGTTGTTAGCCAATTTAGAAGCCAAAACTTGGCCGTCTTTGATGCCTTCGCCAAATGCGCCGTTGGAGTTTGGAACGCCACCAAAGTCAGCAGGATCTGTGAATTGGAATTCATCTACAAAGGTTGCTGCTACTTTATCGCCATCCATTGCTACAGTCGCTACAGCGAAAGATTTGTCGCCGTGGGGTGCGCCCAAGATCATAGCTTCTTTCAAGTCGCTGTTGTCAGTTTTTTCACCAACTGAAACCAGACCAGAAGTAGCGGCATCCGCGATTGCTTGCAAGTAGCCACGAGTATCACTGAAAGTTGCACCAGATACTACGTCAGCGACATTTTTGCCATCGTCTGCGATTTTAGCGATTTCAGTATCCAGATCAGCCGCTGTTTTGCCTTTGACAAAATCAGTGATTGCGCTGATGTTTTCACTCCAAGTTTGCGTTGCGCCACCGTTTTCTTTCATCATTGCAGAGTAAGCGTCGCTATTTTCAACTTTGCCCACCAAGATTGTGCCGCTTGGGAAAGATTCACCGAATGCGCCGTCGACATTTGGAACAGCTTTCCAGTCAGCGGATTTTTCTACATATTGGAATTCATCGATGCGGGCAGACAAGATTTTGTCGCCATTCATCGTTACGTTGACTACTGCAAAAGATTTGTCGCCGTGTGGTGCAGCGTACAGTTGACGCATGTAGATCGTTCCTTCAGCTGGTACAGTTGCATCTGTAGTTTTGCCGTCTGCGATTTTCACATCAGCATTCGCTGCTGCAGATGACGCAGTTGTTTCTGTTTGGCTGGAAGATGCTGCCGTTGATGAGCTTGAGCCTGAACCGGAGTTGCTGTCAGGACTGCAGGCACCCAAGATCACTGCTGAAAATGCCAGTGCCGTAAAAGCCGTCACAAATTTCTTCGATTTCATATTGATTTTCCCCTTTTCCACTATTCATATGCTAGCGTTCCCATCTGATTCGGACACTATTCTTTTATTTTAGTGGGTTTTGTGAATATGTCAACAAAAACGATAACGAACCTCCAAAAAAACTTTTCACTGCCATTCTTTAGACAATCCTTATTCTCTCGGCACCTAGCGAGAAAAACTGCCTTTGTGGCCTTCTTTTAAAAAAACAAAAAGCAGTCTTTTCGTCAATTTTCCGGACAAGATTTTCTATTAGTGATCAGCTCTTCACAAAAAGAGTGAAACAGCTACGAATCCTCAGTACCCATTGAAACCTTCCCCCTGGTTAACAGTCCAACAAAAAAAGCGCCAGAGCCTGCCAACGATTGCTGTCGACAAGCTCCAGAGCTTTGCTTTTAGTATTTTTGTGAACGATCTGCTTCACAACAACCAGGTTCTTTTTGTAAACTCTGATTGTTTTTAAAATCAGCAGGGCAGATTGCTTATTTAGCTGCTACAAAGTTGTCAACAGTGATTTCAGCAGTGTCCCCTTTTTCAGCAGCGTTGATCAATTGTTCAGCGTAGATCACGAAGCTGTGGAAGCTGTGAGTTGCACCAGTGACAACGTCCATGTTAGCAGGTGAGCCGTCTTCTTCGCCCATTGCTTTAACAAAACCTTCGTTGAATTGTGCAATATATTCTTTTGGTCCAATGCCGGCTTTGTCTTTCATGTTAGTTTCGTAGTCAGTGTCGTCTGCTTTTGATTTGCCATCAGCATTGACATTGTCATACTTAGATTCAGTAATTTTACCGTCTTTAACAACGATTGAGAAAGTTACATGGTAGCCATTGGAATCATTTTTTTCTTTCAATGAGTATGTGCCATCTTGCAATTTCGCACCATTGTCGATTTCGATAGTGTCAGTTTTGCCAGCTTGAGCTGCTTGGATCAATTGTTGTGCATAGTTTTGGAAAGATTCAAAAGAGTGAGTCGCACCAGTGACAACATCGATTGCTGTTGGGCTTTGTTTTGCCACCAATTCAGTATTGAATTTTTCGATGTATTCTTTTGGTCCGATACCGGCTTTGTCTTTCATGTTCTTTTCGTAGTCGGCGTCGTCTGCTTTTGATTTGCCCTCTTCGTTGATGTTGTCGTATTTAGATTCTGTGATTTTACCGTCTTTAACTGTCATTTCAAAAGTCACGCGGTAGCCGTTAGAGTAGTTCTTTTCTTCCAATTTGTAAGTGCCATCTTGCATTGCTTCGCCAGCAGTGTAAGTCACTTCGGCTGCAGAAGATTCAGAAGTCGCTGCAGATGAAGCCGTTGTTTGGCTGGAAGCTGCTGCAGAAGATGAAGAGTTCGCAGTATCTTTGTTGTCTGAGCTACAAGCTCCTAAAACCAAGGCAGAAAAAGCCAACATTGTAAACCCAGCGACAAATTTTTTTGATTTCATTTTTGTGGTTCCCCTTTTCAAATATGTTTTGTCAGTTTGTGACACACTTAACATTTTAGTTTTTTTTCGCGAGATGTCAACAGCAATGATAACAACTTTATGGAGAAGAGAAATGGTCTGGTTGTCTGTTTCACGACACTTTTCAGCAAAAAGTGCCAAATATCATCAGATCAACTGCTTTTTATATTATCATCTGCTGAAAAACCCTTTCATTTGTCTCTCAAACCTGCGTTTTTTTTCATCATCTGTGCTGTCGTTATCTTTTCGATATGCTCATTAAAATAACTCTCTTTGTGACAAAAGAAACAACAGCCTCTTAACTTGTGTATTTTTTGGTAGGATTTCCGATAGTTTGAGTAACTTTTGACATAGATTGTGAAATCATCCTCAAAAAAGTCGTTCTGCTTACTTTATTTTTTTCTCTGCGGGAAAGTCTCAATCGGCAAAAGATACAGACCAAATTGCCCCGGCACCTCTAAAAAGCTTCACAAATTTCGTTATTAATAACGGTTACAAAAAGTTTTACTCCTTTTTGTAGTAGAAAAAGCCTGTTACCGTCTATAAAAATAATGGTCTACCCTTACATTAAAAAAACTTTGAAAATCCGTTCATTTTCTCGGCCAGAGTGTTAGACAAATCCACCTTTTCTCTATATAATAGTGTAGATTGTGTAATCATTATCAATCCGTTTTTTTATTCCGTATTATCAATTCCGAGGTCTACCGTGTTCACTTCCCCCAAAATACCGCTGCGCTTAAGGGTTATTTGCCTGTCAGTTGCGGGGATGCCAGGGAGGAGTTGAAAGCGAGAGCCCTCACCATACTTATTTTGAAGGAGCGATTTTCAATGGCAACAAAGAACATTGTCGTTGTCGGTGCCGGGTATGCCGGAGTATCGGCTACCAAGTTCATGGCGAAAAAGTTGAAAAAGGACCAAGATGTCCAAATCACTTTAATCGATCGTCATTCTTACCACACCATGATGACAGAACTGCACGAAGTAGCGGGGGGCCGGGTCGAACCGACTGCTATCCAATACGACTTGCAACGTCTGTTTTCTCGTAAAAAGAACGTCAAACTGGTAACAGACACCGTTACCGGAATCGACAAAGAAAGCAAAAAAATCATCACGAAACAAGGCACTTATGACTTTGACTACCTCGTATTAGGGATGGGTGGCGAACCAAATGATTTCGGCACACCGGGCGTCAAAGAACACGGATTCACTCTCTGGTCATTTGAAGATTCTGTTCGTATCCGCGAACACATCGAGCGGACAGTTGCTCTTGCCGCACTGGAACCAGATGCTGCAAAACGCAAAGCGATGCTGACTTTTGTTGTCTGTGGTTCCGGCTTTACCGGGATCGAAATGGTAGGCGAACTTATTGAATGGAAAGACCGCCTAGCAGCTGATTACAAATTGGACCCAGCCGATTTCACATTGAAAGTCGTTGAAGCATTGCCAACGATCTTGAACATGTTAAACCGAAACGACGCTGACAAAGCCGTTCGTTACCTGGAAAAGAAAAATGTAGAGTTGGTATTGAACTCACCAATCGTTGAAGTGGACGAAGACCACATCAAATTGAAAGACGGCAGCGTCATTCCGACTTACACTTTGATTTGGACTGCTGGTGTCAAAGCGACTTCCGATGCTGCTGACTTCGGTTTGGAAGCAGCTCGAGGCCAACGTCTGGTAGCCAATGAATATATGGAAGCAAAAGGCTATGAAGACAAAAACATCTACATCATTGGTGACCAGGTATATTACGAAGAACAACCGAATACACCAACACCACAAATTGTACAGGCGGCTGAACAAACCGGTCACTGTGCCGCAGCCAACATCGTTTCTGCTGTTAAAGGCGACGGTGAAAAACACAAATTTAAATCCAATTACCAAGGGTTCATGGTTTCTGTTGGTTCCAAATGGGGCGTTGCAGAACTCTTCGGTAAGATCCACTTGAGCGGTTTCTTGGCAATGATTATGAAACACATTGTCAACTTGAAATACTTCTTTGATATCCGCTCTGGTTACTACATGTTCCAATACATGATGCACGAATTCTTCCATATCAAAGACGATCGTAACGTAACTCGCGGCCATTCCTCTCGTTATGGCAACGTTTTGTGGTCTGTACCACTGCGAATCTTCTACGGTTTGGTGTGGTTTATTGAAGCCTTCAAGAAAATCGTTGGTAACGGCGAAGTCCTGAAACCAAGCACTTGGCTTGGTGAAGGTTCTTGGTTTACTGGTAATTCTGTTTTCCCATGGACTTGGGATTATGCAGCTAGCGGAGCGGCAACTACCGGCTCTTCAGCAGCCGATGCAGTCGGCGGTGCTTCTGCAACTGTGGCTTCTTCCACTGTCGATGCGGCTTCTGCTGCCAGTGGTGCCGGTGAAGCAGCGGCAAGCGGAGCAGGCGAAGCGGCAGCTCATGCAGCTCACTTTGGTTTGAGCTACGCTTATGGGGAAGAACCGATGGCTGTCTTGGATAAAGCACCTAACTGGTTCTCTTCTATCATGAAAGTCTTCATGCCAAACATGGACGTTGCAATGTTCTTCCAGAAATTCATGGTCTTTGTGGAAATCGGTATTGCTTTGTGTCTGATGGCTGGTCTTTTCACTTGGTTGATGAGTGGGACAACAATCATTCTGGTAGTGATGTTCTGTATGTCAGGGATGTTCTACTGGATTAACTTGTGGTTCATTCCAGTTGCCTTTGCCTTGATGAACGGCTCCGGTCGTGCAATCGGTCTTGACCGTTGGGTAATTCCTTGGATCCAACGCAAACTTGGCGGTTGGTGGTACGGGAAACCGAAAGCTCGCTACGGCCAGGACAACAGCTGAGCCAACTAAATACTAAAATCCTAGGCCCGCGCCTAGGATTTTCTTTTATTTTCCGATGGACGTTAGTCATCTTTCAACCCTCGTTCATTTCACGAACCTTACTTTTTTTCTCGGCTGTGCTAGAATATGAGAGATTAGCAATGACTATTTGTTAGGTACTGCTGACAAAATTTACTCAATCTTGCACCAGAAAAATTATTTATTTACTATTATATATAAGAGAGGTGTCAGCCGGCATGAAATTCAAAGAGTTCGCCAAAAGAAGCCGCCTGAAGCCCTGGGATGTTCCCATCATTCTCCTACTGATACTGCTGAGTTTTCTTCCCCTAGTGATATTTGGCCTGACACGTCCAGATCCTATCGTCAAAGATGACGGCACTTCCGCTGAAAGACAAAAAATCGCTATTCTGCGGGTAGACGGTATGGAACAAAAACGCTGGGTGCTAAAACAAGGAGCAGAATCGACTACTTATCGTTACGAGGATCCAGATGGAGATTATAATCTATTGGAATTCAAAGACGGTGCCGTGCGCATCAAAGAAGCCAACTGTGGCGACCAGGTCTGCGTCCGTCAAGGTTGGATTTACAAAGACGGGCAAACCATCGTCTGTCTCCCCCACAAACTCGTGGTGGAAATCAAAGATCAGACGGGAGGTGCCGATGACAATTTAATCTACTGATTGCTATTTCATCTCAAAAACGGCTTTTGTATTTTTGAAACAGCTAATCAGCGATTGTCATCAACGATTACAATGAACAAAAATCGACGTTTGATCTTCATTTCACTACTGGTGGCTCAAGGAGTTGTCATTGGGCTGATTGAAAATATGATCCCCTATCCTTTTGGTTTTGCACCCGGCGCTAAGCTGGGATTACCCAACCTGATTACCATCATCGCATTGTTCACTATGCCAAAAAAAGAGAGCTTTCTGTTGGTCTGGTTGCGTTTAATTCTGACTACCTTACTGGGAGGAACGGTTTCGACTTTTCTTTACAGTATGAGCGGTGCTATGCTCAGCTACTTCGGGATGCTGCTAATAAAAGCGTTGGGTCCTAAGCGGGTGAGCATTATCGGCATTAGTGCGGCCGGTGGTTTTCTGCACAACGTGGGACAATTGGTGACCGCCTCAATGATCGCCGGCTCCGCTACCGTGATGCTATACTTGCCGATTCTGAGTTTTCTAGGCATCCTATCAGGGATCGCCATCGGCATTGCCGCCAACTTTTTACTCGTACGGGTAGATACCCTGCGTCGCTTCCGGCTGGATTACGAACAGCGGGACAAAAAAGAACATTGGCACCTGAATTAACTTTTTCTCACCGTGAGCTGCCGGGGTGTTTCCTGAAAACGGCGGCAGCCCTTCGACTTTCTTTACAATAAAGGAGATTTCCCATGAAACTTCATCCCCTCTGGCAGGATTATCCTGATCTTGCACCGGAGTTGGCTCAAACCTTGACTCTGATGGAAGACAGTATCAAATTGAAAAACAAACCAGTAGAAAAAGCTGTGATGGAAATGATCCATGCCGGCGGAAAATTGCTGCGGCCAGCGTATCAACTGTTGTTTTCTCGCTTCGGCCCCGATCAAGATCGCCAAAAAGCCGTGGCATTAGCCGCTTCGATCGAGATGCTTCACACAGCTACCCTAATTCATGACGACATCGTAGACGAATCTGATCTGCGCCGCAACTTGCCCACCATTGCGGCCAGTTTTGGTAACGATGTAGCGGTTTATGCCGGTGACTATCTCTTTGTCTGCTGTTTCAAACTACTGGCAGATTATGCCGGCTCTCTGCGCAGTCTGCAGTTGAACTCCCGCAGCATGGAAAAAATTCTAAATGGCGAGCTGGGCCAAATGGACCGGCGTTACGACATGCGTATGACGGTTGATCAGTATTTGGACAATATCTCCGGCAAGACTGCCGAACTTTTCGCTCTCAGCTGCACAGTTGGTCCTCTGGAAAGCGGTGCCTCTGAAAAATTCGCCAGGGACTGCGCCCAGATTGGCCTGAACATCGGCATTGCCTTTCAGATTATTGATGACATCCTCGACTATAGCCAACCCGCTCAGCAGATCGGTAAGCCCGTCTTGGAGGATGTGCGCCAAGGGGTCTATTCTTTGCCACTGCTACTGGCACTAGAGCACGGGTACCATCAGCTGGCGCCCCTGCTGGAGAAAAAAGAGCAAATGACCACTGACGATACCCAAGAAGTCTATCGTTTGGTTCAACATTTCAAAGGTGTCCAACGAGCCCAGCAGATGGCCACCAATTATACGACCAAAGCCTTAAAAGCCATCGCTAAATTGCCTGATGACCCCAAAGATACCCGCAGCGAATTGGATCGTCTGACGCGCGTGATTTTACAACGAACCAATTAAGCGATTATCCTATCCCATTAAAATTGCTTCTGCAAAGCTTCGGAAGTCTGTATTCCCCGGGACAAGCCAGATTTTTAATCTGACTTTGGGGCACTGCAGATCTCTCCCGGGGCTTTTTTTGCAAAGAAGGCCACTGGCTTATTGCGGAATGATTCGGATTTGACCGGTTAAGTTCTACCATTGCGCACTAAAAAGAAAGTTTCCACTCCTTTTGCCCCCTGGCCAGCAGCAGGGTAACTTTAAAACTGCCTTCAAAATATCAGTTGCTGCTTTTCCTTTTAAAAACTATCGCCATTTTTTAAATCTGATTTTCTAATGATTATCTGTGCTATAGTTAATTTATAAATAACAAATCAAAAGGAGCATGGAATGAAAATTATCCCATTGGAAGCAAGCCAATCATTATGGTGGCCGACTGCCGAATATGCAGAGAACTGTTCATGGGGAGCAGGAAAACATTTAGCACAGCGGATGCGTGAAGAACGTTTCGCCCCTGGGGAGCGGGTCTTTGTGGTGCTGGACCACGAGAGAATTTGCGGATACTGTACCTTTACAGAAAAAGACTGCCTTCCCGATGTAGACTATTCTCCTTATATCGGCTTTGTCTTTGTAGATGAAGCCTACCGAGGCCGCCGTTTGAGCGGAGCGCTATGTCAAGCTGTCTGCGCTTACGCTGTCGAAGCCGGCTTTTCACAAATCTACCTGGTGAGCGATCATCAAGGACTGTATGAAAAATACGGCTTTATTCCCCTACTACAAAAGCTCGCCCCTTGGGGAGAACTGGAGACAATTTTCAGCTTTGACTTATCAAAAGTAGCCTCTATCCAGGATTTGGTCCTTGAGGAAACTGAATAAAAACAAAAAAAGAGCGCCCTTCGCAAAAATTAATTTGCCAGGGGCACTCTTTTTTGGTGACATCCTATAAGGCTAACTCTCAGCCTATTTCTGATAGAACCCGAATCAAGGTTTCAATTTCAACTTTCGTAGTCGCTGGTCCCAACGATATTCGCAAAAACCGTTGCGCAGCGGATTGATCAAGCCCCAATGGGAAAAGGGCGGGATCGATTTTACGATGCGTGTTGCAAGCCGAAGTAGTTGAACAGGCAATGCCCGCTGCTGATAACTGCATGACTACCGTTTCCCCGGCTAGCCGCGGTGATAAAATCCCCCACACGCCGGGATAACAGCCCTCAAAAGTACCGGTAGTTGAGGACGCCGACTTTTCCACAGTTTTGCAGTTGCCTATCGGATTGGTTGTGAGCTCAACTTTTCCACAAATTTCACCAATAATCTGCCAATCCGGAAGACAGGACATAAAAGACTGCCGAAAATCCTGAAATCTTTTATCCAGCTCTTGTCGCTGAGAAAAACTATCCACAGCCGCCTGCGTAAATGCCGCGATTCCCGGCAGGTCTTCAGTTCCACTACGAAACCCATATTCCTGATGAATGTCGGGAAGTAACGGAGTAAAGCCGGCATTTGCTGCTAAATACAATATACCTGTACCCTTGGGCCCACCGATTTTATGACCGCTGGCACACCAGCTGGTTATGCCATGAGGCCACTCTCCAACAAGCTTGCCAAAGCCTTGAACACAGTCGCTGTGGAAAAGCCAATCTTGTGTCATCGCCAACTCTGCTAACTTTTCCACAGGTTGAATCATTCCCGTCAGAGAATTCACCTGTTGACAAATCACCAAGCCGTTGCCGTTTTCCACAGTTGTTTGAGCTAAAAGCTGGGCTGTTTCACAGATATCCACACGCCCAGCATCTGTCAGCGGAATTTTTTTCACAATAAGGTCGGCTTCGTAGCCCTTCAGCCATTGCCAAATACTCCCGTGCTCCAGGGGATTGACTAAAACAGGAATCTTTGCCCGGTTATGGCGGCCCCTGGACTCGGCAACTGTTGTAAGCAGTGAAGCGTTGCTTTCATGGCTGTGCTTCTGGCTTTTGAGATCATTTTTCTGCTTGCGGGCTACAGTTGGGAACTCTTTTTCCCATAAAGCAGCTGCATCGCCGTCTTGTTTTGTTACCGACTGCCGCAATCCGCGTAATTTTTGCAGGCTCAAAGTAAGCGCCAAATGATTGCCTTCGCTGCCCCCTGAGGTAAAAACCAATTCTTCTTTCCGACAACCGCACAGCTGGGCCAACTGTTGCCGACAATGAGCCAACAAGCCAGCAGCTTGCACCCCGGCTGTGTGAATGCTGCTGGGATTAGCAAAGTATTGCTGTGCTGTTTTGAGATAGGTCTGTCTCGCGGCTTCGGTCATCGGGGCAGTTGCTCCATAGTCTAAATAGATCATAAAAGGCACTCCTTTACCGGGTATCGAATTTTGTCGGGCGTCGAATATTTGGGCCGCTGCTCGCTGGTTCCAGCTTGGGTTCCAAATTCGACACTGCTTTTTCGTTCTAGAGATACCGTTGCTTTCACTTAAACATAGGTGATTTCTGAAAATTTTTAGCATCGTTTCACTAGAAAGTGACATTCTTCTCTAGAGGTGTCTTGACAGTTATGGTAAAATAATCCCTGTTAGGTGTCAACAATGAAAAATGATTCACAAAGAAATTTTCGGCTTTCATCACAGTAGCTAATCGTTTTTATTCCAGTACATACAGATTGAAGGAAAATTTATGAGACACATCCTGATTATCGGCAGCGGACTGGCAGCTTGTCAAACCGCCAACCAGCTGTTAAAAAGACAACCTCAACTTGCCATTACCATTTTGTCAAAAGGACAAAGAACCCAGTGCAATTCCATGTTGGCCCAAGGAGGAATCGCCGTCGCCTTAGCTAAAAATGACAATTGGCAAGCCCACTTTGCCGATACTCTAACAGCGGGCGTCCAACACAATCAACAACAAGCCACAGAGATTTTAGTGAAGGAAGGCCCTGCTGCCGTCAATGAGCTGATCCAAGATGGGTTGCTTTTTGATCGCCGCGCTGACGATACCGATTTTCAATATGGGCTGGAAGGTGCCCACAGTTTTCCTCGCATTCTCCACTGTTTAGGAGATCAGACCGGAAAAGTTATGACCGGCTTTTTGCAAGAGCAGCTTGCCCAACGGCCACAAGTCACATGGCTTGAACAAGCCATGGTCACCGAATTGCTGGTGAGCTCAAAACAGAAAACAACCTCTGAGAAACCGGCAAGCTGGTCCACCGCAAGTGGTACGGCGCACACTGCAGAAGAACAGCTTCCTCGTTGCATCGGTCTGCGCTATCTGGATGGAAAAAGTGGTAGGATTCACCGTTTAGATGGCGATGCTGTTGTTTTAGCTACTGGCGGATTGGGCGGCTTATTTCCTTTGACAACCAACGATGCCACCATCACCGGTGACGGCATGGCACTGGCTTTACGAACGGGCCTGCCCTTGAAGGATATGGAATTCATCCAGTTTCACCCGACACTTTTAACTAAAAATGATCGCTGCTATGGTCTGATTTCTGAAGCCGTCCGCGGCGCCGGCGCCCAGCTGGTAGATGAAACAGGCAAAGCCATCATGACGGGTGTTCACCCGCTGGCGGACCTGGCACCTCGAGATATCGTTGCCCGGGAGTTGACTGCGGCTTACGATAACGGTCATCAGGTGTTTTTAGACATTCAGCCGGTGAAAGATTTCGAAAATCACTTTCCTCAAATCACAGAAAATCTCCTTCGCCAGCAGATTCCTTTTCGCCAGACACAGCGAATTCCCGTACGTCCCGGTGCCCATTTTATGATGGGGGGCATCCCAGTAGATCCTTGGGGGCAGACGGCATTACCCGGTCTTTATGCTGTGGGAGAAACCGCCTGTACCGGCGTTCATGGGGCCAATCGCCTCGCTTCAAATTCCCTTTTGGAGTGTGTGGTCTTTGGAAAACGTGTGGCAAAACAGATTCTCCACACTTCAAGTGCCCCGAGGACCAGAGCTGAATTTGCAACCTCTGTTGTAACACCATTTGTCCTGCCACAACGCCGGTTACTGCAGCAAAAATGCTGGCAGCACCTGGGTATTCGCCGCTCTCCGGATTCTTTGCAGCACCTCTTGAGTTGGCTGGGCCAATTTCACTACCGGCAGTTGCCTGAAACTTATACTAAAGAAGAACTGGAATGCGCCAATCTCTGCTTGATTGCCGAAACAGCTGCCAAAGCCGCGCTCTTGCGCAAAGAAAGCTTGGGGGCCCATGCCATCACTCAAGAAAAAGTTCCCCTCTAAAGGATGTGCTGACAAGCTCAACAGATTATAGCCGCCAGAATTGAAAGGAAAAACGTATGAATCAACTGCAACTAAAAGAACAATTGAAACAGTTTCTAATTGAAGATATCGGCCGTGGTGATCGCAGCGTTGAAGCTATTTTTGCCCCCACCGATCGTGACGAGGGCGTCTTTTTATTGAAAGAAGCCGGCGTTGTTTGCGGATTATGGTTGGCACCCATGATCTACGACTTGCTAGGAGGCGACGTCACATTCACCTCCCTTGTCGCAGAAGGTACCCAGCAATCTGCCGGTACTGCGATTGCTGAGGTACGAGGCCCAATTGCGGTATTACTGACCGGAGAACGCCTGATTCTAAACCTCTGGCAACGAATGGGCGGCATCGCAACTGCTACTAAGCTCGCCATTGATACTTTAGCTGATCCGACAACTCGTGTTTGCGACACCCGTAAAACCGTTCCAGGCCTGCGGGAGTTGGACAAATATGCCGTTACTCAAGGCGGTGGCTTCAATCATCGCTTTGGACTAGACGACGGCATCATGCTCAAGGACAACCACATTGCCTACGCCGGCGGAATTACCCAGGCGGTGGAGCAAGTCCGCCGCAACACGGGTCACATGATTAAAATCGAAGTCGAAATCGAGACGTTGGACCAATTCAAAGAAGCGCATGACTGCGGTGTAGACATCATCATGTTGGACAACCGCACGCCAGCAGAAATCAAACAGTTTCTGAAATACAATAAAAAGCAGCTTACAACAGAAATCTCCGGTGGCGTCACTCCGCAAAACATCCGCCAGTACGCCGGTTGCGGAGCAGATTATATTTCCCTAGGCTACTTGACCCATTCCGTCACAGCTTTGGATATCAGCTTCAATTCCAAAAACAATGGAAAAATTTGAAACTTGCGCTTCACAAAATCACTCATCGCTGCAATTTTCCCGGCAATAGCCCTTTAGTAGACCCCTAATTTCAATTGCCCTACAGAAAGGATCTTTCTCATGACCAGTATCTTGACCGCTTTTGAAAATCAAACCTTGCCCCAGTCCTATCTAGAAGCTGACCAGCAGGAGCTTTGTGCCCGCATCACTCGCGCCAAACAAACACTGGGAACCGATCTCCTAATGCTGGCTCACCATTACCAAAAAGACGAGGTGGTAGCCTTTGCCGACGAAACTGGTGATTCTTTACAGCTGGCTCAGATTGCCGCCAAAAATAAAACAGCCAAGCACATCGTCTTTTGCGGTGTCCATTTCATGGCCGAAACAGCTGATATGCTCACTGACCCTCACCAACAAGTTCTGCTGCCGGATTTAGCTGCCGGCTGTTCGATGGCAGATATGGCTAACCGCCATCAATTAACCATTGCCTGGGAAGTTTTGCAAAAGCAGTGGCCAGCTGAAATTATCCCTATCACCTACGTCAACTCCAGCGCTGCCGTGAAAGCCTTCGTTGGAGATCATGGTGGAGCTATTGTGACTTCCGGTAATGCAGATACCATTTTACGTTGGGCCTTTACGCAGAAAAAGCGAGTCTTCTTTTTGCCGGATCAGCATCTAGGACGCAATACCGCCTATCATATGGGCATCCCTTTAGCCGAAATGGCGCTGTGGGACCCTTTGACCAGCCAACTGCTGACTAACGCGGGCCAAGAGCCACTGACAAACGAACAAGCCCCAGATACTAAAGTCATTTTGTGGAATGGCTGGTGCTCAGTTCATCAGCAGTTTTCCGTCAAACAAATCGAAACCCTGCGGCAGAGCATTCCAAATTTGTCGGTCATCGTTCACCCGGAAGCGCCTCACGAGGTCGTCGAGGCCGCTGACGACTACGGCTCCACCAACAAGATTTTACAGGTGGTTCAAGCGTCACCGGCAGGCACCAAATGGGCAGTCGGAACCGATCACAACCTAGTGGCTCGCATGGCAAAACAACTGTGTCCAACACACGAGATCCATTTCATCAATCCTGTTGCCTGCGCCTGCCTCACTATGAACCGCATCAAATTGCCTCATCTGGCTTGGTGTTTAGAAGAACTCGCAGCTGGTCGCAGTGTCAATCGTATCACCGTTGACCCAGCCACTACTGCCAGTGCTCTGAAGGCTTTGGACCGAATGCTGGCTTTAAGTTAAGCTCAGCCTAATCAAAAAGCTCCTATCTGGAACACGCAAGGAAAAATCAGACTGTGGGGTCTGATTTTTCCTTACATCTTGCTTCCAGGTAGGAGCTTTTTAACGCATCGTTACAAATTCTTCTGAGCCAGTGGGATGGATTGCTACGGTATTGTCAAAATCTGCTTTCGTGGCCCCCATCTTAATAGCTACTGCAAAGCCTTGCAACATTTCATCGACACCAATGCCAATGCCGTGCAGACCGATGATTTTTTCATCATCATCCAGACATACCAGCTTCATGACACACCGCTGCCGATAATCATTTAAAGCAAAGTACATCGGTGTGAAGCGAGATTGATAGACTTTGATCCGGTCTTTACCGTATTTTTCAATAGCTTCCTCTTCAGACAAGCCGATAGTAGCAATTGGTGGGTGGGTAAAAATGACTGTCGGAATCAATTCATAATCCAGATAGAGATTTGTCTTGCCATTGAAAAGACGCTCTGAAAGACGACGTCCAGCCGCGATAGCTACCGGCGTCAAATCTACCTTACCAATGACATCTCCCACTGCGTAAATCCCAGCAGCCGTCGTATTTTGGAATTTGTCAACTTTAACAAAGCCCTTTTCATCCAGCTCTACACCAGCTGCCTCCAAGCCTAAATGTTCCGTTCGCGGCTTGCGACCACCGGCAAACAATACCAAATCTGCCCGCAATTGCGCCCCATTCTCAAAGGTCACACAAAAACCTGCTGCTTCCCGCTGAATACTTTTTGCGACGTGCTCCGGATAAAGAGCCACACCATTTTCCTGATAGATCTCCACCAAATTGTCACTGAGTATTTTATCAAAAGTTCGTAAGGGATGATCCCGCCGGTATGCCCAGCTCGTGGCAATACCTAATTGTTGGCACATCCCCGCCAACTCAGCCGCAATATAACCGGCCCCTAAAATGATGATACTTTCCGGTTTATTCTTCAAAGCAAAGAAACCGTCAGAATCAATCGCCATCTCCCCACCAGGAATCTTCATCAACGATGCCACACCGCCAGTAGCAATCAAAATGTGTGGCGCAGTATACTGCTCACCCGCCACCTCGACTACATGAGGAGCTGTAAATCGAGCAAAGCCTCGTAAAACTTCTACTTTATTGCTGTCTAGTCCCCGCTGATAAGCTCCGTGAAGAAACTCAATGTAATCCTCCCGCCGCCGTACCAATTCACCGAAATCAAACGCTGTTACCTGAGCTTGGATACCATAACCCGCAGTATCTCGGTTAATCGTCTCCAGCATTTCCGATGCTTGCCACATCACTTTTTTCGGCACGCAACCCACATTGACACAGGTACCACCCAGTGCCTTGCCTTCAATTAGCAATACTTTTTTCCCGTACATCCCAGCGCGATTTGCAGATGCGATCCCGCCAGATCCGCCTCCAATCACGATATAATCATATTCTTTCATATCTCGTCTTCCCTTCTAAAAAAAAGCTCTGCCACCTGTTCATAGATTATTGCATCTGGTATCCCCACAGCCGCCATCAAATTTTTTCGGCTCTGAGCAAGCAATTTCCCATAAACCGACATTCCTCGTATACTTATTCTATCATGCAAGAGGAGGTCTATCTTATGAAAATCACAATTACACCTGATGCTGTTGCCGCTTTGCAAAAACGTTTTGAGACCCGTGGGTTTATTTTAGCATTAAATGACGGAACCAATCGTTTTTCCAATGTCGGTGGGTCTTGCGCAGTCGCCGATAAATTTCAGATCATACCGATAGAATCAGCCACTGCACCTTTCACTGAAATTCTTGAAAATCCCGATTTCACCGTCTATACCTCAACCGATGAGCTGCCTTTTTTGGGTGAGCAGTTGGCATTGGACATCGATAAACGCTTAAATACTTTCCAATTAAAAAATCGTTCCGGCAGATTGGACGCCAATGTTCCGGTCAATCCCGCTAGTCACAAGTAGCTTGAATATAGCAAAAAGGTACGTGAATGGAGTCCTTCACGTACCTTTTTGCTTGGAGTTATAAGTGGTTTTATTGTTAGCAAACGATCTGAGTTGTCCATAGTAATATCAGCAATGACTCATAATAGGATTGAAATAATCAGACCATCATGAATCACTTGCTAGAGTTACCAGAGTATTGTACCTTCTAAGTATGATATTCTTCTTCAATCAATCTCTCTGACTTTTTCTCTAAAATTGGCTTATAAAAACGGGCTTCAGCGTCTGCTCTTGCTACGATCGCCTCTTCAATATTTGGATATATTCCTAATGTATATCGTTTCTTTTTAAATGTGATATATGATACCCAAGTCCCTGCTTTAGTTTGGCTGACACCGGTGTACCCACTTGTATTTTTCACAGAGATTTTTTTCCGTAAAGTTGCTAACACGACACCATCCACTCGCTCAAAATTATCATTTTTAAGTAAATGCCCACAGCTCTTTGTATGCCCACTTAAAACATTGTACTTCAAAAACCACGCCTCGTTCCCACAGCTACACCTGCAATATAGTTTCTTTCTATCTTGACTTAGTTCTACCACGGTAAGCTCATTGAACCTTGTATCTATGAGTGCATCGTCTTTGTGATTTCCACAAGAGGTCACATATCCTCGAACTAATTGTCTGCGAGAAGCTTCCACCTTTCTGCCACAACTGCAGATACATTCCCAGACAATGGTGCCTTCCTTGCGTTTCGATGTTTTTCGAAAAGCCATCAATTCTCCAAAAATTTTTCCTTGTAGATTCCGATAACTTTCTTGATTTTCTCTTTCCAAATGTCCACAGCTTCTAGTTCGCCCTGCCTTAAGGTTTGAATAAATGACTTCAGATGTTTTGCCACAAGAACAATGGCAATGACACATCAGATATCCTTTACTTGAACGATATGTCCTCAGTATTATAAGTTCGCCATATGCTTTCCCTACAAGTTGTTCCATTTGTACCTTCTCACCACCTTACTAGAACGTGCTGACCTCACAATTAGAAATACTTTTCTGCTACTCGGATTCTTCTCTTTTTCTTCTCGAAAGATAGACAATAATAAGCACTAGTAGTATGAGTAAAATAGCAGTGAGTACCCCAATAATAACAAACAAAAGCGAATTATCTTTTTTCACCGTAAAAACTTTGGTATTGATGGCTTCCGCTTCTTTTTTTGTAATAGAGAATTCCTTTTCAAAATGCCAGTTATTGCCTGCTGCATCAGTAAAGTCTAGTTTCAAAAGATAGTCACCTGCATCCAAAGGTTCTGTTGCTCCGACTGAGCCATTGAAAAAGTTTATCTGAAAGTCAGAATCTGGAGCAATCCCGCCATCCTTAATCTCTCTAGTAATCACTGCTTGCTTTTTATCTGCTGTTTTGTAGACATTCCCTACCATATGAACTTTATTACTATACATTGGGTGAATATTTTTCATTTTTACAAGAAGCCCGGCATTATTAGTGATCACTCCCGGAGAGACAGAAACAAACTTCAGTTCCGGTTTGATTTCTTCATCACTTTCACTCAACATCATCCCTAGAATATAGTCATAATCTGTCGACAAACCCGCTTCCTTTTTATCAGGCAAAGCTTTTTTGACTTGTATCCCTCCAAGAATGACACCAGCAAATTCTTCTTTTGGTAGTGAAAGTTCCAGTGAAACAATACCGGTTTTGCCTCCAGGTATTGTTACCGATTCGGGAGCTTTCACAATTTCATTAATTTTAATTTTTCCTTCTTGTAGGTTCTCTTTACGGGACCCACTGTAATCAATCATTAAATTACCGTTAGTTTCGGCTGGATTCACATGAATCGTAAAAGACTGCTCAGCTTCGGAAAAATTATTGATTTGAAGCTTAATCGTTTGTTTATCTCCTGGATTTACCCTTAGATCGTAGAAAGAATTTCCTCGATCAATCTGGTTTTCTGGTAGAATCGGTTGGATACTGTAATCGACTTGCTCGGAATCATCACTTGCATTTACAATAGCAGTCGACAGGAACAGACTGGAAAAAAATACCAGACAGGTAAAAATAATCTTCTTCACTGTAACGTCCTCCATCCTTGGAACAACAGGACGGCAAACTAACAACTAGCTTACCGTCCTTGTCTTAGTTTCTGTTTACAATGCATTCACAGCTGTATATGTGATTGTCCCTGTGTATTTTTTAACACTTAGATTGTTATTGGCAATTGTTAGGCTGGGGGAATCTAACTTGTAAGTTTTTGTCCCTACTGGATTTGTCGCATCTTCTTTGAGGATAGTTCCACCAGCAGTTAATACTTCTATCTCACCGATTTTTAAAGAAGTCCCAATGCCGTTCAACTCAGTCGCCTTCGCATCGATACGCCATGAAGAAGCCGCAATTGCCTGATCCCATTTATCTTTCGAAGTGTTAATATCTTCTTGGGTAATTTTTCCATCTATTGGGACTACTTTTTTAATAGCCTCTTTAGCTGCTGTGATAGAATCTGAGGTCGGACGAGTATCTTTTACTTGTAAGTCACTGCTGTATTTTCCAGTGAATATTTGATTTGTCGGCTGAATGCTGTCTAGCGAGTGTGCTCCAAAATCGATGTCGGGTACAGCTACCAGTGTAAATGCTCCGGGATCAGAAGGCAGACCTGTCTCAGGATCAGTAGTATAGTCGGTTATTTCTAGTGTTGTCTTTCCCGATTCCGTTGTTAAAGCAATTTCATCTGCAAACACTGGTGTACTTACTCCAAGTAAAATACCTGATACTAACAATGCGCTCATAATTTTTTTCATGTTAAATTTCTCCGCTTTTTTATTTTTATGATGAACAATAGATTATTGTCATTTCTACTAAAGCTTGGCATTGATAAAACGCCAATTATTCGTTGCTTGATAACTCCCGCTCTTGTTAATTTGGCCTAAGGAAATGGAAATGTCCTCTTTGGCCACACTATAGGTGACCCACCCATGGGAAGAAGCACTCTCTGATCGTAAAATAGTTTGGAACGTTGCTTCATCTAATATTTGATTCACCGCTACTCCTTGGATGTTGAAACCTTCTTGCATTTCAACTTTTCCTTTGCCAATTGAAATCGAAGTCATCGCTAGCTCCTCATTTGTTTCATTTTTTAAAGGAGCCAATTGAACCTGAAGCTCCCAAGAAGATGAGGTCTCTCTAGAGTCCAAAATTTTGATAGTTAAATCATTTTTAGGATGGAGCTGTTGTCCACTTTCTTTCAAAAAATGATCACCGAAGTCTAAGTCACTAACTTCGTATACTCTTGGATATTCTTCTTTTAATGGCAAAATCTCCAATGAGGTGCTACCTTCAGCGGCAAAAGAGTGATGTTTGAAAAGAGCAAAACTGCAACTGGCTAATAACAACGCCACGATAGCTCTATACTTCTTCATCTTTTCGCCTCCTTCTCAATAACCATATAAAGAAGGTACCGAACAAAGAGAGCGTTCCTACAAGTGAAAGCACAAAGGACCTCACTTCAGAAGTTTTGGGGTAGTGACTGACAATATTTTTAAGGCTCTCTTCTGTATCCTTTGCGCCTTGTTCCTGCTCCCCTTTTTTTTCTAACAAATGGACTACTGTCCGATTTTCCATAGAATCGACAGCTGCATAGCTTTTGGATGGTGTTACTGATACCCAGACAAGAGAGAGGGCCAAGAAAACAGCTACCAATTTTACTCTACATTTTTTATTAGGCATCTATCTCGTTTCCCCCTTATGGTGCATCGATTATAGTCCAAGTCAGAGTTCCCTCAAAAGTACCTGACTCGTCCTGATTACCTAACTTCAGTAGTAATCCTTCATCTTTTCCATAGGACACCTCTTGATTAACAGGAATTTCAAACTCACCTAATTCCTTACCATTGAAAACAAAGCGCTCATTTGCATTTAAAACTCCATTGGTTAGGGACTTAGCTTCAAGTGATACCTTGACATTCTTGTTAATTTCCTTGTTTCGTGTGTCGCGTATTTTTAGAACCATAGGCGCTTCCCGAGCCATAGGTGTGTTCACAGCCTCTAATGCAGTTCGTGAATATCTCCAGGAATATGCTTTGGTTAGTTTTTCAAAGCCTAAATAGCCGACTATGTTGAATTTAACTTCTTGGGAGACTGCTGTATTAAAGTCATCGTTTAAGGTAACAGTCAAAGTATTTTCTCCTAACCGGAAAGATGGCTCTGCAGCAAGTAAATCTATCATCACATCTTTCTCAACCTGAGTTTGATTACTTGCTGAACTTTGTAACTTTTTATTCACTAATTCTTTACCGTTAAGGCTTACCTTATAGGTCAGTTCATCACTATCCGCATCCTTGTAGTTGAACTTGTACTGAAAACTATCCAAATCAGTAAACTCAGCTTTTTCAGTTGAAAGAGCCTCTAGAACCGGTGCTTGATTTCCTTTGATCCAAAAGGCTACCTGTTTGCTCAAAAAATCATTAGGAATAATAGTCCCTACTTCTTGTGTCGTTACGCGACTAGAGAAGTAGGCTTTTTGCGTACTATCCAACTTCTTTGTCATCAGTTCATAGGACATGGTGACCGTTTCTCCAGGACTTACCTTCAAATTCTGGAAGGTAATTTGAATCTCGCCTGTTTTTTGATCAACATCAGCAACACCGGTATACTTGTTAGAACCGATTTGAGCTACAACGTTTTTGGATGCTTTGGTCAAGTCTAACTGTGTCGGGCTAACAAATGATGTCCACTTAGCTATCTCAATAGCTGCTTCTCCATTATCCACGGTAAAACGGGTTTGAAGGGTTAAGCTCTCTTCTTTTCCTTCTTTGTTAGCTATTGGGAGTTGGGGAACATAGGTTTCATGATCTTCAGCATCTACGATTGATTTTCCGGAAGACTGGACATCACTCATGATTTTTGCACTTAAGTCTACTGGTACTTGAGTAAAGACAAATTCGACGGTTCCTCCAAGAGCACCATTTGCGCCGGTAAAGCCCCAATAGGCCTTCATATTATTATTTGTCAGATCGAGCTCCCTCTGTAAATCTGGCCACGGAATTTTAACAGGTTCTGTCTGGGCATTAGTCACTGGATTTTTTAAGTAATACGAAAATTCTTTTTTTGACTGATCAAAGTCATATCGAAATTCATACCAAGTGCCATCCTGAATGTTGTCACCTACGACTCCGTTTAGCAGTCGAGAACTATAATGTTGAACTTTGGCGTTGGCACCTTTAGTACTAAGCCAGTTATCCCAAGAATTTCCATCCGGTCGGTATCCTCGATCTAAATTCGAAGGAAAACTGTATGCCATATGGGGCGTTTGTGGATTGTCCTTATCGTAGACATGTCCTTGCGCATCATTATTTGGATTCAAATCAAATTCGATGGCAACTGATTTTTTGATTGCATATGTTTCCGGCGTAATCCATGAACTAAAAATTGATTCTCTCCACGCACCCGTTCCTCCATACACTCCTAAATTCTGGCCATCATTGCCAGTGTTTGCTGAAGTTAAGACTTTCTTTCCAGCATTCTGCATAACAAAAGCTAAACCGTCTGCTTTGGACGTACCAAAATTGATATAGGTCCGCCCGTGAAAAGTTTTTGAAAAATCCATTCTGTACTGATCTTCTGTCCAAATTGACAACCAATTGTTTGATCCTTTCAATGTGATTTTAGAATAAGGTATCCCGTTGTTTTCTTTTGGATTATTAACCTTAGATACCCCACTTCCATCATTCGTGCCTACAGAATTAATCTTTCCAAATACACCGTCCAAAAGTATTGCACCTTTTGGAATATTCGGATTTCCTGTAATCCCTGTAGGAGCTGCTGTACTTCGTAAAAGAGGTGAAGCGACTTTTTGAGCTACTTTTTCTTTCTGTTGTTCTTTTTCCACAGATGAACTTGTGATTTGATCTGATTTCTCTACATCAGATTGCAGATTGTTAGAATTGGTCGACGTGGTCTCGTTTTCTAAGCTGGAGGTTGGAGCTATCTCTGAAGATGGGATAGTCTCTTTGTTCTGCTCACTTCCCCCCTCTGAAAAAGATTCCAAGCTTGCCGCTGCTCCCTCATTCACTATGTTGGAGGTATCTGCTCCTTCCTGACTCTCTTCTGAAGGTAGGGACGAATGATTCTCTGTGGAGTCGCTGGCTTTTACGAGTCCCCAAAAGTCCTTTTTCCCAGATGATAGCTTGAAAAATTCGACTGTTAGATCGTGATTTAACTCAGATGTAATTTCTATTTTGGTATCTTTTGCTTCGATTGAAAAATACCCCTCCGAATTCGCTTCAATCAAAATCTCATTAATCTTTATTTTTGTGATAAGTGTCCCTTGAGAATCTTTGATCTGAAAGTTCAGTTCCTCCAGTCCTTTAGTCACGTTATCAAGTGTCAATCGCCATGCAGCCTCAGTAGAATCCTCAGCAGTGCCCTGATAATTTAGTACCGCGCGCAATTCCGGACTTTGAAATTGATTCAATCTATTGCTGCTCGATTCGCCTACTGCAACATAAGCTAGCGGTGATAGCGGGCTTATTTGGGAAAATCCAATTATGAATACACCCAAAAGCGCCGATATACGTCGATGTTTTCTTTTCATTCAATCACCTCATTTCTTCAATCTTTTATTTGATAGCTAAATAATACAGCGATTTCATTTTTTTTGTTTTCAATATTTAGGGATTATTTTCAAATATGTAAGAAAACATTGGTATTATAGGATTTTAATTTGTGAATGTTTATTGTTCATTATCCCTTCGTATTGTGAAAAAATTTATTTGATATTACAATAGTCTTAAATTAAAATGGGGGTTGCTTGCACATGAATATTAAAGATTTTTTTGATAAAGACGCACAGATTCAATTCGATCTGTTAACAGCATTGACGGAAAAAAATCATTCAATAAAAAAATCCTCATTAATTAACACTTTAAATATTTCGACTTTTGTATTAGAAAAAAGCATCTATAGCCTACTTGATTTATTCCAGCTTCTTCAGCTTAATATGTCAATTCATGTGCACAATTACACAGACTCAGTTCTTTTGGAAGGCTATAATCAGCTTGATTTTGAAAAGATTTACTATCATTTTGCTAATTCTTCGATAAACCATTCTATCCTCGTACATCTCTATCTCAATAGAAATTTCAATATCCAAAAATTATCTGAGTCTTTGTCTTTAAGTACTTCTACGACCTACCGACATATTTATCAATTAAATAAAGGACTTAAAGAGTTTCATTTGACAATCAAAAACGGAAAGATTAAAGGAGATGATTTGCAGCTTTCTTACTTTTTTTATCAATTTTTCTGGTACTCGCTTCCTCCATCCCAGCTTAAAAGTAAAATTAGTGATCCCGAGTTACTTCGCTTCGTCAACCTACTTGAAAAAAAGATGGATATTACCTTTACTCAAAACTCACGGGACCGAATCCTACTTTGGTGCAAAATAATCAAAGGAAACTATTCGAAAGATGTTCATATTTCAAATATTATCCTAAACTTGATTGATGATTTCCAAACAGATCCATTGTATATAATGATAAAAGAGGCTTATCTTATATCCCAAAGTCACACTGCAATTTTAGGATCGGATTATATCGCAGCTTATATATATATCTTTCTATCTTCTGCTTTTTCAGCAGATATACAGCTTTGTAAAATTGCTCATTCTACATCGTCAGATATGTGGCCCACTCGAGTTCAAAATGTTATTAATCTCAACGAACAATTTCTTGATATTACGTGCTCTTATTTTGGTCTCAATAAACAAGAGATTCACTCACGGGTGGATCCCGAATACAAATATTTACTCTCAGTAACCCATGCTGGTACCTGCTACTTTCACGGAAGAATCGAAGACTATATGTCATCCAGTTTCCTTGTCAAAAATCATGAAACTAATATTTTTGAAGACCTTATCCAGATACTTTTGGAGCATCTGGAAAGAGAAGTACAATGGAAACTAGTCAACACTACACGAATCTACATTTCCTGGGTATACCAAACTCTAATTGATGTGATTCTTAGTATCGGATTGCCTAGTATTAGGATCGGTGTCGCTCTGAATCGATCACCATTATTACTAGCTGCATATGTAGACGCTTTGAAAAAAATCTATAAACAAAAAGAGTATGTTAAAGTAGAAGCAGCAGTCATGGATAAATACTATAATATTTTAGTATCAGATGATGTAAATTTAAAACATGATTTTACTTTTGACAGATACTACTCGATGCAAGAAATTGAAAAGGATTATACCCTACCCTTGCGAGAGATACTAAACAAATACTAAGGGAGATTTATATGAGGATTGTAATTATCGGAGGATCTCATGCCGGACTTGCAGCTGCTGAAGGGCTTAAAAAACTCAGCCCTGCGCATGAAGTTATTTTGCTGGAAAAAGGTGATGTCCTCGGCTTTATTCCTAGCAGCTTAAATTTTATTTTTGAAAAAGATATACGATTTGATATTTCCGACTTAACAGGTACAGTTTCACCAGAAAGTCTTTTGACTCTCGGAGTTGATTTAAGGTTAAACAGTGTTGTCACTGAGATTAAACCGAGAAGTAAGACTATCACAATCAGCGATCGAGACAGAACGTATCATTTAAACTACGATCGCATCATACTCGCGATGGGATCAGAAAAATTTTCAGTCGCAGAACCTATGCTTCATACAAGTACTTCAGCGCTTTTAACTTATAAGTCCCTTACAGAAACGAAAACTGCTTATCACAAATTAAAAGATAGTCACCATATTACCATCATCGGCGCAGGATTGATTGGCCTTGAACTAGCAAGTAGTCTTGCTCACCTTTCAGAAAAAAAAATTACATTAGTAGAACAGATGTCCCGACCCTTATTCCGCTATTTTGATGATGATATTACGATTGAACTGATGAAAAGCCAACCAAAAAATCTTACTTTCATCTTCGAGAAAACAATGAAATCTGCTCATAAAACTGGTGCAACTACGGAAATTTCATTGTATGGTGGCGATTCATTTACAACAGATGCTGCAGTTTTGGCTTTGAATCCTCGCCCAAATACTCATCTTATCAACTATCCGATCCAGTTGAATCATGACGACACAGTTAAAGTTAATCGCTATATGCAAACGGATGATCCCGCAATCTATGCAATTGGTGACTTGATAAAAGTTCCATTTGGCCCTAGGTCTGAAGATGCATATTTACCACTTATTTCTATTGCACGACGAACTGCCCTTATCGCTGTATCCCACATTGCGAACCATCCTCTCGAAATGACCACAAGTTTTCAACGAACTATCTCGTCAAAAATATTCGGAAAGTATTTGGGAAGTACTGGAATTACTTTTGAAGAAGGTTTACTTTTCAATATTCCATTGTCATCCGTGACCAAACGATTCGTCTATTACTCAAAAATTTATGAAAAAGCTACCTTCAACCTAACTATTAAGCTACTCTATACAGTTGATAGCCACGTAATAATAGGTGCACAAGTAATTGCGAATGACAAAGAAGCTCTTCAAATCATTTCAGTCTTTTCTCGAGCAATAGCAAAATCAGAAACTCTTGAATCTATGTTACTTGGCGAATATTTTTATGCTCCTATACTTTCTTCAGATCAAAACTTCATTACACAGACTCTTTTAGAGGCTATTTCAAATACCTAATCTGTCTTTGCTAAAAGATCCTGTCCAAAATACTATTTCTATCTAAATTAAGCTAAAAAGCGTACAACAATAATTGCTGTACGCTTTTTCCCTTTATAAATCATTTATTTTATAACCCCTGAGGAAAGACAATCTAGTTCTACTTTTCTGTATTGAGATTTTTCACTATTCCTTCTTTTTACGAATCATGTCACCGACAGCTACTGGTTGGGCTACCGGCATGGTTAGGAGCATCATAGGATTAGGTGCCCGATCAATAGATTCGCCGTCTTCGTTGTACATGACCGATACGCTTTGGTGGAAATGATGGAAGCCGGGACCATAAAATTCGATCTCATCTCCCACTGAAAAATGATTACGCTGACGGACAGTTGCCATTTTTGTCTGTGGGTCATAAGCCATCACTTCGCCGATAAATGTATACTGAGGAATCTTGCGGCGGGCACCAAACAACTGATCTTCATCAGATGGAGTACCGTAATAAAAGCCGGAAGACAGCTCTCGCTGGGCTACTTTCCACAATTCATCGATCCATTCTTGTTTGCAGACCCAATTTTCAGGATCTTCCATATAACTATCTACCGCTGCTTTGTAGACATTGGCTACGGTAGACACGTAATGGATGGACTTCATTCGTCCCTCAATCTTGAAACTATCCACCCCGTTTTCAATTAAATCGGGAATGTGTTGGATCATAGACATATCTACTGCACTCATGCTAAAAGGTTCAGTCACTTGCCCTTGGTCCAACAAACTCTGATGAGCTTCTGTTCCAAATGGCATATCAAACAAATCGTATTTCCAACGGCAAGACTGGGAACAACCGCCACGATTGGCGTCCCGCATCGACATATGATTGGATAACACACAACGACCGGAATAAGAAATACACATAGCCCCGTGGATAAAGGCTTCAATCTCAACATCGGTATTTTCCCGGATTGCAGCTACTTCCTCCATCGACACTTCCCGCGCCAAGACGACTCGTTCTAGCCCTTCTTCTTTCCAAAATTCCAATGTCTGCCAGTTCGTGGCTGAAGCCTGCGTCGATAAGTGAACGGGCAGTCCCGGTGCTTCTGTCACGCAAATTTCAATCAGTGCGGGATCGGACACAATCACCGCCGAGATGCCGACATCCCGCAATTCCCGAAAGAATTCGCCGGCCCCTTCTTGATTGCCTTCGTGGGTAACCATGTTGGCAGCTACATAAACTTTTGCTCCATGTTCTTTAGCAAAAGCGACCCCTTCTGCCATTTGTTCATAGCTGAAATTGCCGGCACGGCTGCGTAAGCCGTAAGCATTTCCGCCGATATAAACTGCATCCGCTCCGTAATGAATCGCGGTTTTTAATTTTTCTAACGTTCCTGCCGGTGCCAAGATCTCCGGACGTTTCAACGCTTTTGTACTAGTGGTTGCCATCGTTTTTTCTCCTTTATTTCAGTGAAACCAAGTAGTCATAGAATTTCTGCCAAATAGCGTGGCGCCCTATTTCAACTGCCGCCTTTACCTGTAGTGATCGCCTGAGTTTCCCGCAGTTTTTTATGCTGCGAAGTTTTGTGGGCATTAGCGGATTTTTTTAGGATCCACATAGAAAAACCCAGTATCCAGGCCCCGCTTTTTCGGATGTAAGACTGTCAGTTGCGCTTGCAAATCGACTGCTGCTGTTTCTGTAAACGCTCCTGCTTCAATCAGATTGCGGGCTTTTACGAAGACTGTCGCTGCAGCTGCGAAATTTTCTCCCGGTGCAAAGATGCCATCCAGCTTCCAAGTGGTAAAACCAGCCTGCGCCAAAGCCCCCGTCTCTTTCACCAGACAAACATCATTAGTAGCAAAAATATGGGTGCCATGACTGTCTTCGTAGATCGAATAGTGGGTATTCTCATCTTGTGGATCGGATAAAAACAGGCCCCGCTTTTTGTCGGCGTCTTCTTCTTGTTTGGTAAAACGATAATAGTTTTCCAAAAGAGGCCGCTTGGATTGATGGATACAAGTTGCACCGTAGACCAGCACTTCCGTAGGGATCTGCAATTGCGGCGCCATTTCCTTCATCTCTTCAAAGGGAACTTCCCGGGCCAAGACAGCCCCCACTGCTCCTTTTTGCGCCCAGAAATTGATTTGGCGGGCACTGGTCACCAGCGTTTCTGCATCGTAAACATAGGGCAATGCCAATTCTGGATTTTTCTTCATTATATAGACGATTCCGGGATCACCGATAATGATTCGATCCACACCGATTTCTTTTAAAAATGCCAAATATTCCGGAACCAGCTTCATTTTTTCTGGATGCATGATGCCGTTCACCGCTACCGCCGCTGTCTTTTCAGCTTGATGAATCAACGCGGTTAGTGCCGCCTGTTCTTCTCGGGAAAAATCCGTCGGCAACCGCAACCCAAAAGTCTCTTCACCAAAAACCAGCGTATCCACCCCGGCAGCGAGTAGCTGTTTAGCCTGTCGCAATGATTCGCATGTTGCAATGATCTCGATCATTTCATGTCTCCTTTATGTCAATGTCTGCAGAGACTCACCATCCCGCTGACAATTAGATAACGTGCTTTTTTCAACCAGACTATCGTATCACAACTCCTAGCCAAAAAACAGTCAGGGAGTTCTCTGAATCTAGTAGTCATCGTGACTCAAAATAGCACAAAAAAGCTTCCGCTGTCAGCAGCAGAAGCCATTTTTTAAACAATTTGCAAGCAGTCGCAAAAGTCCCGCTGTTCGAAAAAGGTGATGACTAGTAATTGTCGGCCTAACTCCAAAATAATTTGACGGAACATTACTTGCCACTTCATTTGCTTGAATTAGCGAGATGACCAGACTTTATCGCAACCTTATAAAGCTCGTTAGTTTTTAGTAGCGGGCTTTGATCAGTCGCCACGGGGTGCCGCTGATCATTTCCGTTGCTTGCTGCAGAGCCGCTACGGCCGTTTCTGAAGCCGTAGTTACTACCAAGGAAGCAAAACCTTGTGGCCAGTCATAGACTAAGTCATTCAACGTCGTCTTTTGCTCGCAGCAAGGGGTCGTCACCGATAAATCATAAAACCCCTGCGCCCGGGCATAGATGCGCTCCATTTCCTTATGCCACCACATCGGCGCAAGCTCACTGTTACAAAATGGACAGTGGATGGTATGAAATTCCGCTCCCGCATCCACAAATTGGACCCGCTCAGTTTCCGTGAAGGTGGCATCAGGTGCCGCTTCTGCCACTGCCTGTTGGAGTTGGGCTGTCTGCGTTTCCGTCAACTCCAAAAAAGGATCTTGCGGAATCAGTTTGTAGACCAAATCAGACATGATTATTCCTCCTGTACCATTACTTTTTGTTAGTATAACACAATTAAAAAACTGCCTGCCGAGAAGATTTTCGACAGACAGCCTCTATTTATCACACGAGTCTTAAACCTTTGTCAATGCCTTGCCTTTGTTGCCATTTTCTGGAATCTGAGGCGCGGTTTCTTTGACATTCAGAGTGATTTTACCTTTTTTAGCGCCAATGGTCACTTGATCTCCCAAATGAATTTGGCCGCTGAGCAGCGCTTCACTCAGGCGATCTTCGACTTCTTTTTGCAGGGCACGGCGGATGGGCCGAGCACCGTACTCAGGATCAAAGCCGGCTTTACCGATGACATCATAAGCCGCCGGAGTGATTTTCAAGCGAATGTCTTGTTCTGCCAGACGTTTGATGATAGCTTTACTCATGATTTTGACGATTTCATGAATCTCACTTTCATTCAATGAGCGGAAGACGACTGTTTCGTCGATCCGGTTCAAAAACTCTGGTCGGAAGGCTTTTTTCAGCTCTTCTAAGATTCGTTTTTGCATTTTATTATGGTCTTTAGTGATGTCAGTGACGTTGAAGCCGACATTTTTTTCTTCCCGAATCTGAGTGGCACCGATATTGGAGGTCATAATTAGGATTGTGTTGCGGAAATCGACTTTCCGGCCTTTCGAGTCCGTCAAATGCCCGTCATCCAGTACCTGCAACAGGATATTGAAGACATCCGGATGGGCTTTTTCCACTTCATCAAGCAGGATAACCGAATAAGGCTTGCTGCGAATCTTTTCAGTAAGTTGTCCGCCTTCTTCATACCCTACGTAACCCGGAGGTGAACCGATCAAACGGCTGGTGCTGTATTTTTCCATGAACTCGGACATGTCCACGCGAATCAAAGCATCTTCAGAACCAAACATTGCTTCAGCCAATGTCTTAGCCAACTCTGTCTTCCCAACCCCAGTTGGTCCTAAGAACATAAAGGAACCAATCGGACGGTCTGGATCTTTCAATCCACTGCGGGCACGGCGGATGGCTCGGGCTACAGCAGTCACTGCTTCATCCTGTCCAACCACCCGCTGATGCAAGAGACTCTCCAATTCCAGCAGACGTTCGGATTCTTTTTTCTCCATTTGTTGCAGCGGCACCCCAGTCCATTGGGAAACCACCGTTGCAACATCTTCTGCGGTTACCTGATTAGCATAACCGGTTGCTTCTTTGGTTTCAGTGATTGCAACTTCCGCCAGGCGTTGGCTCAGCTTCTTCTCTTTTTGCCGCAGTCGGGCTGCCAGCTCAAAATCTTGATCTTGAATCGCAGTTTCTTTTTCATGCATCAGTTGCGCAATTTCTTCTCGTAGGCGCGCCAGTTCGGTGGGCTCATCGGCTCGATCCAAGCGAACTTTTGCAGCTGATTCATCCATCAAGTCGATGGCTTTATCCGGCAGCTGACGGGAATTGATATAGCGTACAGACAGCTGGACTGCTGCACTTAATGCATCGTCCGTGATTTCCACACCGTGATGATCTTCGTAACGTGGGCGCAATCCCCGCAAGATTTCGATGGCTTCTTCAGCCGTTGGTTCGTCTACTTGCACCCGGGCAAAGCGGCGTTCCAATGCTGAATCCTTTTCAATATATTTTTGGTATTCATCCAATGTCGTCGCACCAATGGTCTGCAGTTCCCCACGAGCCAGTGCTGGTTTCAAAATGTTAGACGCATCAATCGCTCCTTCTGCGCCACCAGCGCCAATCAGGGTATGCAGTTCATCGATGAAGAGGATGATTTGACCGTCGTTGTAAATTTCGTCAATGACTTTTTTCATGCGGTCTTCAAACTCCCCACGATACTTGGTGCCGGCCACCAATGCTCCCATGTCCAACATCATCAAACGTTTTTCCAGCATGTCTTCTGGAACCTCGCCATTGACGATTCGCTGTGCCAAGCCTTCTGCAATGGCAGTTTTACCTACACCAGGTTCCCCCACAAGGACCGGATTGTTCTTGGTCCGGCGACTTAGAATCTGAATCAGGCGTTTGACTTCCTTCGTCCGGCCGACTACTGGATCTAACCGGTCTTCACGGGCCAATTTCGTCAAGTCACGGGCCAGATTATCCAATGTCGGTGTCCCTTGTTGGGTACCAGACTGCCGTTGTGCTTGCTGACCTTGTTGCGGTGCAGCGTTTTGTCGCCGCCGACCCATGCCGTTATTGTTGCCGGTCTTCGGTTCATTGAGACCCATTTTTTTCTTCAATAGTTGACGCATTTTAGCCAAACTCATACCCAAATTGATCATGATACGAGAAGCTAGGATTTCATCATCTCGCAACAGGCCCAAAAGCAGGTGTTCGGTGCCGATTTGCGGAGCACCCAGACGCTTGGCTTCATCACCGGCATAAGCAAAGATTTGCTTGGCCCGTGGTGAGTATGGCAGATAGACGCCTGCCGGATAACTTTTCACGGTGCCATAACCGGTCAGATGTTCAATCTCTTCTCGAATATCGTTTTCCGTAATGCTCATTTCCCGCAATGTTTTACCGGCAATTCCGTTTTGTTCAATCATCAATGCCAACAGCAGATGTTCTGATCCCACTGACTGGTGTTTGAAGGTTTTTGCTTCTTCTTGTGCGATAGCCAATACTGCTTTGGCTCGTTCTGTGAACAATTCGTTCATACAATCACTTCCTATCCCGCTTCATCAAAAGTGAAGCGTCCCCCTTATTCGTCGTACCCTTTTCCTGAAACAATCAGACACTACTTCTCATAGCTCAGCCGTTCCAACAAGGCATGCATCAGACTCGCCCGGATTCTGTTGGCATCCGGATAGACAGCCAATGTTGTTTTTGCCATCGTCGCCAGCAAAAGATTGCCTTCGTTTTTGGTCAATAACTTTTCTTCATATAATTTTTGAACAATCGCCAATGCATCTTTTTCCGTTAAGCGATCGGCAAACAGCTCATCCACTTGCTCAAGAAAGCGATGCTTGTCGGAAATCTTTACCTTTTCAATTCGGATATAACCGCCGCCACCTCGTTTGCTGGCAACTGCATAGCCCCGTTGAATGGTAAAGCGGGTGTTGATGACATAGTTAATCTGAGACGGTACGCAATTAAACAATTCCGCCATTTCCGTCCTTCTAATTTCAATTATCTCACTATCTTCCAGAATTTTCTTCAGATAGGCCTCGATCAGATCGGAAGTATTATGATGACTCATACGCCCATTCCCCTCCCTTTATTGAATGTGCTGAAGCGGCCATAGTCAACAGGTCCTTAGCGGCTGTTCTCCGTACTTCTAAGCTCTAAAAACAGACGGCATTTAGACAATTTTTAGTTTTCTTCATTTCCCCGATTCTCGATAAATCGGCAGCAGCAAAACCTGCAAGCCTTTTTGACTAATACTGACCTTAATTATACCGGAGTTACCGAAATAATTAAAGGCAGACGAATGTTCAGTTATGGAATGTTAAGGAATAACAAAAATTTGTGCTTATCTCTTTAGATTATTGAGTTAATTTCGATTAAACCTCACAAACCATTATAGTTAAATACAGAAAACCGCCGTCAGTCTATCCGAGCTATCACTGCGGCAGACTGGCGACGATTTTTTCAGTTTTAATAATGTTTCGCTTCAATCCCAAAAGCGGACTTGAGTTCAGTAGAAGCCTCTTTTATCGGCGTTACTGACTGCAGCTCACCTTGAACGACAATCCGATTTTTACCGCCAATCGCGTCACAGGTGATCAATGTAATCAATTTTTTCCCCGGAACCTCATCGATATATTGCGTATCAGTCGGCACTACTTTGATATTCAATGTCGCCTTATACGTATAGATATTTTCCAGATCCGTCAGATAAATCGGATCTCCAATCTTAGTCTGATCCAACGGTTCAAACAGATACCCTTTATCATACGCTCGATGACTCGCCAAAGAATAATTTCCCTGCCCCATCACCTGCTCTTCAAACATGGTCCCGGCTCCCCACAGCAGCGCTTCATTGGATAACCCTTTAAAAATTGGCAAATTAATTCCAACAGCGGGCAATGCCACTCCGCCGATGACCGGCGACTCACGATTTTGCCATTGCGCTTTGAAAACAGCCTCCGAACTGGCCGGAACCACCGCATCAAAGTCAAAGGTAGCCGGCTTCTCTTCATTGGCTACGATCTCTTCTCTTGAAAGCTTCGAGACAGCAAATTTTTCAGTGTTGCGATCCATCAAAAAGTTTTTAATCTGATTGTTAAACACCAAAACCAAGCCCGCCACCAACAACAGCAGCAAGAACAGATTAATAAGTCCATTGCGAACCCGGTGCTTTTTTTTCTTCGTTGCCATCAGCCTCGTCCCCATCTTCATTTTCTAAATTGATTTTACCACAGATTGGTCCAGTTGGGTTAATCATCAATTTTGGTCAAAGTGGCCAATGTGTCCGCCACCGCTTGCTTGAAAAAGGAGGGCACACTTGATAAAATAATGTGAAAATTTCATTATTCATTACAAATGGTGGCAGCAAATCACAAAAATCGGCACGTTCTGTAATAAAACTTTAAAGTAAACGAAACACCATAAAATCAGGCTTTGTTGTATGATAGTAGTATCGGGGAAAAGAGGGGGGTTCTGCCATGGCAAAAATGGTCTATGTACATATTGATACTACCAGCAACGCTGCTTTGTCACGGGGAATCAGTCCTGTGGAGTTCTACCATGGCATCGTTCACCAACCCAAAAATCTATTGCTTTTGGACCCATCCTCCGACTATGGCGAGTTTGAAGCTCACACCGGTATGAAAGTTTTACGCGGCAATGAATCCGTCAAACAATATTTTGACGAGATCGCCCGTAACCGCATCAGCGAAGACATCAAATGGATTGACTTCAACGACAGTGCCATGATTAAGGAACTGACTCCGTTGGAAATCAGTGAATTGTTGTACTTCGGTCACACGAAGACCCATCTGCACTCGCCATTTTTTTACAAACTGCAAAACAATTTCGTTTATTTTGATCTGAAGGATGACCTTTCTCGTGTCTATTATCGTTACTTGGATGAATATTATCGAATCTTAGCTGACAAATTGACGCGCCTAGTGCTGGAAAAAATCAACGATCGCAAGTCTTTTTTCCGCAAATCAACTCCGGTAGACAAACTGGACGTCACCCTTTTGCGAGAATTGAAACCTCTTTTTCAAGAGGGTGTGATTTTCTGCTTTCAATCTTCCCGCTTGGAAGGTCGGGACTACAAGATTCCCATCTATCTCGTGGAAGACGGTGGTTTGCGCAAGGAAAATCCTTTAGGTAAAGACGAGTTGCTAGTGGCCTACTTGATCTACAGTCAAGAAAAACGGCAGTGGCTGGTGGCATACGAAGACAAAGATTTCCTGTTTTTGTCGAAATAAAAAATGTTTTCTCTTGACGCGAGAAAACATTTTTTTATTTTATTCAGTTGTAGGTCGCCTTGATTATTTTACCGGTTGCTGCAGCCGGGCATCTTTGGGCAGAAACAGTTGTGGCGCCATTTGGTAAATCAATAATACAGCTACCATCGTGGCTGCAGCTGTTAACAATCCGCTTGCGCCATTCATCACCAACGAATAAAGGACTGGTGACATCCCCCACTGGGCATAAGCACCCCAGAACATCACGCCCGCAACAAAATGCCAGAAGTAGCGAGCTGCCGCGCCGGCAAATGTGCCTTGAATTACTGCAATCCGCGCCTGCTTGTCATTTCCCGCTTGGATAGCCTGATGCAACTTGACTGCTGTCACTCCGGCAAACCCGGCAAAAGCAAAAGCAATCGGATACTCGATCAACACTTGACTGACTGCCAAATAATAGACCTTCCCTACCGGAAAATGCAGCAGTCCCCAGATTGCTGCTGCAAAAAGCCCCGGCTTCCAGCCCCGTCTCAAGGCATAGACGGTGATTGGGATTTGCCCCAACGAGATACTCAAGCTGGGCCCGAAATCGAGGGGAATAAACGACAACACCATAGCCATCGCTGCGATAATCGTTCCTTCCACCCACACACGCAAATTTTTGTTCATAAAAAAACCTCTCCTTCATAGATTACAGAACAGTCACAATCTACAAAGGAGAAGTAATATCTACTTCCAACTCGTCACAATTCCTACGCTCGCATTATCGAGACAGGTACAGAGGGTTTAGAGTTCACTCATTCTCAGCCGCTAACGGCTCCCCTTTGTGATCGTGTTCTATATCCAGTTATTTTGGTACGGCTTCATCATAGCACATTTTAAAAAAAAGAAAAGAGTTTGGTCTTTTTTTCAGGTGGCACAACCTAACATTGAGTGCTCACTCCTGTGACAAGTAGTCGGCTTGGGCCAACCAGTCATACGTCGCCTTAAATGTTGGGCAAACATCTGCTGGTATTTCGTAGTTTTTGGTTACTTGCCGTAATTTTTCAAAAATTGGTTGCAAAGCTGCCGGCTCACTAGACTTTCTCAGCACTTCCAATTCATCGTACAGCTTTTTAACCTCAAAAACTTCTGGATGGTGGGCACCATGGGCTCTGGTAATAGCTGTTGTATAACTTGTCAGCTCCTCTTTGTGGTCTTCCAAAAAATCTTGTACCTTTGTCATCTTACTTCCTCCTCGAGTGATTTTTTCAACACGAGTGTATCGAAAATCAGCCGAAAAAAAATTGATAGCCATCAAGAAGTACGGCGCAACAAAAGATTTTTTGACCGCTTGTCAACTTCTCTATTTGCGAAAAAAACCGCCACCAGACTTTTCAGAGGTGACGGTTTTTTATGCGTAAACTTATTTCATATTGGTTTCAAACAAAGGGCTGACCGGTTTGTTTTCATGAATCCGTTTGATTGCTTCACCCATCAAGGCACCCACGGAAATTTCATCAATCTTGTCGATCTTGCGGTCTTCCGGCAGATTGATAGAGTCGGTCACTACGCAGCGTTCGATGGCGGAGTCTTGAATCCGCTGCATTGCTGGGCCGGACAATACCGGGTGCGTACAAGAAGCATACACACTTTTAGCACCGGCTTGTTTCAAGGCATTGGCTGCTAAAGTAATGGTCCCTGCTGTATCAATCATGTCATCAATCAGGACACAAGTCTTGCCTTCAACGTGTCCAATGATATTCATCACTTCAGCCACGTTGGCTTTTGGTCGGCGTTTGTCAATGATGGCGATTGGAGATTTCAAAAATTCTGCCAATTTACGGGCACGAGTTACCCCGCCATGGTCAGGAGATACCACGACAACATCGTCACCTTGGATTCCTTTATCGAGGAAATAGTTGGCAATCAATGGTGCACCCATCAAATGATCTACTGGGATATCAAAGAATCCTTGGATCTGGGACGCATGCAGGTCCAGACACACCAACCGGTTAGCTCCGGCTTTTTCAATCATGTTGGCTACCAATTTAGCTGTGATTGGTTCCCGAGAGCGTGCTTTACGGTCTTGGCGAGCATAGCCATAATAAGGCATCACCACATTGATCGTTTTCGCACTGGCGCGTTTCAAAGCATCGATCATAATCAGCAATTCCATCAGATTGTCATTGACCGGACTAGATGTGGATTGGATCACATAGACGTGAGCCCCGCGAATACTCTCTTCGATGTTGACTTGGATCTCGCCGTCAGAAAATTGGTTAACAGAACATTTTCCCAGCTCAACACCGACAGCTTCTGCGATTTTTTCGGCAAGGGGACGATTGGAATTCAAGGCAAAAATCTTCAATCTTGGATCAAAATAATGGTTAGACATGGTTTCCTCCGCTTTCTTTCCTGCATGATGGGGCAGTGACATCGGACTCGACTCCAATAACGCTCTCCACCAAATCCCAGGACACTTTTTGCAAGACGTCTGTTTTCTTGGAAATTCCGCAAATAAATGAAGAAAACAGAAGCGAGCCCTCTGATTGGCGGACAGATTCGGGGATCAGCAGTTGGTCACAGCCGAAAAAGACTTGTCAAAATCCGTGTTGCTTCCTAGTAAATAGTAGTCATTTTCATGAAATAAATCAAGTGTTTTCGTGCACTCTGTGAAACAGCTTAGAAGAAATCCAGACCGCCAATTTTGCCCGCTTCCCAGAACAGATACGATAACGTTTCACAAAAGAACCCGTCACAACAGTTCTTCTCCAAAGCGGCGGCTATCTGTAAGACTTCAACAAAGCCCTCCTGACAGTCGCAAAAAAGATCGGCTTCACAAAGCGGAGTTTGATTCGATGATCGGCAAAAAAACTGAAGGTCCCTATCCTGCACAGCAAGCTCGCAGATCAAAACAAAATCTGTGAGCCGCCAGTGCTACGATTGGGCACCTTCAGTTTTTTAACACTTACATTTTTATCTTTCGTCCCTGTCAGTAAGTTTTTAAAAACTAGCCTTGAAAGAAAGGAAAGTTCTTAGCAAAATCTGCTTTATTTTCCTGACGAGCGCGGGCGATTCCCATCGCGCCTTCCGGAACATCTTTGTTAATCGTTGAACCAGCCGCAATCACGGTATTGGCCGCAATCGTTACCGGAGCAATCAAGTTGGCATTTGAACCCACAAAACTGTGGTCGCCCACGGTGGTGTGGTGCTTGTTTTTGCCGTCGTAATTGACAAAGACGACTCCACAGCCAACATTGATATCTTTACCCAGCGTCGCATCCCCGACATAGGTCAGATGACCAACTTTGGAACCTTCACCGATCACCGCTTTTTTGACTTCCACAAAGTTGCCAATATGGGCTTTCGGGCCAATCTCAGCTTGCGGGCGCAGGTGAGCATAAGGACCGACATCCGCACCGCTATGCACGATACTCTCTTCAATGACCGAAGATTTAATAACAACATCGTCTTCTATCACAGAATCCACGAGTTGAGAATTGGCAGTAATCAGACAGTTTTCGCCAATCACCGTTGCCCCTTTCAGATAAACACCCGGTTCAATGACTGTTTCAGCACCGATTTGTACGCCGTCATCCACATAGGTCGCTTTTGGATCAATAAAGCTGACACCATTAACCATATGTTGATGATTGATGCGCCCTCTCATAATTTCGTTTGCTTTGGCCAATGCCACCCGGTCGTTGACCCCCAGCGATTCATCGAAGTCTTCGGTCATGTAAGCAGCGACATTTTTCCCTTCATTTTTGAGAATCTCGATGATATCTGTCAGGTAATATTCTCCTTGAGCATTGTCAGTATCCAACTTACCCAGAGCATCAAACAACAGCTCATTGTCAAAGCAATACGTACCGGTATTGATCTCTTGAATGCGGGCTTCTTCTATCGTTGCATCTTTTTGTTCCACAATCTTCTCTACAATCCCAACATGGTCTCGCAAAATTCGGCCATAGCCAGTGGGATCATCAGCTTTAGCAGTCAAGATTGTCGCACTGGCATTTTTCCCTTGATGATATTCAAATAGGTTTTGCAAGGTCGTTGAAGTCAACAGCGGCGTATCTCCAGAGATTACCAACGTCGTCCCCTTTTTACCTTTCAAAAATGACTCTGCCTGTAAAACTGCATGACCTGTCCCTAATTGCTCCGCCTGCAGTGCATACTCCGTCCGATCTCCCAACTGCTCTTTCACCTTATCGGCACCGTGACCGACGATTGTAATGATTTCAGTAGGCTCCGTCTCTTCCACCCGATTGATGATATGCTCCACCATGGGCTTGCCACAAACAGGATGAAGCACCTTGTATAATTTTGATTTCATGCGGGTCCCTTTCCCCGCTGCTAAAATGATCGCATAGCGTTCTGTCATGATTTTCCTCCAGCATTACGTCGATTTCTTCGTGGTGTTTTTTCTATTCTGATCCATGACCTGGATAAAACACTCTCCAAAATGACTGTTTGAATGATCTATGCTTTAGTTTAGCCTACCTGATAGTGGTTTTCAACATCGAAAATATAGACCAATGACAGACCACTGGCACTTTTTTTAAGAGAATAAGCTGCCTTACCCATTTCTTTAGCAAAGGCAATTCCCTTCCAACACCAGCACCAGCTCTCAAAGTAACGGGCTTAACGCATCAACCTTTCCCTAATACCAATGCAAAATCCCAAGGCTCTCATAATGCCTGCTTGGCTGCAGCAAACCACTGCGAAAAAGCCGGTGACAAATAACAAGCCGAACCTTCCAGCAAAATACTGGAACCCTGATAACCAGCCACAGTAATTTTTTTTCGTAGATTAAAGATTAAACTACGAATATCTCCTTGCAGCTCGCTATTTCTCTTATTATTTGAAAAAGTCACGGATACTTCTTCAAACGGCAATAACTTTCCTTTGGTGGCAAAAATCTGTTCCAGCAAAAGGAGCTCTTCTGTACTCAAACTTTCTTCTAACCGTTTAAAAAACCAGTGCACATCATAAAAAGCAACCGCCGTACTTGCTATGTCTGTCGGAGATTTTTTACTGAAACAAGCAATGGCTCCTGTCTGCAAATGAGCCGGTGGCAACTGTTGCAACGCCAAGTCGGAATCCGCTTCCAAATATGCGGTGATTTGCTGCGTCCAGGTATCCTGCATCGGCAATTCATGGACGAAACGATAAACAAGTGTCTGGGCACTGGTTCCTTTTCTAACTGCCCATGTTACTTCCTGAGCCTCTCTATCTGCTAACTGTTCGCTCAACAAAATAATCTGAAAAAAATCAAAAAAGCCTGGTAATTCTTTTCCCTCCAAAATCTGTTTCAAGACTCTTTCCGAACAAAATACCTCATACCCTCTAGACTGCAGCTCTGCTTGTCTTTTTTTCTCCTGAACGCAGTCTTTTGTGATCAGCAAGATTCGCTTCATGACCAACCCCTCATTTCTTCTAGACAGCCCTCATTCTGGCCGTCCTATTCTTTGACACTTTCACCAATATTATGTACTTTTATTCCGCTATCTTTTAACTTTCGCAATTTTTTTATCCACTGTCAAGACATACATTGAATAACTTATATAAGTATATAAAAAAACACACTTCTCAAGTGTAAGATCTGAAATGTTATTTATACAATTGGTACCACAAAAAAAAGATTTGAGGGATAAATCGCGCTGAAAAACGCAGCTATCTCTGACTCTTAGCAGCTTTATTAGTTTTAGAAAAGTAGTACACTTAAATTTCTCGTTGTTGTCATCACCACTTTCTTAACCTTAAACACCATGTTTCAAATTTTACTTTCTCTAATTTGTATCCGATAATTTGCAGGCAAGGTGATGTAAAGATGGTTCATATCCGTTTAAAAACAGCAAATATACATATATAAAAAAACAGATCGATATTTAAAAGCAGCACTTACCGCTTTTAAATACCGATCTAAACTTACACTATTCAACATTTTTTTGATTAGCGGCTATGGATTTTACACTGAAAATAATTTGCGGCATCAGCCTCCATCAGTAGTTCATAGAACCCCTGGCACAGTACATAACCGACGCCACGGCGCGTTCGTATACTTTCCCCACCGAAACCTAAACCAGCTATTTTTTTCTTCATATTTCGAATAATAATCGAGATTTGGGCTAGCTTGTGGTCAACATCTGCCGAGGGCCACAGCATATCGCAGATTTCCTCCCTTGTCAGTGGAACGTTTTGACGAATAAGCAACGCATTAAACAATGTTTGCTCTTGCTCGCTAAACTCACTTTTTAGCTCTTCCAGGAAGTTTGGCGGCAGTTTGGTTTCAAAACTAATTGCCGGATGATAGACCCCGTTAAGCATGCCTTTTTGATTTCTGGAAAGAGAAGAAAATTCAATAATGTTTTTGTTATTCCGCTTTTGAGCGGTAGTTAACTTTTCGCGAATATCCGCAATAGAATCACTATCCGCCAGCCATTCATCGATGCCTAGCTGTTCCCATTTTGCCAACTTTTCTTCATCTGGAGCCTGATGATCTTTTCGTACGATGGCCACATCATATGTGCTAAGCTGAGGAACAATTACCGCTACTTCGGCTTCTGACAGGCTTTCACTCAAAATTACAATTTTAAAAAAACCGACTAACTCTTTGATATCCATCTTATAGTTCAACAATTCCAGTACACTACATGAGCAGAATACCTCAAAATTCAGGGTCTGCAGATCCTGCTGAAACTGCATATCCGCTAAACAGTTTTTGGTCAACAATAAAACCTGGCTCATTCCTATTCCTCCAATCCTACAATAACTTCAGGGTACTCATACCAGTGATTCACACATGCCTTAACCTTGTGATATATTGACTAAATCAAATTAAAATTCTTCGATTCAAGATTATTCGGACAAATTCAAAAAAGCTAAAACCATGTGTTATAAAAAAGAAATATTTACCGCCTTTTCCTATGAGAACCACGTATATAGAATAACTATGTTTAAATATTAGTCGCCCCGTTTTTTTTAGTCAAGTTCAAATATTTTATATTTTTTAACATTTCTGAGCTATCGCTTATTAAACGCTTATAAAACGATTTATTAAAGATGATTTATTACCGCAAATCATAAAATTAATATTAAGTTTTGTTCTCTCTAATGTTATATTTTTAAGCCATAAAACAACCGTTTTGAAAACATCTAACCGTTATTTTTTAAAAAAATATCAAGAAAACAGTTACAATATCATTTAATATTACATTTCACTAAATCCTCCGAATTGACGTGAAAAAGCAACAAAATTTGAAGAAATTCGATTGTTTTGTGATTCTTTTGTCTTTTGTCTAATAAAAAACGGTAGAACAGACCACAATGGCTAGTCTGTTCTACCGTTTTGCTTTTTGCTTTAGGATAGGAATCTCGTTTGATGACGTATCACTTAAAATCTTGTCACCCGTCTTGCCCCAATTCCCAATCATTCAGTTCATTTCTCTGAAAAATAATTCCCAGGTACAACCGAGATAGTCTTGGTACGCGTGTCAACATCCTCTACGAATAAGAGGGAGGTATACTCATTGATTGCCCGCACGCCTTTAAATTTTGCTTCAGCGAAGACAGTGACACCTACCAGTTCGCATTCAAACTCTTCAATCAAGCTCTTCATCCCGTTGACGGTGCCGCCACCTTTCATGAAGTCGTCCACCACTAGCACACGGGATCCGCGAGCCAGACTGCGCTTGGATAATTCCATTTTTTCGATGCGTTCAGACGATCCTGACACGTAGTTGACACTGACCGTGGAGCCTTCTGTAATCTTTGAATCCCGTCGCACGATGACAAACGGCACATTTAAATAATAGGAAACTGCTTGAGCAATTGGGACACCTTTAGTCGCTACTGTCATGACCGCATCAATTTTTTCACCTAGGTACTGAGAGGCGATGATCCGTCCCACCTGACGTAGTAAATCTGGTTGGCCTAGTAAATCAGAAAGATAAACATAGCCCCCCGGCAAGAGTCGGTTTTGCTGACTCATCTCACCACAAAGCTCATTAATATATGCCAATGCATCCTCTTTAGTGATCTCAGGCACGAATAGCACACCGCCCGCTGCACCAGGTATTGTTTCCAGAATGCCCGTTCCACGCATGTTGAATGTCTTTTTGATGATGGCTAAATCCTCTGAGATTGAAGACTTTGCGGATTCATAGCGTTTAGCGAAAAAAGTTAAAGGAATCAGATCATGTGGATGTTCCAACAGGTAATGGGTCATATCAATCAGCCGTTCACTGCGCCGAATTTTCAAAATTGTGTACCTCCCGTTATTTTCTCGCCTTATTATACTGGTTTGTACGTGAAAAAGCTATCATTTTCTAGATTTTATAAGAAATAGTTCGGCAATTCGCCTTGAGCATTGCTTGGTTTCCTTACACAACTATTCCTTGAAAAATAATAGTTGCAGGCTTCACCAAAGAAAGATCCAGCAACATTTAGTTACCGGATCTTTCGTCTAGATTCATTTTACTCAAACGTTTGCCTTTTACCATCGTCCTCGTCGGGGTTGATGCTGATTGATGTAACGTTTTGCATCTTTGGCGATCCGCTTTGGTGAATCATCCGTATCTACTTCCCAAGGATATAAGCCTTCCTCATTTTGCTCGTATTCGGGGAAGCTTTCCTCTTGTTTCCTTTTTCTGCGGGTGAATCGCTGGTAGATGAAAGCAGCTGAAGTCATCAATAGAAACAAGATTAAGGCAACGCGACGAAGATTTACATGACTCAAGACATACAATAACCTTTCGCTGATATCTGACACCGCCATCTCTCCTTTCTCACACTCGGGCTACGACTGGCTCCGTGACTAAGCGCTTCAACAACCTTTCACTGATTTTATGGTAATCACTTCCTGAAACAGAACCCTTCAATAAAAGTAAACTATGATCCGTGACTTCTTCTAAAACTCTCGCTACATAACTGTCCATATCCGAAAACCAATCCGCCGGAATCCTGGTTTTGGCGACCACCGCTTCCATCGCTGACCCGTAAGCCAAAAGTAAATCTGCACCTGAAGTATCAATAATTGGGACCAATTCTTCATGCAGCTTTTCTGTATGTTCACCCAAATCCGCTACTTGTCCCAATACCAAGATTTTCCTTCCACTGTAATAGACAGTCTGTTGGGCAAAGGCCCTAATCCCATTAATCATTGAAGGAATTGCTGCATTATGGGTGTCATCAATGATTGTCACTTGTTTTCCTGCTAAACGACCACTGTGCTTCTCCATAACTTTTGGCAGGCTTTTGAAAGTCTGTAACCGCTCCATGTATCGTTGTGGATCCAGACTCAGACTGCACAAGGTGAGAAAAGCCGCCATTGAATTTTCAATCATTCCATCGCTGGCAAGAGACAATTGATACGTGTAACGGATGCCCCGATATGCCACAGTCACCTCTGTCAATTCCTTTAGTGTCTTTCTTTGGACCAGATATAAGTCAGCATCAGATTTTCCCGACATGCTGTAAGTCAGCAACTGTCCTGTTGTCTTTCCAGCTTCAAAAAGGATAGATTCTAGTAACGTCGACTCAATGTCACCGTTTATGATGGCAGTGCCCCCTGGTACAAGTCCTGCAAAAATTCGACTTTTGATTTGCGCAATGACATGTAAGTCCTGAACCCCGCGAACGTGAGCAAAATCCACAGAAGTCAAGATAGCAATCGTTGGTTCAACAAGCAAACTCTGCGGCCCGCGATCTCGGCTATTCAATGCATTCAATGAGATTTCCAACAGCGCTATTTCCGGATTTTGAGCCAACTTTAACAGATACAGCGGAATCGCCAAGCGGGTATTATGATTGCCTCTGTTGCTCAAAATCCGATATTCTGGTTTCAGTAACTGCTCTAGCATCAGTCGCACCGAACTTTTCCCCACTGAACCGGTAATACCGATTACTGGTCCAGTAAACTTGCTTCTTAGAAAAGCAGCTACCTCGTACATAAATTCCCAGACATCAGGAACAATGAACTGAGGCAATTTATCTCTTAGACTTTCAATTGGTCGTTCTGTCACCAATAAGCTAAATTTCTCATGATTTTGGCGGATGAACTGTTCTCGATGTTGCCATTTGACAGCCTTACCTGTAATTTTTTCAATGCGTTCATCAGACAAGTCGAGAAAAGCCCGTTGTAGATTGATCTGCTTCACATCCGCCGGAAAATATTCAAAATCAGTGATCTCTTTGAAAGACATATGGCCCTCATCAAAAAACACGCCATTAAATTGCTGAAAATCGGTCTTTTTTAGCCCGGTTACTGGTGCAGTTACTGACGAGATAGACGTTACTGGCTGTAGCATACCAGCTGGCTCTCCTGTTTTTACTTCAGTGACAAGTGAACCACCAGCTTCTTTCACAGCTGCTTTTCGTCGCAAGAGGCTGTAATTGATCAAGCCGGAAAGAAAGTGCTCGGCATCATCAATTCGCATCCGCATTCGATCATGTCGAGCATAAAATCCATAAGCAATTGTCTCTGGTTTGGCGAAATACATCGCATATTCCGGCCACATAATACCTGTACGCATTTCGTGCAGCGCCCGCTTTTCCTGCACTTTTTGTAATTGATGGTATTCTGCTTTTGAAAACAACTCGTCTTGCCCCTCTGTCTCCTGGATTCGATCAAACATTCGCTCAGCCGCACACAGCAGTTCCAAAAAAGTCGGATAAGCCGTGTCTCTGTTCTCCATGAAAGTCAGATTTTCCAGAGCATTTTTCACACCAAAGCGGAAATATTCCTGCTTTGGTACGTAACGAGTCAACTCATTGACAGAATAACTGAGCCAATGATCATGATACCGCTCATAGCCTTCTCTTACATAACGATCCATCAGCAGTTCCCCCAGCTTCAACCAACGAGAATCTTTCGTCAGGGGATACGCCCGCATCAGCGCAAAGAGTGCCTCACCATCGTAATATACAATTCGAAATTTTTCTTTGACTTGTAGGCTCTCGGTCAAAACGTGGGTTGTTCGTCCTTGTTCGTCGATAAACACTTGCAGTCCTTCCAGTAAATTCAAAAGGATCGGGTGATAAAAATCATAGCCTGTCACTGCCTCATATTTAGCCAAAGCTAAAATCGCGATGGCCTGTGCCCCCAATTTCAACTCAACTTCCTGTTTGACCCTTTCTGCGATAAACAAATGGCCCTCTTTTTCCACGCAAAGGTGTTCTAAACCCCAATCCAATGCACTTTCGATTTTGGTTAACTGCTCGAGGTCGAGTTCCGCCGCAGTATCTGATGCCAGGTACTCTGTTGCTTCTAACAACGCATAAAGGCTAGAAAAATGGCGGACACTGTTGTAACCGGGCAGTTGTTTATCATAAGCCGGATAATAACCATAGCAAAAGGAGCCCTCTGAATGAATCTGCTCAAAAAGATAGTCCGTACCTCGCTGAATTGCCACTGCCAATTGTTCCAGTTGATTTTCTTTTGTAATCTGTCGCATCCCTCTGCCAAAGAAATCCGTTTCCAAAGGTAGCCAGTGACCCGCCTCGATAAAAACTCCGGCCGTTTCGAAAAATTCCCAAGTATCATCAAAATAGGCTAATGGATTCGGAATGATTCGCTGATATCGCCGTTTGAGATAGCCGCGGATATTGATGGCATTCAACTGTAGTCGAGCGGGATTTTCGCCGACTTTATGCTCTTTCACCGGGGTTAGTAACGCATTTCCGCTGATTTCTTCTGGTAAAAAACAACAACTGCCATCTTTCTTAAAGGAAACACCAAATTGAAAATAGTTATTACGTTTCACTCTGGCAAAACGCCGGATTCCTTCTGAGGCTGGGATCCGTTCACTGCCCGTTTTGATGTCAATTTTTAGCCACCGGGGCAACGGCCGATACCTGTCCAAATAGCGCAGCAGCTTTTGCCAAGTCCGCTCAAAATCCGGCCCACTGGTAGACCAGACATCTCCGCGCTTATTTTGGCTACATACAGTTACGAACAGGACCGTTTCTTTGGTATTTGACAGTTTTTTGTCTCGTAAAAACTCCTTGATTTCTTCCAATAGTCGGCGTTTGCTTTTTTCCATCTTTCTTCACTCCCTATTTGACAGTCGTTTGCGGAGCCGCCGAATCTCCAAGGACAATCACTATTCTTCACTAACTTGAAAAACTGGATTTTTGGTGTGCCCTGCTCTTTTCCGGTAGTGACTGAAGGGTGACTGAAAATATTCCCAGTCACCCTTGTGCCTCAAAATAGAAGCCGCTTATTTTCTTCTATTACGTTTTTTGAACAGCCCTAGACTTGTCAGAATTGCACCTACCCCCATCGCTGCCATACTTGGATCAGCAACAGCACCAGCTTTTGGCAAGCTAGCAGACTTACTTGCTGTTGGGGACCCCCCACCTGCTTTATTGTAGTAATGGTTGTCAGTATTGTTGGTGTTGGTGCTATTGTCAGTATTATTTATGGTCGTACTGTTGTCCGTGTTGTTCGTAATATTATTTGTAATATTGGTATTCCCATCCGCATCTGAATCTGAATCGGCGTCGGCGTCGGCATCAGCGTCGGCATCCGCATCCGCATCGGCATCTGCATCTGAATCAGCATCTGAATCAGCATCTGAATCAGCATCCGCATCAGCATCCGCATCAGCGTCAGCATCCGCATCAGCGTCGGCATCTGCATCAGCATCGGCGTCGGCATCGGCATCAGCGTCGGCATCAGCGTCAGCATCGGCATCAGCGTCGGCGTCAGCGTCGGCATCAGCGTCGGCATCAGCATCCGCATCCGCATCCGCGTCGGCATCCGCATCCGCGTCAGCATCTGAATCGGCGTCAGCGTCAGCGTCAGCGTCGGCATCAGCGTCGGCATCCGCATCCGCGTCGGCATCCGCATCAGCATCTGCATCTGAATCGGCGTCAGCATCCGCATCCGCGTCGGCATCCGCATCAGCATCAGCATCGGCGTCGGCGTCGGCGTCGGCATCTGCATCTGCATCGGCGTCAGCATCTGCATCTGCATCTGCATCGGCATCCGCGTCGGCATCCGCATCAGCATCGGCGTCGGCATCCGCGTCGGCATCCGCGTCAGCATCTGCATCTGCATCGGCGTCAGCATCTGCATCTGCGTCAGCGTCAGCATCTGCATCAGCGTCGGCATCTGCATCAGCATCCGCATCGGCATCTGCATCTGCATCGGCATCAGCATCGGCATCAGCATCCGCATCCGCATCTGCGTCGGCATCCGCATCGGCATCTGCGTCGGCGTCGGCATCAGCATCGGCATCCGCATCCGCGTCAGCATCCGCATCCGCGTCAGCGTCAGCATCGGCATCCGCATCGGCGTCGGCATCGGCATCGGCATCAGCGTCGGCATCTGCATCGGCATCAGCATCCGCATCCGCATCCGCATCCGCATCAGCGTCAGCATCTGCATCCGCATCTGCATCTGCATCGGCGTCGGCATCGGCATCAGCGTCAGCATCCGCATCCGCATCTGAATCGGCGTCAGCATCCGCGTCAGCATCGGCATCAGCGTCGGCATCTGCATCTGCGTCGGCATCTGCATCTGCGTCAGCATCGGCATCCGCATCGGCATCTGCATCGGCATCGGCATCCGCATCAGCATCTGCGTCAGCATCCGCATCGGCGTCGGCATCGGCGTCAGCATCTGCATCGGCGTCGGCGTCGGCATCGGCATCGGCATCTGCGTCAGCGTCGGCATCTGCATCTGCGTCAGCATCTGAATCGGCGTCGGCATCTGCATCTGCGTCAGCATCTCCGTCTGGAATATCAATTACATTTGAATCACCATTATGGTTATAGACCAAGTAACTGTTAGTAGAAGTATTCTTCAGCGCAAATTTTCCTTTTCCCATGGCCAAATCAATATAAGAACTAGCATAGGTATTGCTGATTGAGATTGATGTGTCTTCATACCCATTGTCGTTAATCGTGATATATTGTCCGGTAAAGACATGATCGACAACAATATTACTCAACCCTGGATTCCATCTGACGTGAATATATTGGCCAAAATAAGTATTGGAGACTTCGCACTCAACCAAAGAGCCTGATCCCGCGGCCAAATAATTATCAAAATAGGAATCTTTAATCACTAATGACGTTAAAGATTCCAGTCCATTGACATCTACCAAATTTCCTCGAACCCCATCGTACACAATGCTTTGAGGCGCATCGACACTGATTAGAACCGTCCCAACAGAATTGTTTTCCCGTACAATTAATTTGTTACCGCTAAAAGAAGACCAAATTTTCTTGCCAAAGACATTATAGTCAACCCCGTCCACTGTGATGGTCCCTTTTTCAACAAACGCACTCGGTCCGACATCTGTTGGTGTTTCGTCTTGGCTGAAGTGAGTTGTTCCTTGGATATTATGGATTGTACTATTATTACCCGGGATGTTGCTGCCGGCGTAACGACACTCATTCAAGTATAAGTCAAAACCCGTTTTGTTCGAATTCGCGTGAACGGCATATTCAGTTATGCTATCACGATTGACAAAATCACAATCATCGAAATTAGCTGCAGAAAGATTGGTATTCCCAACAATATCTACAATCCGATTGAACTCACAGCCGGAAACTTCCAGTGTCGTTAGCTTTGTGTTATGGCTGAAGTCCACCTTATCAGCAAAAGTACAATTGGTAACTTTGATAGTTTCAGCATTGTCCAAATAGTTCAGTCTGGCAGTACCGGTAATCGAGGCATTATTAATTTCGATTACTTTAGCTGCTTCCAAGCTATAATTCTGTCCGTTGATTACAATTTGGCGATTTCCCGTACCCCCAGTAAAAGTCACCGTTCCACCAGCCGGGATTGGAATTGTAATATCATCCAATACTACATAACCTTCCGCCTCTACATTTGCACCATAAGCTGCGATCTCTGCATTAGCGACAATCCCATTTGGTAATGTCATCAAAAGTGGTGCTGCCAACATCGTCCCACAGACCAGCATCTTCGCTCGCTTTTTTTGTTTTGCACGAGTTTCAATCATTTTGCGATAATCTTTTCTTTTCATTTGTTTCCTCCTTATTTACGTTACATAACTACACTGTACAAAATCAAAATACTTGTAATATGACAGTTGCCCAACCAAGGCCCAGTGCATGTTAGAAACCAAAAACTTCGCAACGGTACGAAAAAAGCCGAGTACGTTTTTCTTCACGCCTACTCGCTTCCCCCTAAATTGTATCACGCACCCCTATATTTTTATTCAAAAAAGAAAATAAATAATACGTATATTGATGACTATTAAATATAAATCCCCATTAAAAAGGTGATTATCCAGATAACTATCAAGGATTAATATAGATTCACAATTTTATAAATCGTCACAAAAGTAGAATTTTACTCTGCTCTATGAACATTATGTGAGAATCAGAAAAAGATTATATATCATTGTATTTTCTCAGCTCTTTTTGTTTAAAAAGTGAATTCAAATAACGTTAAATAACATTAAAACACCTTCACAAAACAACTATTCGTAGGTAAAAACAACAAAATCACTAGTTAATTAATTGTTACATTCATTTTTTGTGAGAGCACACAAAAAAGCCTCTCGAAAGACAAGTTTCGAAAGGCTTTTGTGAACTATAGAATTTTTTACAAAGTCAGTTCAACCGCCGTCCTCGCTGAACTCCAATGACCACACGTTTGACTAGGTTCACTATCAAAAACAAAGCGATAAAGACCAGGGTAATCGTCGCAGCTGGTGGTGAATTCAGATAAAAGGAACTAATTAGGCCGCTGATCATGCCAATCAAGCCAACGATAATACTGATCACGATGACTGTGTTGAAACTTTTTCCAATCCGCATACTGATCGCTGCCGGCAAAACCATAATTGCTGAAATCAGCAGTGCTCCTGCGATTGGAATCATCACGGCGATAGCGACACCGGTCAAGACATTGAATGCCATAGACATCCAACGTACCGGTAATCCGTCTACATGGGCAGTATCTTCATCAAAAGTTAGTACATACATCGGGCGCTTAAACAAGGCAAACAAGATAGCTGTCAACGCGAATAAGACGCCTAAAGTTACAACCTGCTGAGTGGTGATCGTCACGATGGAACCAAAGAGATAAGACTGAATACTGGTGGCAGAGCTGCCTTTAGAAAGGTTCATCAAAACCAGTGCTAAGGCCAAGCCCCCCGCCATCAAGATTGCGATAGAGATTTCTGAGTAGGTGCGATACATGGAGCGCAGATATTCCATCAAAATCGCTGCAATTACCACAACAATCAATGTCGTCAAGCTGGGATTGATATTCAGGAAAAAGCCCAGAGCCACCCCTGCCAACGAAACATGGGACAAGGTATCGGCCATCAAAGACTGCCGCCGAATCACCAGAAAGACGCCCAACATCGGCGCGATACCAGCAATAAAAACTGCCGCCCAAAGAGCTTTAATCATGAATTCATATGAAAACAACGCCATGGAGAATCCTCCTTTCGCACCAACCGAATTTGTCGGTCAGCGTATTCTTTGATATCTTCGTGGTCATGGGTAATCATTAAGATTCCCTTACCATGATCATGGGCATTGTGCTGTAACAAATGGTAAAACTTTTTACGACTTTCCTCATCCATTCCTGTCGTTGGTTCATCCAAGATAAACAGATCTGGATCCGTCGCAAAGATTCGCGCCAGGCTTATTCGTTGTTTTTGTCCCCCCGAGAGTTCACCGATGCGCTTGTTTCGCATTTCCCACATTCCTACTGCATCCAATGCTCGTTTTACGTGCTCGTGGTCTTTTGTAGACAGACGCTTAAACCAGCGATCCCGCGGGTAGCGGCCTGACTGCACCAACTCCAATACAGTGCTGGGAAAGCCGGCATTAAAGGATGCTACCTGCTGGGGGATATAGCCGATACTGATTTTTTTGCCTTCTGTATTGGTTTTCGCCAATGTCACTGTTCCTTTGGCGGGTTTCAAGAGTCCCAGAGTCGCTTTGATCAAAGTCGACTTAGCGGCGCCATTTTCCCCGGTCAAAATCACAAATTCACCGGCATTCACTTGGTATGAAATATCTTCTAAGACCGGCTCATCATCATAATAAAAAGTCAGGTCCGAAACATTGATATACTGCAATGCATTGCCTCTTTTCTTTCAAATCAGCTGTACTTTTTTACAGCCTGCTTCTATGTCATCAGTGTTCCTTAAAACGTGGCAAAGAACCAAAGCCCCTCTTAGGCTGTGGTTCTTTGAGTGTATCATTATTCCCTCAGTTTGTGCAAAGTCCGGATCGTAGACAAGCACTGGAGCAGAATTACTTACTTGATACTTTCTTTTAGAGCTTTCAGATTGTCTTCCATAACCGAAAGATAATTTTCGCCAGCTTTCATCTGCTCGTTGGTCAAGCTTTCCAGCGGATTGAGGACTGACAATTTGACGCCTGTTTCGTTGGAAAGGGTCTCAGCAACTTTAGAATTGGCATTTTCTTCAAAATAAATCACCGAAACGCCATGATCTTCAACAAAGTGCTTCAATTCAGCTAATCGCGCCGGCGTTGGCTCCTGATCTGGTGAAATACCCGCAATGGATTCTTGGGTCAGTCCGTATTGGTGAGCCAAATAGCCAAATGCCGCATGTTGTACCAGAAGTGTCTTGTTTTTAGCATCTTTGAAGGCTGCCTGATAGTCAGCATCCAGTTTTTCCAGCTTAGCAACGTAAGCCGCAGCATTCTGATCGAAGGTCGCTTTTTTCTCAGGGTATTTTTCCCCCAGTTCTTTAGCAATTTCCTGAACTTCTTTGATTGCCATCACTGGGTCCGTCCAGACATGGGGATCTTTGCCATCATGGTCGTGTTCGTCTTCATGATCGTGACTTTCTTCAGCTTCGTGGTCGTGATCCTCTTCCTCCTCATGATCGTGACCATCACCGGAAGCTGCCAATAAATCAATCTCGTCCCCGGCTTCAATCACCAATGTCTTGTCTTTATTCAAGTTATCTTTGACATTGTCCATCCATGTTTCAAATTCGTCCAGATTGTATACGAGGACATCGGCATCGCTGATAGCAGCCATATCTTTGGCGCTTGGTTCGTAATCATGGGGCTCAGTCCCTGCCGGAATCAATAACGAGACCTCCCCTTCATCACCTACGACTTCTTTGGCAAAATCGTACATTGGATAAAATGTCGCCACTACTTTGATCTTTTCGTCACCTGTCGCAGGGTTGCTGCTTGAAGTGGTTTTGCCGCCACTACACGCTGCCAATAATAAACTGCTAAATACAACCCCTGCTCCTAGTAAAACTTTCTTCATTTATATTCGCCTCATCTCTTCATCTCATCGTCAAAACAAATCGGAATTTTACGATTTGCTGCAGGGATTAATTTACCAGAGAAAAAAATACCCGTCAACCGAAATCGTAAAACTTCCGATTTAAAACGAAATTTTCATTGTAAATCGGAATAAACCCCGGTGTAATAGGATTCTCCATTCATATGAACAATAACACAACTGTCGTTTTACGAGGAATTTTTACCAACACTAACTTTTGTAGACACAAATAAAAAAAGCCCTTTTCGAAACCAAGCTTCGCTCACAAAACCTGCAGCTATTGCCGGTCTCAGAAACAAGTCGTCTTCGAAAAGGTCTTTTCTTCCTATTTACTTCAACGTCCGCACTAGATAGACTTCCTCACAGAAGCCTTTCAGGGCATTGTAGATCCGCTGTGCTCGGGAATGCTGCCGACACAATGCAAAAACAGTTGGCCCGCTACCACTCATCAGAGCCGCATCCGCGCCATATTTTAGCATGCGGTCTTTGATCTGCTGAATCACAGGATGTCGTTGAATGGTGATGTCTTCTAAGCTGTTGCCCATCTGCCGTATCATTTCTTCGTAATCGTCAGCTTCGATAGCTGCCCGCAACGCACCGATATTCGGATGACTAATCTTCTCCACATCAACTTCGGGAAATACCGTACGAGTAGAAACGCTGATTTTGGGTTTCACCAAAACCACCCAACACTGCGGCATCGGGTCAATCAATTGGACCAGTTCACCTTTGCCACCGATAAAAGCGGTGTGGCCATAAAGACAATAAGGCACGTCGGTCCCGATTTCGACGCCGATAGCAATCAATTCGTCTTCTGATAGTCCCAACTGCCAAAGTCGATTCAGCCCTCGCAAAGCGGCTGCCGTATCGGAACTCCCTCCACCTAAACCCGCTGCTACCGGGATATTTTTCTGGATATCAATTTTGACACCAGTTTTGATACCATATCGATTTTTCATCATGGCCACTGCCTGATAAACATTGTTGCGTCTATCTACCGGCAAAAATGCCTTATTGGTCTCCAAGATAATCTTATCTTCCGGAAGTTCCGTGATGGTCAATCGATCTGCAAGATCCACGCTGGACATGACCATTTCCAACTCATGATACCCATCGGCTCGCTTATGTAGCACATCTAGCCCCAGATTGATCTTGGCGGGTGCTTTTTCTATGATCTCCAACCTGTCACCTGCTTTCTAAAGGAAACAACCGCCGCAAATACAAAAAACTTCCTGTCTTTGCTACCGTTCTTCCAACAAAAATCGTTGCCTCGATTCTATCATAAACCGCCGCATCTGGCATCTTTCGTGAAAAAATCTTAGTTTTTAGTTGGGCTTTTTCTTTAGTAGTTCTCTTAATGAACGGATTCTTGCGGTTCCTTCTCTTCATATCAGTTGCTTTCCCTGCCCCATCCGCCTTACAATAAATTTGAAGTAAAACTAACGAAACGAGGGATAGACAATGGCAAACTTGATTCCAAGAGATTTTGACGATTTGAACGCACTACGCAGCAACAGCGAGGAACTGATGGGCAAACTCATGAACAATTTCTGGCAAGACCGGCAGATATCCACCGACATCAAAGAATACAACGATCGCTATGAAGTCGCAGCTGATCTTCCCGGAGTGGAAAAGGAAAATATCACCGTTCACTACGCCGATGATCAATTATCTATCGCAGCCTTTCAGAAAAAAGAGCTGGAAGACGCAGAGGAAAACGGCCGCTACCTACGGCGGGAACGTTCTACAGCCAGTTTCCAACGCACTTTTACCATCCGCAATATTGATGAAGAAAAAATCACTGCAACATTTAAAAACGGCGTGTTGCACCTGACACTACCTAAAAAAACCTTAGCTGATCAGCCAGGGAAGACGATTACGATTGAGTGACCGTTTTTCAAGCTCTCCACAACAACCAAAAGACACCTGCTTCTCACCAAACGGTACGGAGCAGGTGTCTTTTACAAACTCTCATGTTACTTGTAAACGTGCACACTGATTACTCATATCTCTGCTAAGCTTGTATGATAAAGGTTTCCCGTATTCTTATAGAAAATCAACTGGCGCCACAACTCACACAAAATCAAAATAATTCTCGCTGAGTTTGGCATACTTCTGATAGTTTTCAGGATTCCAAGACAGTTCTGTGCCAGAGTTTTTAGGCGGCGTTGGTTTTTCCTTCAGCCAAGCATACAAGCCGAAAATAGGCTCGTTTTCTTCAGAAAGAACGCCTTGGCAGCCTAATATATCCAAGGTCAGCTGTGTGAGAGCTGTTGTTTGGAAAAAACCGCCGCTTAAAGTGATCTCATCCGTGACACCCGCCATTTCCGCCAGTATGTTGACATTTAACAATAGACCTTCAACGACGCTTCTGATTAATTGTGCCTGTTTAGTATCAACGGTCAGTCCCTGAAACCCAGCTGTAACCGCGGTACGCCAATAGGGTGCCCGCTCCCCGTTAATGAAAGGTGCAAATCTGACCCCGTCTGAACCGACGGCTGTTTGTGCCAGGATTTCCGGCAATTTCTGATAAAAGCGCTGGGGAGCCTGCGGGAAAAATACGTTAGCGGCCCACTGTAAGACACAGCCGCCATTGTTGGAGGGCGCCCCAGTGACGAACCAGTCATTATTTAAAACGTAACAAAAATTTTGACGGACAGGATCCAGCTTTGGCTCTTTGCGCAAAACTCGCACTGCTGCACTGGTGCCAATCGTTAAGCTATTAGCAATACCCGTGTAGTGATAGCCGGCAAAAGCTGCTAGACAGCCATCGCTAGCGCCGGCGTACACGTTACTTGTCAGCGGCAGACCCAGCTCTGTTGCCAAGTCCGCGGTGATAGTAAACGCCTTTGACCCGTCTACGATTCGAGCCATCTGCGGCTTTTTGATTCCCAGATAGGCCAGTATTTTTTCATCCCAGCTGCCACTAGCTAACTGATATAGTCCCGTGGCAGAAGCAGTGGCGGCATCAATAACTGTTTCACCAGTAAAGGTCGTCAGCAATAGCTCTTTTACCCCCAACCAGCGGGTTTCTTGCGGATAAGCACCAGTCTTTTGCAGAAAATCAATCTTAGCAAAAGTTGACATGGCATGAATTGGCGTTCCAGTAGCTAAGTAAAAGTCCTGTGCTTGTTGTGTTTTACGAAACTCTTCCATAAAAGGTCCGGCCTGACGATCCGACCAGAGAAAAATCTTGCCGGCTGTAAGGTCCATCTCCGGAGGCTGCGGCAACAGGCTGTGCATAGCCGTACTGAAGGCAATATCAGTAATCCGACTGCGGAAGGTTTCTGGAATTAAACCAATCAATTCCTTGACTGCCGCTAACACCTCAGCAGCTTTTTGATAGCGATCTATCCCATAATCAGAATACGTGACCAGCGCTGCCTGCCCGTGATGGCGCAACTGACCGGCTTCGATAACACCCAGTTTTACTGCCGTCGTCCCCACATCAATTCCTAAAAATAATTCTTCCATCTCCTGCTGCCTCACTTTCTACGCAAAGAAAGTCTAGCCGAACTGCGAAAATTTCGCAACCCAGCCAGACTCTTTCAGAAAATTTCCTCGAAGAAAACGCCACGGAAAAAGGACAAACTCAAAAAAATCAGAAATAGCAAAATCAGCTGAATTGGAAGGCCCTGTAACGGTTTTGGAATTGGTGCAATCCGCAGTCGGTCCTGAATACCAGCAGACAGAATGCCGCAAAGCCAAAAGAAACCTAGACTTAAGCCCCCTTGATAAAGACTGTCCCCCACATCCGCCAGATGCAAGCCACTGGTCAAAGCCAAAACAATCAGAATCGGTAATAGGACTACCAATTGCCGTTGCGACAAAAGGGCCCAAGTTGTTCGTCCCAGCAGTTTTGCTGTCGCCAAGCTAAAACAGCCGGTAGTCAATCCTAAAAGCAAAGGTCCCATAACTGGTTCGTTGCCGTTGGAAACAAACGACGGTGGTAGTAACAAAGACAGCAACAGCCCGCAAGCAGCACCAACAGTAATCATTGTTGTCAAAAGAATGGTTTGCAACAGTCGACTAATCTTATTTGGTTCCCCAATTTGCCGACCATTTTCTTCTGTCAAATTCACAATAGCCACTATGCCAAGAAACATAACTATTCGAATCGCTAAATTCATAAGTTTCTCCCCTATCTATCCAGCTTTATATTCAGCGTAGAATTTCCTGGTTCACCCAGAACCCGGCGCCGAAACAGACGATCAATCAAAGGCACACAACAATTCATGATCAATATTGCATAGCTGACTCCTTCATTTGTAGGGCCCCAAAATCGCAGGATCACTATTAGCAGGCCAATACCGGTGGCATACAAACATTCACCTACTGTCGTAGAAGGACTCGAGGAATAGTCGGTGGCCATAAAGACAGCTCCCAATAGCAGCCCGCCTCCCAGAATGTGGCCAACTACTGTCTGCCAAGAAGCCAAATTCCCAGGTTCAGCAAATAGCCAAGCCCCTACTGCCACCACAGCGACCATTATCAGCGGAATATGAACCCGGATGATTTTTTGCCAGATTAAAAAAATAGCTGCCAATAAAATCAAAAGTGCCGATGTTTCTCCGATTCGCCCGCCGGTATTGCCCACCAGCATGTCCAAAAGTGTCTCGGTAGTTGGCAGCTCGCCTGCTTTCATAGCAGCTAGTGGTGTGGCATGGGTCGTGGCATCTATTGTGGCCTGCTCCACAGCTTCCGGTGAAATTCTGTTAAAAGGCGGATTTGGCCAGCTGATTCGAAACATTTCTTCAAAGAACAAACCTACTAACAGGGCACGTCCTCCTAGTGCGGGATTCAAAAAATTATAGCCGATGCCGCCAAAAAACTCTTTGACAACGACGATTGCGAAAGCCGCTCCGATTACCGGAAAATACCAAGGTGCAGAAGGCGGCAGGTTCATAGCCAACAGCAATCCGGTGACCACCGCACTCAGATCAAAGGTCAGTTTTTTTCCTTGGACCTTGAACCAGATTATCTCCGAAAGTTGTGCCGTTCCCACCGCCAGAATATAAAGTAGATACACTCGCCAGCCGAACCAAAAACCCGATAACAATCCGATTGGTAGCAAAGCTAACGTGACAGTTCCCATGATGCGACGGCTTGACACATCTCCGGTTAAATGCGGGTTCGGCGCGGTTTGCAGCTGACTGCATTCTCCTGCTAACTGCTGGATAGACACTGCCTGTTCTTCAGAAACTGCCTGTTTTTCCAGTTTACTCATTTTTCCGCCGCCTCCTTCTTTAGCTTGCCGATGGTTTGCTTGGCTTCATTGATTGTGGCTGCCAAATGTCGACGAGACGGACAAACATAACTACAACACCCGCAGTTGATGCATTGCTCCGCTTGTAGTTGTTCACAGCGAACCAGCTCACCACTTCGCATCGCTTGATCGATATTTTGTGGCTCCAGACGGATAGGACAGCTGGCCACACAGCGATTGCAGCGAATACACGGTTCTTCGGTAAATAGGCGATCATGACTTCGGTTCAAAACCACCAATCCATTTGAACCCTTTGTTAGCGGTGTGTCTAACTCATGGAGAGTCCGCCCCATCATCGGTCCACCATGAATGATGCGAATCGGCGGTCCACCGATAAAACCACCACAAAAAGCAATCAATTCTCCGGCACAGGTGCCCAGCGGAAATTCCACTACTCGTCGGCTGCCAACGTCACCAGTAATGGTCACATAGCGTCTGGTCAACGGACGATAATCATCGACGGCCTCGGCTAAAGCTTTGGAGGTGGCAACATTCATCGTATAAGCTCCCGTTTCTACTGTCCGACCTCCCATGGGTGACTCAGCACCAATTAAAGTTTCCAAAAGCTGCTTTTCCCCACCTTGAGGATAACGAATCGGTAAAACGTGAACTTCGCAATCTACAATATTCGCACTGGCTTTTTGCATAGCGGCAATGGCTAGTGGTTTATCCGCTTCAATCCCCACTAGAATCTTTTCCGCATGTAAAAGCTCCCGCGCAATCTCTCCTCCGCGGATAATTTTCTGGGCTTCTCGCTGCATGAGGTAGTCATCGGCATGGATAAATGGCTCACACTCCGCTCCATTTAACACGACAAAGCGAACATCCACATGATCGGCCGGCTTTAGTTTGACATGTGTTGGAAAGGTCGCCCCACCCAGCCCTACAACACCAGCTTCCCGTACTCTTTCTGCCATTGTCGTCTCGCGACTTAGCTGCTGTACTATTTCTTGATTTGCAGATAGCTCTCGGCGAATGACCACTGCTGTTTGAGTGCCACCGGCTAAGTTAGGGACTTCACGAATGGCTGTCACTTCTCCGGTGATTGAGGCATGGACATGACCAGAAACTTCTGCTTCAGACATCGCGATAATCTGCCCTGCCTGCACACGGTCTCCCACAGCTACTTGAACTTCATTAGGTGCCCCGATGTGTTGGTCAAATGGAATCATTACTTCTATCGGTTCATAAACATAAAGCTCCGGTTCCAATCGAAAAAGTTCTTTTAGCTTCAATGTTGACGGCGCGAAATCTATGCCGCCGGTAAACTTTTGGATTTTCATCGCTCTTCTCCCCATTTCTCGCCGTCTCTGCGCCTTTTTCCTCACTGGCAGCTGCAGCTTTCTTCACAGCACTTCCTTCACTTGAAATACAATCGTTTTCACATATTAATGGTAACAAATTTCACAAGCTGGGAAAAGAAATCAGCTGACTCCTCCAAAAATAAGCAATTTGAAAAAAACTACTATTATTCATACTAAAGTACTATGTACAACAAAGTAGTGTGTGATACAATTAATTCAAACAAAAGCTGATTGCTGTCTCAGCAGAAAGGACGAGAACCTATGACCGAAACAATTTCCAAGGAGATGATTCGCGGCCATGTAGAAACCATCGTGCTGAATATCCTCAGTCAAGGAGATTCTTACGGCTATGCCATTTCCAAAACCGTGACCCAACTCAGCGACGGCGCCTATGACCTCAATGAAGCCACCCTTTACACCGTCTTTCGTCGTTTAGAAAAACAAGGGGCTATTGAGAGCTATTGGGGGGATCAGACCAAAGGCGGTCGGCGAAAATATTATCACCTGACTGCGCAAGGGCAAGAAACGTTGACCGCAGAAGTTGCCAACTGGCAAGTGGCTAAACAAATTCTCGATCAGCTGATTACTGGCAAACTCGCACCACAAACCGCTGCCACAACCGACGAATAATTTCCATTTGAAAAATTAGCTAGCCTTCAGTTATGAGAATTTTTAACCAAGATCAGAAGAAAGCGGTTCTTTATTCCACAACTAAGACGAAAAAAATCCCTGTCGCTATCACTGCTGTGTTCAGGTACAAGTAACTTTTCACTCAAAAGAGAAAGGCGGAAACAAAATGGCAAGTCGCTCAGAAGAATTGATCCAAACACGACTGGAAGAGATCTTCCAGCATTTTGAAGAAAACGAAGAGACCAGAGAATTTTATTTGGAAGTTCAATCTGATTTGAAGGAGGCTGTCTTGGACCGACTAGTGACTGGCGCAACGCCAGAAGCTGCCGTCGCCGCTGCCTTTCAAGAGGCCGGTGATTTGACGGAGCCTTTGAGTCAGTTGGCTCCTTTGAAAAAAGACACCTTGGCCCAATTAAAAGAAGAACATGCAGAACAGACTACTTCAATGCAACCAAAAGCGGCGGATTCGGAAAGGACAGATGAAGCCCGCAATGCAACGATCCAGCTTGAAGATTCCGAAGATGCAGACCTTCAGCAAGATTTGGCTGGTAACTTGCGGGACTTGGGTCGACAGCTGAAAGAAAACTTTGATCCTTTGAAAAACGACCTTCTTGGTATGGTGGACGACATGATCGGCGAGCCCTTATTGGCAAAAGGCCGGATCAAAGACAGTGCCCAACTGGAAGCCGCTTGGTGGCAAATGCAGGAAAAAGAAACCCTTTTTGATAAGCGCTATCACGTTTTAGGAGACACCATCAGTGAGTTGTCGTTGGAGCGTTTTACGCAAACCAACGTGGCACTATTTGCCAGCCAAGACGACAACTTTCAGATTATCGAACGAATCAATCAGCAAGATGAAAGCCTATTTTCTGATTGTGAACAAGAAGATGGCTACCTAATTCTGCGGGAAGGCCCGCGACCACATTTTTCTTGGCAGCTGAAAAGTTGGCTCACCATTTACGTTCCACAACATTTTGCAGGAACACTCCAGATCAATACTACGAGTGGTCGCATCTGGTTAGGCGGTCTGTCAGAGCTTGCGGAAACTCAGCTGGCGACGACTGCTGGTTCGCTGATTTTACGAGAGCAAGACAGCCGCTATCTGACGGTTTCTTCGACTAGCGGCAGTGTGGATTTGCGGCAAGTACAGGCCGAAGAAGCTGAGGTCAATGCGACTTCCGGTTCAATCCGCATCAAAAAATTTGCTTTACAATACCTGCGGGCAACGACTGCCAGCGGAAGTCTCGGCCTATCTGATGGTCGCTCTCAGGAATTGACTGCAACGGCGACTAGCGGCAGCGTCAAAATTGCCGCCGTCACCGCCGACTATTTGACTGCTGCTACCAAGAGCGGCTCTTTAAAACTTCATGAAAGTAAAATTGGTGAAATAGACGGCAGCACTCGCAGCGGCTCTCTGCATTTTGATGAGCTGCAGACTTCCGGGACGTTAAAAACAACTTCCGGATCGATTAATGGCAGCCGGTTAACACTGACCGAAGAGCTGGAAATCGGTACGAAATCCGGCAGTATTCGTCTGCAGATGGCACCTGAGCAATCCTATGATTTCGACTTGAAATCTGGCAGTGGCAGCACCCACCACAGCGGCGAGATCCACAATCGTTTTTCTTCTCGGAAACAGTTGGCCGGGACCATCGGCACTGCCCCCACCTTCAGCCTGACTGCTACTAGCAAAAGTGGTAGTATCACCGTGAGCTAATTAAGTGCAACAACTAAAAATGGCCAATGTGCAACCAGCAACAGACGGCAATCTTCCTTTAAAAAGGCTGGAAGATTGCCGTCTGTTCGCAGTTAAAGATTTCAGAGGCTGATACTGTCAAGCTTGCTAATTTAGGAACAATCGTAAACACGGCATTTTTTCCTGAAGCTCCTAACAGAAAGGGGCCTCTTTCCAAAAAGGCGGCGCTTGTTTTCCGAGTGGATTTCTGTTATTTTTCATCCATGGAAACTATACAAGACAAACTGCGCCGATTGCCAGAACTCCCGGGCATCTACTTGATGAAGGATACTCACGGGGCAATCTTTTACGTAGGCAAAGCCAAAAATTTGAAAAATCGTGTTCGTTCATATTTTCAGCACAATAATCAGCACTCCAAAAAAGTGCAGCGAATGGTTTGGAACATCGCTGATTTGGAATGGCGCGTCGTTGATACGGAGTTGGATGCACTTTTGCTGGAATGCCGCCTGATCCAAGAGCATCATCCACTGTACAATCGGGTGATGAATCATCACCGCAACTACGCCTATATTCATTTAACAAAAAATGGGGCCGAGCTTCTCCAAGAAAAGCTACCTCCTGATTCAGAAGTATCCCCTGCCACTTTTCAGCTGTCAGATGCGCAGGCGAAATCACCGAGTATTGTAGGCCCTTTTCGGCAGTACAAACAGCTTCCTCATTTATTGGAAGTATTGCAGGATACCTACCTGTTGCCAGGCATCAACCATCTGACAGAACTAGCTGTCAAGCGACAACTACCGGATATGGCGCAACAACAACTGACAGACCGGGTTTATCAAGTCCATCTGTTTTTCCAAGGAGAACCCACTGCTTTTTTTGATGACCTGCAAGCACGGATTGCCGCCAGCGCCCAACAACTGAACTTCGAAAATGCAGCGGAACTCCAACATCTGCTAGAAATGGCCCAACATTTTCATCGTTATCTCAAACAGCGGGCGTCTTTTCGGAAACAAAAAGCGGTGCTTTTTTCTCTGCCACTGGCTGACGGAAAGACCAAAAAGCTTTATCTGGTCAGCTGTGGACAGTTATTAGCCACTCAGCTGCTGCCCTTGGAGGCACCGGAAACCTTTGATCTCAAGCCACTGTCGACACCGCCGCCATTGACTAAATCCGCAGTGGATCCAGAAGATATTCTGATGAATTATATAATGCGAGCCACTGCAGAAAACAATTGATGCCAGTGATATCCCAGGGTTCTTTTCATAATAAAGGAATAGACCCCACCGCTATGTCGTTTGTTTGACTGACTGATTTCTCCAATCTGCTTTCTAATGAAAAGACACGTCACTTCACTGTTTTTAATGGAAGTGACGTGTCTTTTGGGGTTCTCCTTGCGTATTTTTTGCTTCGGAGGACAGTGACTAAACGCTTGTCACCGCCCTGTACTTTTTAATTCCAATTCAAGGGAAATTTTGTTACTTATTCTCCCGCTAATCCAGCATAAATTTTTTCCAGATTCCACTTCATCATATTGTAATAGCTGTCACCAGGGTTCCCGGGTTCAGCGATGGAATCTGTAAAAATCTCTGCGTAAATAGGGATGCCGCTATCCTTTGAAACGCTTTGCATCGGTTTTTTGTTGACGGAACTTTCCACAAAGAGAGCTTTGACATCGGAGACCTTCAGTTGGTCCACCAAACTTGTAATCTGTGCGGGTGTTCCTTCTTCTTCCGTATTGATTTCCCAAATATACGCTGAAGGTATTTGATAGGCTTTAGAGAAGTATTTGAAGCAGCCTTCACTGGTCACAATCAGCTTCTCTTTTTCCGGAATGGCTGCAAATTGTTTTTTGGCAGTCGCATCTAATTTTTGTAATTTGTCTCGATATGCCGTAAATCGTTCCTGATAGACTGCTTGATTGTCTGGGTCCTTTTCTTTTAGCGTCTGGTAAATATTCTCAGCGTACAAGATACCATTTTCGATATTCAACCACGCATGGGGATCTTCCTTGCCAGCCTCCGCCGCGCCTTCTAGATAGATCACATCGACACCATCACTGACGGCAAAATAGTCCTGTTCCGGTTTTTTACCCGCGTTATCCATCAGCTTAGTGAACCAACCATTGCCCCCTGTTTCTAAATTTAAGCCATTGTAAAAAATTACGTCGGACTCTACTGTTTTGCGCACATCTTCAGCTAAGGGTTCATATTCATGGGGATTTTTTCCCACCGGTACGATGCTGTGGAGCTGGACCTGATCGCCGGCAATCTCTTTTACCAGATCCGCCACAATCGAGTTTGTAGCAACTACTTGTAATTTTTCTTCCGCTGCTGCCGGTGCCAAAAAGCGTTGATAGCCGAAAATTCCCAGTCCGACAGCTGCCACTGCAATTGCTGCCAGCTTCCATTGTCTTGTACGTGTCTGCTCGTTTCGCTTTGGAGACAAAAGAAAACCTACCAAAAAGATTGCGGCGGCGGTCAATACGATACTGGATCCCGCCGCCAGATTGAAGCTGTAGCCAATGAAAAGCCCGATGATGGAAGAAATACCACCGATTGCAGAAGACAAGAGGATCATGTGTTTCAGCTGTTTGGTGAAAAGATACGCAGTCGCAGCTGGTGTAATCAGCATAGCTACCACCAAGATTGTTCCGACACTTTGCATTGCTGTCACTGAAACCAACGTCAACATCAACATCAGCAGGTAGTGATAGCGATTGACCTTCATCCCGAAAGCCTTGGCCATCATCGGATCAAAAGACGTCAAGAGCAGGGGGCGATAAAAAATCACTAATAGCGCGAGCACCAAAACGGCGATTGCAATCGTAATCCATTTGTCACTGTCTTGAACTGCCAAGACATTCCCAAATAAAATATGGAACAAATCAGTGGAGCTGTTGGCTACTCCGATCAAGATTACCCCCAGCGCCAAAAAGGAACTAAAGGTAATCCCGATAGCTGTATCGCTCTTAACCGTGCTATTGTTTGAGATATAGGTAATCAAGACACTGGCCAAAATTCCAAAAACAACAGCACCTACAAAAAAATTGATTCCCAGAATAAAAGACAATGCAACTCCCGGCAGTACTGCGTGGGAGATGGCATCTCCCATCAACGACATCCCTCGTAAAATGATAAAACAACCAATTGCACCGGCGACAATCCCAATGACCAGCGAAGTGATCAAGGCATTTTGCAAAAAGTGATACGCCAGCAGACCTTCAATAAAATGTGCAATCATGTCAGATCCCCTCCAATCAAAATGGCATCCCCATAAGCTTTTTTCAAATTATTTGGCGTAAAAACGTCAGCCATCTTACCAAATGCAATCAACTCTTTATTTAAAATCAAAACAGAATCAAAATAGTCACGGACTTTCCCTAAATCGTGATGCACGATAAAAATTTGGCGTCCAGCCCCTCGCAACTGTCGCAACAATGCCATGATAATCTGCTCACTGGCAGCATCAATTCCCACAAACGGCTCATCTAAAAAGATCAGCTGAGCATCTTGCACTAGCGTTCGTGCCAGCAGCACTCGTTGAAACTGCCCACCAGACAGCTCACCAATCTGGCGTTTGGCGAATGCTTCCATTTCAACAGCTGCCAGTGCGGCCATGACTTTGGGCCACTCTTTTCGCAACGATTGCCAAGGCCTCAGGTTAGGATATAGCCCTAGCGAAACAACTTCAGCCACGGTAATGGGAAAACTATAGTCTATGGCACTTTTTTGCTCTACATAAGCAATATCCCGCTGAACACTCTTTAATGGCTGTCCGTCGACGGTTACACTGCCTTTTGCCGGAATTAGTCCCAATGCGGCTTTGATAAACGTCGATTTACCCGCACCATTTGGTCCAATCAGACCGACGATTTGCGGCCCAGTTACGGTAAAACTCACCTGGTTTACGACAACCTGCTGTGGCGAATAGGCCGCCGTAATATTTTCAAAACGAATCATCTGCTTCACCTCGTTAATTATTTTCGGTTAACCGAAAAATATTGATGTTGCGCTTAGTATACCCTATCAATTATTTTTCGGCAAGCCTAAAAATCACGTTGCTGGTTTTCATGTTGGGCAGCCGCCACTCATCAGATCAGCTGCCTTTTAAAAGCCAACGTTTTTTTGCAGCATAAAAAGCCGTTGGAATACCCTTCTCGGCGTATTCCAACGGCTTCGATTTTTTGAATAAAGTTTAGCCGATAACGTCCACATGCCCGATGCGGCTTTGTTCAACGACTTCACCGGAATTATCCAGTGTCAAACTGGCAATTTTTTCGCCATTGGTAAAGACTACCAGCACATCTGTTTCTTTACCAGCAGCTTTTACTGCCTCTAGATCCATTTCTGCCAACAGGGTTTCTGGTGTGACCCGGTCGCCTTCTTTGACTTTGACATCAAAAGGCGCCCCCTTCAATTCGACAGTATCCAACCCCATGTGCACCAAGACTTCAGCTCCACCAGCGGTCTTGATTCCGATGGCATGTTTGGTTTCAAAAACACTGATTACTTGCCCGTAAACCGGCGCATAGATTTCCTGCGCTTTTGGTCGCACGGCAAATCCATCCCCCATCATTTTTTGTGAAAAGACTGGATCGTTGACTTGACCGATGGCGATAATCTGACCTTCCACTGGTGCATAGATGATTTCTTCTGTTACCGTATCAGGTGTCGCTCCGGCAACTTCATCTTTTGCCATATCCGCTACTGTCACAGCCGGTCCACTACCCGCTGCGCCGGCACCTGCTAAGGCTAAACCACCCTCATCCAGCACGGGTTCTACTTTATTCAAGGCTTTAACATTACGCAGCACATAGGTCATAACAAAGGTAACTGCCATCGTCAACAGCATCGAAGCAAATACCCATGGATAACTCTTGATTGGGAAAGATAAGAACCCAGGCAGACCGCCGACACCAATTCCCAACGCTCGTGAACCCGTCACCGTAATCAAAACTGCCCCTACAGCAGAACCGATCATAGCAGCTACAAAAGGATAAACATATTTCAAGTTGATCCCAAACATCGCCGGTTCTGTAACTCCCAAGTAAGCAGAAATTGTCGATGGTACTGAGACTTGTTCTTCTTTTTTATTGCCTTTATGTTGGAAATAAATAGCTAAAACGGCAGTCCCTTGTGCAATATTTGACAGCATAATCATCGGCCATAAGTTGGTGGTACCAAAATCTGATACTAACTGTTGGTCGATTGCCAATGTCGTATGGTGCAGCCCGGTAATTACTAACGGTGCATATAGCCCGCCAAATACCAAGCTGAACAACCAGTTCAATGAAGAAGACAGACCCGCATTAACAACAAAGGAAATACCTGAACCAATCTGCCAACCGATTGGGCCTAAAATAACATGAGCCGCGATGATTGTTGGCAACAGTGAAAACAGTGGAACAAAAATCATAGACACGGCTTCAGGAATCCGTTTACGGAAGAAGCGTTCCAGATAGACTAACAAAAAGCCTGCCAGCATCGCCGGAATAACTTGCGCTTGATAACCGATTTTTTCGATAGTGAAGTAACCGAAATCCCAAGTCCAGTTGGCTGCAATGTCAGCGGCGCTAGTTCCATTGACGGCATAAGCATTCAAGAGTTGTGGTGACACCAACGTGATCCCCAAGACAATCCCCAGAATTTGAGTCGTCCCCATCTTACGGGTAATGGACCAAGTGATCCCTACTGGTAAGAAGTGGAAGATTGCTTCGGCTGGCAGCCACAAGAACCCGTTGACGCCGTTCCAGAAGGTCGAGGCTTCTGTGATAGTCTGGTCATTTAAAATCCCCAGTGGTACCCCTTCCAAAAAATTGCGGAACCCGAGAATTAACCCCCCGATGATGATTGCCGGCAACAATGGCGTAAAGATTTCTGCCAGCGTTCCGATTGCTCGTTGAATCAGGTTCTGATTTTGTTTAGCAGCAGCTTTGCTCTGCTCTTTGGATACGCCTTCAATTCCCGATACAGCACTGAAATCATTGTAAAAAGTGGGGACATCATTGCCGATGATCACTTGGAACTGCCCGGCATTGGTGAACATTCCTTTTACGCTAGGAATATCCTCAATCGCTTTTTCATTGGCTTTGCTTTGATCATTCAGAACAAAGCGCATGCGCGTGGCACAGTGAGTCACAGCGGAGATATTTTCTTTGCCGCCGATCTCCTGCAACAGCTTTTCAGCATCTTCTTGATACTTGCCCATAAGATTAGGCTCCTTTCTTTCACACGACTGCCTCCTTTGACCTTAGCCAATCAGGCAGCAAAAACAACACTTGTATATATAAGTTCAACTACAAAACAATCATAACGGGAACGGCAAAATAATGCAAGCGTTTTACTTAGTTTTGTTGAATATTTTCCTTGTTGGACTTTCTGCTACCATGTCAACAAAAAAGCCCTACTATTAATGTTTCTGTTTGTTGCATAATTATTGCATACCATTAATTGCGAAATTATTAATATCTAACGGATAACATTTGAAATCGCTGACAAAGTTCGTTATAATAAAATTGCATGTATAGACAAGTTGGCAGAAGCAGGCTCTCAAATAGAAAGGAGCGCAGGAAGATGGCGATCATCTTCCGCTACCGAATATGAAACTAAACAAGATAACCATCCATGACCACAATTGGCAGGCCGAAACACCAGATGGTCAACAGCGCAGCTTCACTGGACTCCCTTCAGAAGCCGCAATCGAACTAAAAAATTGGCTGCAACGACATCCCGCTGACGGTGGTATCCTAAACAGCCCCCAACCGGTTTTAATTGATTTTCCTGAAGGACTCTTGGAATTGTCCCAGTGGCTGACAGAAAATCTAAACCAACCCTACGTTGCTAATACCACAGAAGCAGACTTTGCCACCGCTGCCCAACAGCTTTCCTGGCGCTTGGATTATTACGGGTTGCGTCCGGGCAAAGACGAATACTCAGTTGAATCCCTTTTAACCGTTGGTAATGGTTTTATGGGCTTGCGGGGAACGACTCCGGAGATGGAAATCAGCGAAGCGACCTATCCCGCGACCTATCTAGCTAGTCTTTACAACACCGCCTATTCCCAAGTAGCAGACCGGACCATTGCCAATGAGGATTTCGTTAATGCCCCTAATTTGCAGAAAATTTATCCCGTGATTGATGGTGAAAAAATCACAGTCACAGCAGAAAATGTTTCCTCGTTGCATCGTTCACTGGATCTGCGCACAGGAATCATGACGTCTAGAGGAATCCTCCAATTGGCAGACGGCCGTAAACTTGCAATAGAGACCGAAAAGATCGTCAGCATGGCTCAGCGAGAGTTTTACAGTCTGCGTTATCGGGTGTCACCCATCGGTTTTTCTGGTGAAATCCAATTAGTCACAGAAGCAGACGGCACAGTCTACAATTATAACGTGGCTCGTTACCGCAGCTTGGAAAACCGCCATCTGGAACTCTTGAAAACTGCCGTCGATGGCCCGCGGGCAATGCTGGCAGCCCGCACCAAAAACTCGCAAATTACTCTTTTGCAACAGTCTTATCTAGCCGGATCGCTTTTGCAAAATGCCACTCTCACTACTGAGGCTACCGCAGAAAAAGTTTTCCAAACGGTAACCTTTGCAGCCCAGGCGAATCACTGGTATGAAATTGAAAAGACTGTTCGAGTAGCTCAAGCTCGTAAAGAAGAACCCCAGCTGCCATTAGAGTTAGCTGCAACGGCATTTCCTAAGTTTTCCGAACTAGCCCAAGCTTCGGCGGCGGCTTGGCAGCAGCTATGGCAAAAAGCGGCGGTAACTGTCGAAGGCGATCTCATGAGTCAGAAACTTTTAAATATCCATACCTTTCACTTGCTAGCTTCAGCTTCTCCCAACGGAAATCAAGAGCTGGATGCGTCTGTCACTGCCCGTGGACTTCATGGGGAGGCTTATCGTGGACATATCTTCTGGGATGAGCTTTTCATCTTGCCTTTTTACATCCTGCGTTTTCCTGAAACTGCACGTCAGCTCTTGCTGTATCGCTACTTGCGCTTACCGGCTGCTAAAATTGATGCCGCCAATGCCGGTTATCAAGGGGCGATGTTCCCTTGGCAATCAGGGCTTGAAGGTACCGAGCAATCCCAAGAGCTCCACCTGAATCCGATTAGCGGCGAATGGAAAGAAGACCACAGCCGACGTCAGCGCCACGTTTCCTTAGCTATCGCCTACAATGTTTGGCAATATTGGCACAACACCGGTGATCGAGAATTCATGGAAAATTACGGTCTCGAACTGATCTTGGAGATTGCTCATTTTTGGCAGAGCATCGCCCAGTTTGATGAAGCAAAGAAACGCTACTCCATCGCCGGTGTTATGGGCCCGGATGAATTCCACGAAGCCTATCCGGGAGCAGCAGAAGGTGGCTTAAAAGACAATGCCTACACCAATATGATGGTGGTCTGGCTCTTTGAAGAAGTTGCCGCTTTAAAAGCTGAATTAGGCAGTGAAACTTTTGCAGCCGTCCAAGAAAAGACCGGAGTCACAGACGCGGTGGTTGCAACTATGGAAACTATTCGCCACCAGCTGCGGTTAGTGATTGACGAGGCTGGTATCATCGCCCAATTTGACGGCTACTTCCAACTTAAAGATCTAGACTGGGAGGCGTATCGGAAAAAGTATGGCAACATTTACCGATTGGACCGTATCTTAAATGCTGAGGGCCAGTCTGCTGACGACTATAAAGTGGCCAAGCAAGCAGACAGCCTGATGATTTATTACAACTTTTCTAAAGGCCAAGTAGACGAGATTTTGCATGACCTGGGCTATAAAAAGCAACTGCCGCAAGACTATGTCTCCGCCAATCTCCATTATTACCTGGCTCGTACGTCCCACGGATCTACTTTGTCTCGCGTCGTCCATGCCCAGCTGGCGGCAATGGTGGGTGAGAACGATCTGGCTTGGCAGCTGTATCAGGAAGCCCTGTATTCTGATTATCGGGATATTCAAGGCGGGACCACTGCCGAAGGAATCCACGCCGGTGTCATGGCAGCAACCTTGTACATCCCCCTCACCACTTTTGCCGGGATGGATGTCCGCGAAGACCTCCTGCACTTTGATCCGCATCTGCCACAAGCTTGGAAGTCAGTGGCCTATCACATTACCGTGAAAACTATCGACTATTCCGTGAAAGTCACGACTGACGAGGTTATCTTGACTGCTAGTCAGCCGACTCGTGTTATCATCAATGGAGAAACCATCACCTTAAAAGCCAACGAACAGACAGTCATTGCCTACGCGTAACTGGACAGTAAAGCAAAACCTGTAAGCCAAATTATAAAAAGGAGCAATCATTTCATGAAAAAAGGGTTAGTATTCGATCTGGACGGTGTAATCACCGATACTGCAAAATTCCACTTTCTCGCTTGGCGGGATTTAGGCAAAGAGATTGGCATCGATGTTGATCTTAAGTTCAACGAGCAATTGAAAGGAATCAGTCGCATGGATTCGTTGGAGCGCATCTTAGTTCATGGTGGGCGTCAAAACGATTTCACCCAAGCTGAAAAAGAAGCTTTAGCCGCTAAAAAAAATACCCACTATGTTGAATTGCTGCAGGATCTGACACCGGCAGACTTGCTGCCTGGAGTCAAAACCTTCTTAGAGGAGGCCCAAGCAAAAAAAGTTCCTTGTGCCATCGCTTCCGCCTCCAAAAATGCACCTTTCATTTTGGAAAAACTGGGCGTTATCACGATGTTTGCTGCTATCGTAGACCCGGCGACACTCCACAAAGGCAAACCGGATCCTGAAATTTTCATCAAAGCTGCGGAAATGTTAGGCTTTACACCAGAGGAATGCGTCGGGTTCGAAGATGCACAAGCTGGACTGGATGGCATCAAAGCCAGCGGAATGTACGCAGTCGGAGTCCTCTCCGGGGAACCACTGCATGGAGCCGATCAGACCGTCCACGAATTGACGGAATTGGATCTGGATCAACTACTCCAAAAATGATCTAACACGCCACGGTGGAATAAGAGCAGCTGTCTTTAAGTCAGAAAAACAAACGAGGCTGTGACAACTGCGCTATCACCCTTCGCTGAAATGAACCTAACCAAATCTCAGACACACAAAAGACAAGTAACTTCCATTAAAAACTAGTGGCGGTTGCTTGTCTTTTCATCGTTAAACCTTTCAAACACTGAGAAATTTTGCTTTTAGCCAGCTGCATTGGCGTCATTTCCTTTTTCCTATTCGTTTTGTCACTTTTTCCTACAGCTACCTTTATTACTATTCTTTTATAGAACAATGACCAGATGCGTATCAGCGCCCCACTTCTCAGCCTTCCACTTCCTTCAAAAGCAGAAAGCCTTTACATTTTTTTATAAGAAACCCTGGAAATGCCGGATCGTGATTGTTTTTATAAGTAAAAATCCCTATAATGAAGACAACTGGGGGAAGTTGACTAGACAAGTTGTCCCCGCTATTTATACATGCCCAGTAGTCAAATTGTCTTTTGGCTGTTGGTCCAAGCTCGCAGCGCCATATTTGCCTCTGCCCGTCCTTTGCAGCTTGATGATGCATGATTACCTAAGGAGTTGTGTTCATGAATAAATTTCGTGAGATCTTTTTAGATTTGGAACAAAAGATCATCAATAAAGAATATCCGCCGCAAAGCCTGCTGCCTAGCGAAAATCAGCTGATTCAGATGTACGGTGTTTCCCGTGAAACAATTCGTAAAGCATTGAATCTACTGAAAAATGCCGGCTATATTCAGAAAAAACAGGGGAAAGGTTCCATCGTGTTGGATATGAATCGTTTTGATTTCCCTATCAGCGGATTGACGAGTTTCAAAGAACTCCAAAACGCTCAGCATATTCCCAATGAGACCCACGTCGCTGAGCTGAAAAAGATTGCCGTCTCCCCCAAGCTGCATCAAATCACCGATTGGCCAGTAGCTTCTGAGGCTTGGAAGCTGATCCGCCAAAGAAAGATTGATGGGGAAGTAGTCATCTTAGATCGAGATTATTTGAATGCCGGTATCATTCCCTTATTGCCCGAGAAAAAAGCCCAGGACTCCCTTTTTCAGTATTTTGAAAATGAGTTGGGCTTAGAGATTTCCTATGCTCAAAAGGAGATCACCGTCGAACCAGTCAATAAAGAAATCCGTGATTTGATGACCTTGACGCCGGAAGACCAGCATGTGGTGATTGTCCGCAGCTTGGTCTATTTGGAAGATACTCGTTGTTTCCAATACAGCGAATCCATCCATCGCCTGGACAAATTCCGCTTTGTAGATTTCGCTCGGCGACGACGGGTCTGAGCCTGATTTTAACCAGCTTTGAACTAGCTAGATATATCAGCTAGTTTGAGGCTGGTATTTTTTTTGAGCAAAAATCCTTGACGTCTCTGCAAGCTCCTGTTATACTTTCTCAGTTCAAATCGTAAAGGTTTCGTTTTACGCCTTGTAAATCGAAATCATTTCGACTACTTGCGACTTTTGACACACTGACGATTGTTGCTATCTGCAAAAAAGGAGCGAACAGCTATGAGACAAACGATCACATTGGAACACGCCCCTACTGGTGAGCGCCTGTACCTTACCACTAAAAATAAACGCAATACCCCTGAACGGCTTGAGCTGAAAAAATATTCGCCCAAGCTTCGCAAACATGTAATTTTTAAGGAGACGAAATAAATGGCTAAAAAATCTAAAATCGCTAAAGCCCGCAAACAAGAAGCACTGATTGCTCACTATGCGGAGCTGCGGCAGGAATTAAAAGCTGCCAAAGACTATGAAGGTCTGGCAAAACTGCCCGTCGACAGCAACCCCAACCGTTTGAAAAAGCGGGACCTGATTGATGGACGCCCCCGTGGCTACATGCGTAAATTCGGCATGTCCCGGATCAACTTCCGGCAATTGGCCCACAAAGGGCAAATCCCCGGCGTAAAAAAAGCCAGTTGGTAACCAACTGACACCGGAGCTCTCCGGTAAACAAAGAAAGGAGTGCCCCTATCCCTATGGAAAAGCAAGACTTGAGTAGCGCTTACCGCCGACTCAAAAGCCCGAATATCAAAACACGCAAACGTGCATTGAAGATCATCCATGACTACAAACGGGCTCGTAAAAAAACTTATTATACTCAATTAACTATCGGCAACTAAGCGGCGGCGAAAGAAAAGAGCAACATTTTTTCAGCTACTTCCTTGTTTCACCAGCTTAAAACCCGCAATCAGTTGTCTCGTTACTAGGATCAGAGGTAAGAGAGGAGGTCAACTTCATGGCAGTACCCGCACGAAAAACATCTAAAGCTAAAAAACGCCTGCGCCGAGGACACCATGCTCTTTCGGCAGCAGCCATCACTTTTGACGAAACCACCGGTGATTACCATCGCAGTCATCGGGTATCACTGAAAGGCTACTACAAAGGCCGGCAAGTCATTGACAAATAAACAGGGTCTTGGCCATTGCTCTAAGTAGTGGCACATCCACCCTGACCAGTCACCACTCCCGAAAAGAAGAGGAGGTCCACCCCATGCAGATTATCTTTCCCCCGCTAGTAGAAGAAGGCTATCGCTACTGTCGACAACAAGGAATTGTGACCACCAAACAGGAAGTCTTTTTGGAGTTGGTGGCTAAAGGGATTTTGAAAGAAAATGGTGATCCCACCGCAGCTGCATTATCCGCCGGTTACGTGGCTGACTTTACCGAGGTGCCTCAGATGACCTTTGCTGAATTTTTAGCAGTGTATCCTGTATTTCAACGGTATCCGGTTGAACATTTTACTCAGTTGGACGGCTTCTGGGAAATCGATCGCGACCTATTAAAGACCTTACAACAGGAGCTGGATGCAAATTACCTGACTGCTGATGAAGAGCTGCAATTGGCCGCCTTTTTGGAAGACCGGCTGCTGGCAGATTGATAGGAAGCTCCCTGCTCCCTAGTAATAGGCCTGTTTTCAGACTGTCTACAAAGGAAACAAACCAAATAAGATCAAGCAAAAGCTGGCCGGCCTCCATTAAAAAAGATTGGAAGCGGACCGGCTTTTATTGACTAAACATTTCAAATGCCGACCTTCCTTGAACACAGGGAAGCGAATCTTCCCACAAGGAAACAAACCATTACCCTTTTTTCTGCAATAGGATTATAATACTTACGAAAAGTTAGTTTGCGATTCCACTGGAGTACAGCGCCAATCGCCGGATATGGAAAGGAAATGGTAACAATGACTGTCACACTCACCGAAGATATGAAAAATATGATTGCTGCCCAACTGAGCTTTATCGCAACAGTGGACGAAGCTGGGCATCCTCAGATTGGCCCCAAAGGAACGCTGCGGGTCTTAGATGATACTCATCTGATTTATAACGAACACACAGGCAAACAAGCTTGGCACAATGTTGAAGCCAACCATAAAGTCGTTGTCGCTACCGTTGATCACGCTGCTTTCAAAGGCTATCGCTTCGAAGGTCTTGCTGAAGTTCATCAAGCAGATGCCATTTATGAGGAAGCTGTGACCTTTGCAGCCGGCCATCACGTACCAAAACCCGTGGCTGCTGTCGTGATTGACTTAGAACGCATCTACAAATTGGATGCTGGTCCTAATGCCGGTGACCTTTTGGAAGGAACTGCCTATTAATCACCAGTTAAGGACAAAATAAATACCTTCCTCTAATTTGAAAAAAACGTCAGGATCTGCCGCAGTTTTGCTGCGGTGATGCCTGACGTTTTTGTTTTTCATTTGCTAAAAAATCAGCAGATTCAGGATCGAATGAATGACGTGTTCACAAGCTGCTGCGTTCTTCCAAGGCCTCTTCCACCAGAGTTGGCCCTTTGCTGCGACCACGTCCTATTAATGCTAACAGCTGTCCGGCAGCTAAGTAGAAATTGGACCCCTTTCCGTATGCAAAGTAGCATCCTTCCCAATAGCTGGCAAAGGGCTTTTTGCCACGAAAATTTTCCTGAAACTCATAAAACGCGTTGCCGTAATTGTAGATGACATTCATCACCCGTTCTTGGAAGAAAGATGACGGCGCGTCCCCCACATGAGCCAATGGCGCCATCCCAATATCGCAATAGTGATAGCCGTCCTTTTCCCATTGAAGCATCATATTTAGTACCAGATAGTTGGCCACATCCTGATCCATATCTTCTCCCAAACGCAATAAGTCATAGGAAACCCATTCGTTACAAATCGGCTGTTGGGTAGCAAAGGCCACGATTTTGTTCTGCTGATTGCGTACGAGCCCGACTGGTGTAGCCAAAATATAATCCACATCAAAGCGACCACTGGCAAAGAATTTCTCACGTTGCCCTGCCAGCCATTCGTCACTCACTCGCTCCAATTCCTGCAACAGCTCGACTGGCAGCTGCCGATAATAGGTGAAGTGATAGCCTTGCGTCGATGCTTTGCGGTAGCTATCTGCCCGCAAGAAATCTGGCAACGGCCCCGTGAAATCGACAGTTCCCGACTCCCCGATTTTGGTAAATTCAAAGCCCAAATCATGAAGCAATACCACGTAGGCTTCACTGATCCGATAAAAGGCCAGCTGGTACCCCAACAAATCCGCATCCTTCAAAAAGGCTCGTGTCGCCTGCCGAAAATAGGCTGTGTCACCAATGGGATCTCCCAGTACAAAACAGCGATTGCCTTTGAATTGGAAGCCAAATGCTACTTTGTCCTCGCCATCTTCCTGATAATAATACATCTGATAGCCTGCCAGCCGCAGCTTATGGCTAGAGCGGGTGCCACCATAGCGGTTAAGAAGCTCATTGAAACGCTGCGTCTCAAACTCTTCACCCACCCGCAGATCTGTTTGTGAAAGATATTGTTGCAGCCCGAAAAGCACCAGTAATGAGAGGGCCAAGCCAATCAAGCCGGCGAACCAGACATCTTCAGACGGAAACAAGATGAAATTGCCCAGCATTTCATTGTTCCACCATTGTCCGCGATGAAATCCCGCCACGGCATACACGATCAACAAGGTGCCAAACAAGCAGCCATCAAAAATCAAGGCTCCCCAAGAGTAGACAAACTTCTCGCGATAGAACTCTTTACGAGCCAACCAGACTGCCAATAAAATCAGGCAGTACACGACAAATAGTCGCGCCGACCGGGTTCTGGTGATGGTATTCATGATTCCAAATACCAGTACAGCGATAGTGGGCAGATACGCTCTTTTGACCTTCGCGTAGAGGGCCCGTGCCAAACCCAGCAGTAAAAAGCCCACCAGTAAGTTCAATGTCTGATCCAGAAAATCAAAAGAAAATGGCAATAGCACCTTGAAAATCTGACTGACTGCCGACAAATTACGCACCGTCGACAACAGCACCATCATAATTCCACCAAAGTAAACCGCCAAAATGACAATAAAATGAGCCGCCTTTTGCAGCATGATACGAGGCAGATTGTCAAAAAAGCGGTTCAACCTCACACTGCTGCGGGTCAAAAAGAGTACCAGCCCAGAAACAAAAGGCACTAGATAATAAAACAGACGGTAATACAATAGCCAAACCACTGTCTGGTTTTGGGAAAAGCCCAGATTGCTCATTCCTAAAATCATCATGACATCAAAGGTACCCATCCCACCGGGTACCATCGTCAGCATCCCAATCAAAGTCGCAATCAAAAACATCGGATAAACATCCGTTACAGCAAACTGCAGCTCCATCAGACGACCAATTGCCAAAAAGACTGCCAGCGCACCACTCCATTGACAAAAAGAAGTTGCCACCAGCTGCAAGACGCCTTTAGGAAACAAATCGGCAAACAACCGCCTGCGCCGTAGATAAGCCAATACCAACAGACCTGGCGCCAAAACACTTCCAATCGTCAGCCAGAGCCAGTAACTGCGAAACTCCGGATGCCACCCGAAACCATAGACTTGCACCGCTAAAATCAATGACCAAACTGAGAGGCCGCTCACCATAAACAGCGCCACTTTTGAGACTGTCGCCAAAACTTGCTTACGATCGATATCTTTGCCGTAAAAATTTGCCCGTAAACTAGCTCCTACGATTCCACCAAACCCGGCTAGATTGTTGATGGTATTGGTGGTCCAAGCCGAAACAAAAAAATCACTCCAGCGCATTTTAGGCTTGCCCTTTTTCTCCAATGTTCTTACGGTTACCCAGTCGTAGCCCAGCATTGGCAGTACCCCAACAAGCCCCAAAATCGCCATTAGCAGCAAGGTAGGTTTTGCTTGTTGATCCATTGTTTCCTTGACTTCCTGCCAACTCATGCCGTGAGCGATATTGATCACTTGGTTAGCGACAAAGATCAAGATTGAACCGAAAAACAACAACCTCAACAGCAGGCTATGTTTTTTTATCCAATCTGAGAATGTATGAAGCATTGTTTTCATGGAGACCCCTCCGAAACTATTATGTACGTATCTATGATTTAAATGTTACTTGATATTATAGCATTTGCCAAACTAAAATCCCCTGAACCGGAAAGAAACGGAAATTTTGCCTTTTTGGCAGGCAAGGTGTACCATGTAGCAATTGAAACTGTGAGCAATTCAACTGGTTTTTGGCTGCTGATTGTTGGCAAACACTTGGCATCGTCAGTATCTTTTTGTCGCAAAGGTAGCCACCTCGCCGCTGAGTTTATCTTCAAGTCCAGACTCAGTGTAATTTAGAAGTAAGGCGTAGGTGCACTTGTGCAACCGAAGATTAAGAAATTTTTTTGAACGCTTTTTCGAACGAACATTGCCACAACTATCTGATTGGAGGAAGCCGTTATGTCATTGACCAAACAGCAACAAACAGACACCATCGCTGAATTTAACGAAAACATACGCCGCTTGGGGCAACCATTGACCACTATTGCTGTAGCACTTCATACCACCCCGGAAACAATCGCAGCTGTCGCTCAGCTAAACGCTCGCCACATCGAGGACCCCTGGATCTTGCGCAACTATTTATTGGACCAACTACACATCGCAAACATCCCGCATCAACCATTTACTGCCTTAATCGGAGACTATCGTGACTATTGGTTTTTGGATTCACAGCGGATTGCCCGGGGTCATTTATGATAAACTAAGAAAAACAATCCTGCCGCTTTGTTCGGCAAGATCTGTCCGTCAAAGCAAAAGACAAGTCACTTCCATTAAAAATCCGTGGAAGTGACTTGTTTTTTCATCATTAAAATTTCAAATGCTGACTACTCTTGATTTCATCAAAGCTAGTAGCGTCATTCACCCAATGGGATAAGAAAGGACTGCTGCGGTTCTTAGGCTTCCAACTCCGCTACCAACTTACAAAGTCTTCTGTAGCACTGCTGCTCTAATGGGGTCTGCAACTCATCATCAATGATTTGAGGCAAATGCCACAATGCCAGCAAATACTGAAATAGCCATTCCGCTTTCAGATCCATCCAAAACTCACCAGAACGACGCTGGGACTTAATCGTTGAAGATAAGCCTTGATAGAATGCCGCTATTGCCCGCCTGCCGTCTATCTCAGAAATCGGATATCCGCCTGTCACCTCTTTTGAAAAGCCCGTAAATGCCAAAAATCGAGCAAGATCAGCTACATAAGTCCCCCTTCGACCATAGCCCCAATCAATCAAACAGACCTCATCTTTTCGCCACAGAACATTGATTGGCAACAAGTCATCATTGGTGAATGTCAGTGGCATTTGGCACCGACGCTTTTTGTATGCAGCCAATCCACGGGCAGCGATTGAATGTGGTAGCAGCTTCTGCTCTAAACGTTCAAAAACTGATGAAATCGGATCTGCAGGAGGTTCGTTCATTGCAACTCCCGCATTCACTATAGTGGCCAAAGCTTCACCAAAGACCTCAAATATCCGCCCCGAGGCACTGCGCATGTCCTCGCCTTCAAAAAAGCTGAGCAGCAGCCACTTCTCATCAGTCGCATCTGCCACCACCCTTTGCAATACAGGGACTGCCAAATGTTGTTGATCTGTGAAGTGCGTCATCTTTTGCAACTGTTGATAAGCGGCAATCTCATTTGCTTCAGCTCGCTTAAAAATTTGCCGGTGACCCGCTTCATCAATCAAAAATACCTGATAGGTTTTGTCTAAAATATTATCAGAGAACTGTTGGATTCTCGCTTCATTACTGAATCCGCCTAGCTTACGAATCTTCGAAAAATCCTGTGTTCCGGTACTCCCCATCTTGCCTCTCTCCTCCATGAATGGACGTCTGTTTATTCCCCTGCGATTAGAAAATCCTGCCACGCTCTCCTTCATCAAAACAGTGCTGTCTTCAGATTATCTGAATTTTTGCGATACATTCTCATCAGTCGTTCTTACTGGCCATTATACTATGCACTGCTAGCAAAAATCCTCATAAACCAAAGCCCTTTTTACAGCAGCTGTCACCAATTTCTCTTCTACAACAAAAAGCCACTGACAACCGGAGCTGTCAGTGGTTTTCTTTGCTTTATTTGGCGTAGTCGACTGCGCGGGTTTCCCGGATAACAGTGACCTTGATGTGGCCTGGATAATCCAAATCGTCTTCGATCTTTTTGCGGATATCCCGAACCAGACGGGCAGCGTCCAAATCGGAAATTTCTTCCGGTTTGACCATGACCCGAACTTCGCGGCCGGCTTGGACGGCGAAACTGGATTCGACGCCAGCAAAACTGTTGGAAATATTTTCCAAGTTTTCCAGACGACGGATATAATTTTCCAAAGATTCGCTGCGGGCGCCCGGACGAGCTGCCGACAGTGCATCTGCAGCTGCCACCAATACGCTGATGACAGAAGTTGCTTCTACGTCACCATGGTGAGAAGCGATGGCATTGATTACCACCGGATTTTCTTTGTACTTGGCAGCCAATTCGGCGCCGATTTCCACGTGGGAGCCTTCGATCTCATGATCCAATGCTTTCCCGATGTCGTGCAAAAGACCTGCTCGTTTAGCCAACTGAATATCTTCACCCAGTTCAGCAGCCAAGACACCAGTCAATTTTGCAACTTCGATGGAGTGGTTCAATACATTTTGACCGTAACTGGTTCTGAAACGCAAGCGTCCCAAAATCTTGATCAAATCCGGATGCAGCGTGTGGGCGCCCACTTCAAAGGCCGCTTGTTCGCCATACTCCCGAATGCGTTCATCCATTTCCTTGCGAGATTTTTCCACCATCTCTTCAATACGGGCCGGATGAATCCGACCGTCTTGAATCAATTTCTCCAAAGTCATACGAGCAATTTCCCGACGAATCGGGTCAAAGCCTGACAAGACGACTGCTTCCGGGGTATCATCGATGATCAAATCGATACCGGTCAAAGTTTCCAAAGTACGGATGTTGCGGCCTTCACGACCGATAATCCGACCTTTCATTTCATCATTTGGCAAGGAGACTACAGATACCGTATTTTCAGAGACCGAATCAGCAGCACAGCGCTGGATTGCCAGTGACAGCAGGTTTTTCGCCTTGCGGTCAGCTTCTTCCTTCGCCCGTTGCTCGGATTCTTTCACCATCAGCGTCAGCTCATGGTTCAGCTCCTCTTCCGTCGATTTCATGATAATCTCTTTTGCATCATCGCGGGATAATCCAGCGACACGTTCCAATTCTTGCTGTTGATCCCCGATCAGTTTTTCGACTTCTTTTTCTCGCTCGTCAATTAATTGCTGTTTAGAACTAAGTGTTCGCTCACGATCTTCCAAGGAGTGCTCGCGCTTTTCGATGGAATCGTCTTTACGATCCAACATCTGCTCCCGCTGCAGTAAGCGATTCTCTTGTGATTTGATTTCGAGCTTGCTTTCCTTCAACTCACTTTCGATTTCTGCACGATACTTCTGGTTTTCTTCCTTAGCTTCCAACAATGCTTCTTTTTTCAGAGTTTCCGCATCTCTTTGCGCAGTCTGGAGAATACCTTGCGCTGAGTTTTGCGCGCCGGCCAGTTCTTCAGCATGTTCTTTTTCATGCTTGTTCTTGGCAACGACAAATCCTGCTAAAAGACCAACAATTAAACCGATGATAGCGAGGAGAATATAAAGTCCCATTAAATCCACCTCCGTACTATCGTATTTAGTTATTCTTGTAGTTTTTTGATAAACTTTTTTAAATGACATTATCAACATGCCTACATTCGCATGCGTGCAAAGTGCACAACTTTATTCTAATGTTTGTAAAGGGGACTGTCAACTTTTTAAAGGGGAAAAGGCGCCGGCTGAACCCACGGAAAACCTTGTTATTTCAGATATTTTACTGAAAAGAAACACCCCTGTTTACAACCCTTATTGCAGCACGATTTCATTCTTAAAAAAAGAATTAAAGAGACAAATTTAAAGGTGCAATCCCTCGCTTCATCCAACTAAAAAAGTTCGTTTTTTTAATTCTATAAAAAGATAGCCCTTGTCATTTTTGCTATTACTGACAGATTGTATGATTCCTGACAGTCCTTTTTCTCTCCAATCACGAGATTAAAAAAACACCCACCAACAATAAGCTGGCCGGTGTCAATAGAGGCTAAATTATGATTATTCTTCGTCCAATAGCAGTTCTTCTTGTCCTTCAGGATCTTCGGCAACGATTGCGGCTTCTCCGATTCCGTAGGCTGCTCGAACCAATTGGTTGAGTTCTTCTTTGAGCTCAGGATGGTCTTTGATGTAGTTCTTCGCGTTGTCGCGGCCTTGACCAATCCGATCGCCTTTGTAGGCATACCAAGCACCACTCTTGTCCACGATATCTTTTTCCACTGCCATATCCAAGAGCTCACCTTCTTGAGAAATTCCCAAGCCGTACATGATGTCGACTTCAGCAATTTTGAAAGGCGGTGCAACCTTATTTTTTACAACTTTGATCTTGGTTCGGTTCCCGATAATATCGGTACCAGATTTCAGTTGTTCCGCACGGCGCACTTCCAAACGAATCGTTGCGTAGAATTTCAACGCACGCCCCCCAGGAGTCGTTTCCGGATTACCAAACATGATCCCGACTTTTTCACGAATCTGGTTGATGAAAACAGCAATTGTTTTGGTTTTATTGATGGAACCGGACAACTTGCGCAATGCCTGAGACATCAGACGTGCCTGCAACCCTACGTGGGCATCCCCCATCTCACCATCAATTTCCGCCCGTGGAACCAAGGCGGCTACTGAGTCGATGACGACGATGTCCACTGCACCACTGGATACCAAGGCATCAGCGATTTCCAAGCCTTGTTCACCGGTGTCTGGCTGTGACAACAGCAATTCGTCAATATTCACACCCAATTTTTGGGCGTACAAAGGATCCAACGCATGCTCGGCATCGATAAAAGCTGCCGTCCCGCCTTCTTGTTGGACCGAAGCAATCGCATGCAGCGCGACTGTCGTCTTACCAGAGCTTTCCGGGCCGTAAACTTCAACAATCCGGCCACGGGGATAGCCGCCAACACCTAAAGCTACGTCCAAAGCCAATGAACCACTTGGAATGGTTGAAACTCGCTGATCAACCTTTTCTCCCAGTTTCATGACGGCACCTTTACCGTAACTCTTTTCGATTTTTTTCAATGCAGCATCTAAGGCTGCTTTACGATCGTCTGCCAAATGATGATCCTCCTTAAAGTGTCTATCCTCAAAGCGAAAGTCGGTCTCAAACTGCGCCTGGCCGCCTTCGTTTTCTGTCTACCATTACGTTTAATGTACTCTTATGATAGCTTTTCCCATCTAAAATTGCAAGAAAAAGCGAACATATTTTCGCATTTCTTTAAATTACTTTTTTGCTGATAATTCTCAGCCTTCAGACAACAATGCCCGACGTAACAGATCCAATCCCGCCATGACTGCACTGTGACGGACATAGGCCCGATCCCGGGTGAAGTGATACAACCGACTTTCCACCTCGCCGGCTTGCGCCAATGCCAGCCACACGGTTCCCGCTGATTGTCCTTCCAATTCCTCCGGTCCGGCAACTCCGGTAAAACTCACGCCAAAATCAGCGCCAGCTTTTTCACAGGCTGCCAAAGCCATCGCCTCCGCACATTCGCGGCTGACAGTACCATATTTTGCCACGAGCTCCGGCGAGATTCCTAAAAAGCGTTCCTTCGTGTCCGCGCCATAGGTCACAAAGCCACCGGCAAAGACTTCAGACACCCCCGGCACATTGCCCAATGTTGCCTGAAACAGCCCACAAGTCAGGCTTTCGGCTGCGGTCACTGTTTTGTGCTTCTCTTTCAGTAACGCCACCACCACCTTCTCCAGACTGTTTTCCTCCCCGTAACCGTAAAAATAAGCCCCGACTTTGTTCATAATTTGTGCTTCGGTTTCTGCCAGCAGACGTTCGCCTGCTGCCTCATCGTTGGTTTTGACTGTCAATCGTACCGTCACTTCATTTGGCTTGGCATAAGGAGCAATAGTGGGGTTTGACTGGTTGTCAATCAATTCAGCCAGCTCGGTCACTAACTTGGATTCTCCGATACCGTAAAAGCGCAACACGCGCGACAACAAGTGTTCATGCTGTGGCAATTGACGGGCTAAAAGCGGCTTGGCATGGTGTAAAAACATCGGCTTCAATTCACTGGGAGGTCCCGGTAAAAGAAGATACGCCGTTTGTTGCGGCTTTTGGTAAAAAATTCCCACAGCTAAGCCGGTTTCATTCGGCAATGCTTCGCCGTGTTCAAAAACCAGTACCTGCCGCAAATTATTAGGCGTCATCGGTCGCAGCGCTTTTGCAAAAAAGGCTTCCAAATTGGCCAAACCCGCCGCATCTTGTACCAAGTCTTCGCCGACAAATTCCGCGGTGACATCTTTGGTCAAATCATCCGTCGTTGGGCCTAACCCGCCACACAACACAACCAGATCACTGCGCGACTCGGCAGTTTGTAAAAGCTGCATTAACCGTTCCCGATTGTCCCCCACCACACTGTGATGGTACACTTCAAAACCCATTCCAGCCAATTCCTCAGATAAAAATGTCGCATTGGTATTGGTAATCTGCCCCAATAAGATCTCGGTTCCTACCGCAATGATTTCTGCTTTCACTTGTCTACAGCTCCTTTTTTTATCTGTTCTGCCTGTCACACTCAGCAGAACATCGCAGCTAAAGTATAGCATAGCTGCGCTTTTTTCCCGCAGAAGGTCCTTCGCTGCAGACGCTTTTCTTTCAAAAAATTCACAGCTCTAAAAACAGCAAAAGCGCTGCTCATAATAATTGAGCAGCGCTTGATTTGATAAAGTGACTACCGCTTCTCTTACATAGAGCCTTTGAAAACGGCGGTATTTTTGGCGAAATAATCGACCCCTGAGTAAATCGTAAAGATCAAGCAAGCGTACAGCATAATCTGATCCAGTGGCAGGCCCATCAAACCAAAAGGAATATTGTTGATGAACAATAAGATGATTGCTACCATCTGAGTTGCTGTTTTGACTTTTCCCGGCCAAGCAGCTGCCATCACTTCCCCGTGTTCGACAAGTAACAAGCGCAGGCCGGTTACTGCCAACTCACGGCAGACGATAATTGCTACGACCCAAGCCGGTGCTTTGCCAAGTTCAACCAGCATGATAAATGCCGTCATCACCAACATTTTGTCTGCCAAAGGATCGGCAAACTTACCGAAATTGGTCACCAGGCCGCGGGAACGGGCAATTTTTCCGTCTAGCCAATCAGTGATACTAGCCACAGCAAAGATGACAGCTGCCACCAGATGTGTGACTGCCAGACTCGTGTCGCCGACAGTTAATGTGCCCCAATCCAGCGGCAGCGCCAGGATTAGGATAAAGACTGGAATCATACAGATGCGGATCACAGTCAGTTTATTTGGAAGATTCAATGGGAAATACCTCTTCTCTTTTTTATTGTATCTATGGTGCAGAAAAAATGAGTTACTGATTTTTCAAAAAGACCTACTGTTGGGTGTTGCTTCCAGCAGCTTCTTGGTACGCCACCGTCAAATTGATGGTTTTTCGCAAGGCTTGCATGCCTGCTTCCGTAAAGAGCAGGTCATGGTCGTTGACTTTGATTGCAATATTGGCGCTAGCCCCCAAAATAATGCTGGCTTCGGTGGTCCCTTCTGGTAAGGTGGTGGATTGTGCCTCGTTGGCTTGCAAGGTGTACTGATAAACGTACCCGCCATTGACAATCACCCCTACCCAGCAAGGGCCCGTTGCCTGACCTTGAAAATCCAATTTTAAAGGTGCTTTTGCATCGTTGATCTGGACATTCGCCACTTCTTGGGTATTGCTGATCATCTCCATGCTCATGACTTTTTCAGCCGGTGCGCTAGAAGATTCAGTGGTACTTTCCTGTGGAGCAGGCTTAGAAGAACTCGCTTCCGCAGCTTTTGATTCTGTTGTGGAGGATTCTTTTGGTTTATCCACCACTACCGAAGACCCCGGATCCGTCAAAATCGGATCAGAATTACGGTCTTGAATCGTCTGCCAGGCCACGACCCCAATGATCGTAATTGCCACCAAGCTGAAAAAAATCACCGGCAACAGACGCACCACCGGACTTCCGGTTTTCTCCTCGACATGGAGGGCTTTGCGCGAGCCTTGCACCGTTTCCGGCTGCGGACGTTTTGGTGGCGGCGGTGTCAAACTTTCTTTGCCGTCCAAGACATCAACCAGCCGATCGCCATCTTCGCCGACAGCCTGGGCATATTGGCGCACAAATGCCCGCACATAAAATGTACCGGGCAATGAGTCAAAATCATCATTTTCAATTGCTTCTAGGTAGCGGCGTTGGATCTTAGTGATCTGTTGCAGCTCATCTAGAGACATGTTTTTATTCAAACGGGCCTGCCGCAGTCGCTGGCCGACAGTCGTTGCAACGTTTTCCACGTAGTCATCTTCTCCAGTCTTATCATGACAGCCAGCCGCCGGTCACTGGTATCGTGACACCTGTCGTATACTGGGCCTCCTCTGAGAAAAGGTAAGCGACAGCTGCTGCTATTTCGTTAGTAGCCGCCAGTCTTCCCAGCGGAATCTCATCAGTCAAGGTTTCAAGTTCGCTATCTGTGAACGTATGGTTCATCTTGGTATCCACTGCCCCCGGAGCCACACAATTAACGGTGATTCCCAATGAAGCAACTTCTTTGGCATAGGCTTTGGCAAAACTCTGCTGTGCCCCTTTGACACCGCTGTAAACCGTCTCCATGGCACTACCGGACAAGCCGTAAACCGAGCCGATAAACACCACGCGCCCTTGTCCGCTTTGTCGCAGTTTAGGCTGTAATTCAGACAATAACAATAACGGAGTTTCCATGTGAATCTTCCACAAGTTTTCCATATCGGTGCGGCTGTGTTCAGACAATAAGCCATACTTGGTAAATCCGGCGGCAAAAACTACGCCGTCTACTTGGAATAAATCTGCCAGAAACGCCGGTATTTCACGATAGTTCAACATATCTAAGCATACCATAAAAAAATCTTGGTGAGGATAGCTTTCAGACAGTTCACTAACAAATTTTAAGACTTTTCTTTCATTACTGTAACAATGACAATACAAGGACCAGCCAGCTTGTGCTAGACGCCGGCAGACAGCCTCCCCAATATCCCCGGAGGCTCCCATCACCAGTGCCGTTTTCATGCCTCTGTTCCTTCTTCCGGATACAAAAAGTACCGACAAAAGGCTTCTTCTTTGATCAATATTTCGGCAGCTGCCAACACATCTTTCAAACGAATCGTGCGGATCAGCTCCGGCACATCAAAGATCGTCAACTCACCGAATTGGCTTTGTGTGAACTGATTGGCGATATATTCCAACGAATTTAAGGATTGGAAATACTTGCCCAACAGCTTTTTCTTCAACAGCTCCAGATTGGCTTCGTTGACTTCCGGGTCCTCTGCGTAGCCCAAAAGAATCTGTTGCACCGCATCAATCATCACCTCTGGCTGGTCACTGTCACCATACAGACCGGCAAAGTGGAAGCCGCGATCCAGATTGTATTCAAAGCCAAAAGAATCGTCGATGATTCCTTCGTTGTATAGCCGCAAGTAATTGCTGCTGGTATTTCCCAATAAGAGTGCCAATAACAGATTCATAGCATAGCGAAAACGCAACAGCTCGGCAGGATCTTCCGGCAATTCTGCCATTAGCCCCCGAATCCCCAACGCTCCTTTTCCACGAGTCAAAGGCAATTGCCGGCTAGCAGTCTTGCGAATCTGCTCCAAGGACTCAGCAGGAAATACCCGTTGAATCTCGCCGGCTTCAACAGCTGGGAACTCTTTGCCGGATTGGTTTTCTTTGATCCAAGCCATGGTCTCTTTTGGATCGATATTACCTACCACCAAGAGCTTCATGTTGCTAGGATGATAGAAGGTGTTGTAACACAAATACAAATCGTCAGCGGTAATCTGATCAATTGTCGCTACCGTTCCCAAAATATCCACTGCCAAAGGATGCTCCGGGTACAAACTTTCCAAGAGACCGGAAAATTGGACGAAATACGGATCGTCTTGGTACATACCAATCTCTTGTCCGATGATTCCTTTTTCTTTATTGACGCTGTCTTCTGTAAAATATGGTTCCTGAACGAAATCCAGCAGTGTTTCCAGATTCAAGCGGATATTATCCGTCGCAGAAAAGAGATAACTCGTCTTCGTAAAGCTGGTAAAGGCATTGGCACTAGCTCCTTGCTTACCAAACGTTTGAAAGATGTCACCGGCCTCTTTTTCGAACATTTTGTGCTCCAAAAAGTGGGCGATACCATCGGGGACTTGGACAGCTTCGGTTTCCCCCAGTGGCACAAAGGTATTGTCGATACTGCCATAATTGGTGGAAAACAGGCCGTATGTTTTATGGAACCCCGCTTTAGGTAGCAAAAAGACCGTCAAGCCATTGGGGAGAACTTCGGTATAAAGAGTTTCATTGATTTGTTCATATTGAATCTTACGCATTGGCTCCGACTCCTTCCAGGAAATAGACAGCTTTTAATTTGATTGAGCGGGCGACTGCTTGGACTTGCGCCACTGTGACTTCGTCGATCATCCGCAGAAAAGCGTCATCTGTCAAAGCCGCTTGGGGCAGCCAATTGTCCAAATACGCCCCTTCAATCAGTGCCTGTGGATTATCCAACGACAGCAGGTAGGAATTTTTTAACATCGCTTTTGTCTGAGCCAATTCTTCATCAGTAATTGCTCCTTGCTGCAGATTTTCCAACTGTTGTGCTACCAAATGCAGTACCTTGTCCCGGTTAGCTGCATCAATCCCTGTCTGAACATTGACAAAGCCCCGGAAGCTGTCGTAGCTGGAGGAAGCATAGTAAGCCATACTTTCCTTTTCCCGGACATTCATAAACAAACGAGAATGTGGGAACCCGCCAAACAATCCATTGAAAACCATCAATGGGAATCGACGCAAATCTTCATAAGCAATGTCGGTCCAATAGCCGATATTCAGTTTGGATTGGGTCAATGGCTCTTGTTCTTGTTTTTCCGTGATTATATTATCAGCAGCCGCTTCAAAATAGATTTCTGGATGAACTCGCTCAGTTTGTGGGAAAGGCAACACGGAAACCAGCTCCTCAGCCTCTTTCTCACTCAAGTCGCCTACGAGAAAAATGTCCACTTGATCGTTTGCCAACATTTCTGTATAGGTAGTCACCAAGTCTGCTGCCTCGAGATCGGCCAAGGTCGCCAAAGTACCAAAGCTTGGCACCTGCTGATCGGCATCTTCCTTGAAGAAAAGCTGCTGCAGCTGCAACGAAGCATAGGACTGCTTGTCCTCGTCGATGCTTTTGATGTAAGCCCGCAGATTTTCCTTTTCTACAGCAAAGGTCTCTAGATCAAAGACCCCTTCCTTGATATTTGGTGCAAAGAGAATTTCCTTTAGAAAATCCAGCCCTTGTGCCAACAATTCATCGTCTGCCACGTATTTGCCATTGACTAGTGTCATAGCCACATTAATTTGATGCAAGGCACCCTTTTTAGCCATACTGACGCCAAAGCTTGCACCATACAATTCTGCCAAACGGCTGCTCAATGCTGTTTGAGTAGCATAACGCTTGCTGTTTGTCTCCAATAAAGAAGTTAACAATGTGCGGGCTGCTGCCGTCTGTTTTTGATGACGGGCAGAAAAACGGATAAATAGCCGCACCGTTTTGAATTTTTCCGTCGGGATCGTATGTAGAAAGATCCCCGGTTGGATCTGTTTAGTCATGTTGTGTCCCCTCTCTTGAAAAAGGTCGTTTTGAAACACTGGCAAAAAGCCGCCTGTCTCTTCAAAAAGCACCGATTTCCTGCTTTTATTTTGCAGCAGTCGCTTTTCTACCACAAACAAGTAAAAATCACTTGTCACTGAAAAAAAACGAGGCCAAATTTTCAAAGCATTTTCACTAAATTATAGCATATTCCGAACTTTTCTTGATTTTCCAAGACCTTTAGCAGCTGTCATATTATTTCAGTTTTTGCTTTCTCTCCGCTATACTTGTAAGAGAAATTATAACTGCTTGTAAACCCCTTTTCTTTGAAGAACTGGTTTGCAGCTAAAACTTACTATTCAAAAAGGAGGAATCATTTCATGATTAAAGAATTTAAAGAGTTTATTATGCGAGGCAGCGTCCTTGATCTAGCCGTCGGTGTCGTAATCGGGTCTGCCTTTACCGCTATTGTCACAAAAGTGGTGGATGGATTGATTACACCGTTAATCGGAGTAGTTGTTTCTCTGTTTACAAAAGGTAAAAAACTTGATGAAGCACTCGGAGTGTTGGATTGGAAAACTGGATCAGGTGTAACATTCAAATTCGGTGATGTAATCAGTGCGATCATTACTTTTCTAATCACTGCTTTTGTGCTTTTCCTGGTGGTTAAAGCAGCAAACCATGCCAAAAATTTGACTGCCCGCAAAGAAGACGAGCCGGAAGAAGTACCTGCAGATACTACTGAAAGCCTCTTAAAAGACATCCGCGATTTGCTGGAAACACAAGCAGCTGCTACAAAACCAGCAACCACCAATTCAGACAAAGATGACTTGGACAACAACAGCACTTACTGAGAATCCGCCCTTTGATTCTTTCTGACAATAATTGCCTGGAAATAATAAAACCCCTGCCTAGCTTGGAAAGACCGACATCTACTGGTCGTTCCAAGACTGTGCAGGGGTTTTTGGGTTTTTGGGTTTTTGGGTTTTTGGGTTTTTAAAGTGGGACGGCTTCTCGCAGCATCTTCACATGAGGAATATCATCTTCCAGATATACCTCAGAAACAGTGTGAAAGCCAGCTTTCCCGTAAAATTTCTGCAAGTGCGCTTGAGCACCAATCTCTATCGGCCGCTGAGGAAATTTGGCCATTGCCACCTGCAACAATTCTTGAAGCAGTCGCTCTCCCAGATGATGTGCTCGTTGCTCCTGTCGTACCAAAACCCGGCCTAAATGACTGACTTCCTCATTTCCGTAGACCCGACCGTATGCGGCAATCTGGCCTGCTTCATCTGTCAGCCAAACATGCCATGCCTGTTGGTCAATCTCATCAATTTCTTGATACGGGCAATTTTGTTCCACAACGAAAACGGCCACCCGCAGCTTGGCAATTTCCAGAAACTCTGTTGTCGTCAACTGATTGAAATGTTTATTCTTTACTTCCATCGGCTACTCCTTTATCTACGTTTTTTGCCAAAAGAAAAAGAGCTCGGCACACTCGGCCAAACTCTCGCTTCTTCGTACTCATTGCCCCAGAAATTCGATCTCGACAGTACGGGTCAACACGTCAGAATAACTGTATGAAACCCGTTCGAAAGAATTTTCTTCGGGATCCAGATCTACCACAAAAACAGATGGGTAGGTCTCTGTCAACACGCCTTTGCGTTCTGTCTGACGCTTGCGGCCTGTTTGTGCAACTAACATGATCTCGCTACCGATACGACATTCCAAATCTTTTTTGATTGACGCTAAAGTTGTTGGCATCGCGTTCACCTCGAATGCCATTTTACCACATCTTAAGGAAAATTACAAGTTTATCATAACAAAAAGCTCCTGACAATCCATAATTTCAATATTTTTGAAGAAGCGACATTTTTTTGCGTAAAACTGACCATCTCTGGCTTTTACCACTCACTAAAAAATCAAACTTCTCCAAAATGTAAGAGGTTGCATAACAAAATATGACTTTCTCAGCAATTTGCTGACGTGACATTCTGCAAGCAACCCCTTACTTATGTTTTCAATCACTTCTGAATAAATCGTAAATTTTGATACAATTTACGTCGAGAACGTTCATACGCATAGCGAATCTGCCGGGTGGGTTGGGAGCGTTTGGCTGCGATAGTCTCTAACTCCGCCCCTTTCAAATACTCGCCGAAAACCTCTTGTTCAAGCTTCGACAAATCCCCCCGAAACGTGCTTAGTGCCTCCTCTACCAACAGCTGTTGATCAGCCGGTGGTGCCCACTGTCCCACATTGCTTTGAAAATCTGGCCCCTCTTCGGCAATCTTTGCTTCCAGCGAAACGGCCCCCACCAGACAGCGGCGTTTGTAAGCGGCTTGTTTGCGAAGGTGGGATTTGATGGCGTTTTCAAAATTCTTCTTAAAAAAAGCACCAATCGTTACCCCCATAGCCGGATCATAGCGTTGTAGGGTTTCGTAAAAAACGATGCGTCCTTCTTGTAGCCAGTCATCGGCATCAAAATCCCGCAAATAGTAAATTCCCTGCAAGCGATAGATGATTGGTCGATATCGTTCAAACAACTCTACAAAAGAATCTTCGCACCCTGCTTGTGCTTGACGAATCAAAGACATACAAAACCCCTCCCCCAAAAACTGCTTTCTGAGGAAAGGGTATCATGACACTTTTTAGAAACTTCTCATTTAAGCTACCTTTTTTTCTTGTCAGAAAGTTCCTGCAGTTTTTCCGACAACTCCGTCAACTGCTGGGGGCTCCAGGGTGAGTTGCGTCGGAAATCCGTAAACTTCAAGTCTTCCTGATGGCCGGCAATCTGTTTTTCCGTCTTCTCAATCGTCTTGTATAACTCTCTGGCAGAAGTTCTCAGGGCGCCTTGAGAGAAGATTACCCATTGCTCTGCCAAATCGCTGGTTGCCACTGTCACCTGGGTCAGGCGATTATTCAATTCACCAGCAACCCGCTCGATATAGCTGTCGGCGGTCTCCCCCTCTTCGGTAAAAACGACTTCTAACAGATATTTTGTGAAACGAGTCGTGATCCCAGGTACAAATTGGGCATCAAAAACGACGATAATCTCGATTCCTTCAAATTTGGCGTAATTGGACAAGCGGTTCAAAAGTGCATCACGGGCATCTTCCATCTTGTCTTGCTTTTTCAGTAACACCAACTCCGGCCAAGCCCCGATCATGTTGTAGCCATCCACGATCAAAAGCTGCTTTTTCATGAGCCGCCACCACTACGCTTCCGAAATGCTTCATAGATCAGCAGACCTGCCGCCACACTGGCATTTAGACTTTGGACGTGACCCACCATCGGAATCGTCAACAGTTCATCGACTTCTTTCGCTAAACCGGCACTCATTCCCCGACCTTCATTGCCGATGATTAAGGCAATCTTACCAGAAGCATTCCAGTCGGTATAAGCGGTGCCGGACATCGCCGTGCCAAATACCCAAAAGCCGGCTTCTTTCAGTTGCTTGATGCCCTGACTCAAATTGGTAACCCGCGCCACTGGTACGTGTTCAACAGCGCCGGTAGAGGTTTTAACCACGACTGGTGTGATTCCCACCGCCCGATGTTTTGGAATAATAATCCCGTCCACGCCGGCAGCATCTGCTGTCCGCAGAATTGAGCCAAAATTGTGGGGATCTTCCAAATTATCCAAGATCAAAAAGAAAGGCTCGGGCTTTTCCGTTTTCTCCAATAGTTCTGGCAATGACAAGTATTCATAAGGGGTGATTGCCAAGACCATGCCCTGATGGACACCATCGTCACTCATGGTATCTAGTTTTTGTTTCGGTACCCACTTGACTGGAACACTGTGTTCTTGGGCCAGCTGCTTCAATTCCTCAACTTTTCCCCCGCGGGCATCTTCCAGCATGAAAAGCTTGTTGCCTCGCCCTTGTTTCAAAGCTTCAGCCACCGCGTGATGACCAAACACGAAATTCTCATTTTCCGGAGAAGTCTGATCAAAAGTTCCATTGCCCTCTGTCGCTGCCGGTCGCTGCTCTCGTTTTGGTCCTTTGTTGCCGTCAACTTTTCGCTTGTCATCAAAACGGCGACCCTTCTGATTATTTCTCTTATTGCCGCCGTTGCCGTTGCTCCGCTCATTTTGGCGGGAGCGTTCCCCGGCTTTTACTGGACGTCGCTTATTTTCCTTCATTTTCTTCACCTACCTTCTCGATACACCATGCTACCAGCTCATCTAGACGTTCTTTTTGGTCCGTGAGGTGGAGATAGCCCATCAGTGATTCAAAGCCTGTAGCGACCCGATACGTGGTGATATCGGCATTTTTAGCGCTGGTGTGGCTCTTAGAATTACGCCCGCGCCGATAAAACAATTCCTCTTCTTCATTTAGAATGCCTTCTGCCAGCATTTTTTCCATCAGCATGGCTTGGGCTTTGGCTGAAACATAATGCGTCGCCATTTTATGCAGTGTGTTTGGTCGGGTCTGGCCACTTTCCACCAGAAAATCTCGGATATACACTTCATAGACGGCGTCTCCGACATAAGCCAATGCCAAGCCGTTCAATTGTTTGTGATCTCTCATGCGTCTCTTCTCCACCGGGTTCCTTGAGGTGTGTCCTCCAAGATGATCCCTTGCGCCTTCAATGCGTCTCGGATTTCGTCACTGCGGGCAAAATTTTTGTCTTTGCGGGCCTGGTTGCGTTCAGCAATCAAACCGTCAATCTGTTCATCCAACAGGTCTTCTTGAGCAAATTTTATCCCGAAGACTTGGAGCCAACTGGCAAATTGCACCAGTGCTGACTCCAAAACAGCCGCCGAAACTGCCGGCTGTTCGCTGTAATTATTCAGCCATTTGGCTAATTCATAAACCACTGTGATGCCGTTAGCTGCGTTAAAATCGTCATCCATCTCAGCTACAAATCGCGCTTCTAATTCTTGCAGCTGTTCCTGCCGCTTTTCATCATCAGATAAACCGGCTGCCGCTTGAGCCAACCGGAATTCGGCATTTTCTTTGGCGGTTTTTAGTCGCTGCAAGTTGTTCGCTGCGTCTTGCAGTGTTTTCTCGCTGTAACGAATCGGCCGGCGGTATTGTGTTGTTGCCATGAAAAAGCGCAGCACTTGCGGGTCCACGACTTTTACAATGTCATGAACGGTCACAAAATTTCCCAAGGACTTGCTCATCTTCTCATCGTCATCCCCGATGGTGACATAGCCGTTGTGCATCCAGTAATTAGCAAACTTCTTCCCAGTTTTGGCTTCACTTTGGGCAATTTCATTTTCGTGATGAGGAAATTCCAAGTCTTGGCCACCGCCATGAATATCGATGGTTTCTCCTAAATGTTTGGTAGCCATCACCGAGCATTCGATGTGCCAGCCTGGGCGTCCTTGACCCCAAGGAGCACTCCAAAAAATCTCTCCCGGCTTGGCAGACTTCCACAAAGCAAAATCCAATGGGTCTTCCTTGATGTCTTGTTCACCGCCAGTCCGCTGACTAGCCCCTACTTCCAGTTCATCAATGGATTGATCCGAAAGTTTGCCGTAATCAGCGAATTTACGCGTCCGGTAATAGACATCGCCATTGACAGCATAGGCATAGCCTTTATCAATCAGCACTTGGATAAATTCAATGATATCTGGGATATGATCCATCACGCGGGGATTCAACGTTGCCGCTTCGATATTCAGTGCGCCGGCATCTTCTTTGAAAGCAGCAATAAAGCGATCAGCGACTTCCGGTGCAGTTACTTGAAGTTCTTGGGCCGCCCGAATGATTTTATCGTCTACATCGGTAAAATTGGAAACATAGTCCACCTGATAGCCGCGGTATTCAAAATAGCGGCGAATCGTATCAAAGGCGATCGCGCTTCTGGCATTACCGATATGGATGTAATTATAAACAGTTGGTCCGCAGACGTACATTTTGACACGGCCTGCTTCCAATGGTTTGAATTCTTCTTTTTCACGGGTCAACGTGTTATGAATTTTAATCATTTTTAACTCTCACTCCATTCAGTCTAACGACACGGGCAGGAGCTCCCACCGCCGTCGCATTATCGGGTATATCATGTAAAACAACAGAGCCAGCACCGATTTTGGCGTTTTTTCCGATAGTAATGGGCCCTAAAATCTGGGAATGGGCTGCAATCATTGCACCGGTTAAAACCGTCGGATGGCGTTTGCCTTTGTCTTTGCCGGTGCCACCCAGCGTTACGCCGTGGAACAACACCACATTTTCCTCCACCACTGCCGTCTCGCCGATCACGACCCCCATGCCGTGATCAATGAAAACGCCAGCTGCAATCTGCGCACCTGGATGAATCTCGATTCCCGTTAAAAAGCGCCAAAATTGGGCATTTATTTTTGCCAATAAAAACAAGCGATGCCGGTATAAAAAATGCGACCAGCGATGCCAAAACAGCGCGTGAAACCCCGGATAAGTCAAAACGACTTCTAGCGTACTACGGGCCGCTGGATCATTGGCTTTTGTGGTTGCGATTGCTCGTTTGAACCACCCCATACTATTTCCCCCTTTACTGCAACTTCCTTTAGCCGCAAAACCTGCGACTTCCCCTTAACAAATAGTCATCAAAAGCTGTCCTGAAAGCACCTGCCTTAGCCAGCATCCGTCATGTGTCCAATCAGAATTGAAGTCTGGCTTTTCTCTCATTGTAAGCTGAAAAAAAACACACGGAGGCGTATTTGCCGTAAGTTTCCTTACGTCAAAAGACGCCCCCGCGTGGTCCCACTTTTGTTTACAGAAACGATTGCAACAATCCTCTTCTCGGCTCACTGATTAGAGAAGCTGCCTTGCACCTTTCTGCCTCAAAATGGGTAACGTCCATCCTACGTAGCCGGTCTTGGCCAGCTCCACTCCCAGATGCATTTCCCGCCGGCTTTTTGACTGCCTTTCAGCAACATAGCAGTCTCTCTGTAAAAAGGCGCTGACGGTACTTCGTCTGTTCTTCGTGTTTGTTGATAAATGATGATTTTCCGCAGCAAAAACTAGCGATTGCAACTTTGTCAGCTACGTTTATGCTAATGCTTTGTCTAAGTTAGCAATAGTTGCTTCTTGACCCATGATTTCGATAGTATTCGGCAGATCTGGGCCGTGCATTTGACCAGAAGTAGCGATTCGGATTGGCATAAACAAATTTTTGCCTTTAATGCCGGTTTCTTTTTGGACTGCTTTGATAGAAGCCAAGATGTTTTCCGGTGTGAAATCAGTCAAACTTTCCAATTGTCCTTTGAAAGCTTGCAAGACTACTGGTGTCGTTTCTTGTGCCATAATTGTTTTGCCTTCTTCTTCTAATTCCGGATGTTCACCGAAAAACAGACCAGAAAGTTCCACGATTTCAGCTGCAAAACTCATTTGTGGTTGATAAAGAGCCACAACTTTTTTAACCCAGGCTTTCTTGTCAGCAGCTGGATTTTCTTCAACACGACCGGCTTTCACTAGAAAAGGCAGACACATGTCGGTCAATTCATCCAGGTTCATTTCTTTGATGTAGTGGTTGTTGACCCACGCCAATTTCTTAGCATCAAAGGCTGCCGGAGATTTGCTCAAACGTTTTGGATCGAACATTTCTACCAATTCGGATTGTGAGAAGAGCTCGTCTTCTCCCACTGGTGACCAGCCCAACAGCGCGATAAAGTTGAACATCGCTTCTGGCAGATAACCCAATTCACGGTACTGCTCGATAAACTGCAGAATGGATTCATCCCGTTTAGACAATTTTTTGCCGGTTTCAGTGTTGATGATCAACGTCATGTGCCCAAATTGTGGTGGGGTCCAACCAAATGCTTCATAGATCATCATTTGTTTCGGTGTATTGGCAATGTGATCGTCCCCCCGCAGTACGTGGGTGATTTTCATCATGTGGTCATCCACAACTACTGCAAAGTTATAAGTCGGCATGCCGTCACGTTTTTGGATAACAAAGTCGCCGCCGACATTGTCTGATTCAAAGTGAATGTCACCTTTAACCATATCTTTAAACGCATATTCGGTATTTTTTGGTACCCGGAAACGAATCACCGGTTCCAAGCCCTGTGCTTCTTTTTCAGCTTGCTCTTTTGGTGTCAGATGGGCACATTTGCCGCCGTAATGAGGCATTTCCCCACGGGCACGTTGGGCTTCTCGCTCAGCTTCCAATTCTTCTTCGGTACAGTAACACTTGTACGCCCGATTGGAAACCAGCAGTTGGTCAATCAAAGGTTGGTAGATTTCGCCGCGTTCTGATTGACGATAAGGACCGTATGCACCAGGTTTTTCCGGGGATTCGTCCCAATCAATTCCCAGCCAAGCCAGATTTTCCAATTGTGATTTTTCACCGTCAGCGATGTTGCGCTTTTGGTCGGTGTCTTCGATGCGGATGATAAACTCGCCATCATTGTGGCGGGCAAATAAATAGTTGAACAACGCCGTCCGGGCATTGCCGATGTGCAAATGGCCGGTAGGGCTCGGTGCGTAACGTACACGGATTTTACTCATTTTATCTCTTCCCTTTTGGTTGGAATTTTGGTAAGCCTATTCCTTGTAATTCTACAATCAAAGTCCTCATTAGTAAAGTGTGACAGCCAATTAATCCCTGCTGGCAGTATTCTGAATTCCGTGAAGGTTCATTTTTAATTTATGAGAAAATTTTTCTTGCAGCAAAACTGACACCCGTGGATAAGCTTTGTGAGGCCTAATTTTTAACTCACAAAAAAACAGCCGTAAAAATACCGCAACACCTGAAACCAACAGGTATTGCGGTATTTTTTTAAAGCAATCGCCTCAACGACTGTTACGATTGGTCTTATTGCCACCTTTGTTGTGATTGCCGGAAGTGCTGTCGGATTTATTGTCGATGCCACGCCCAGAATGAGCTGGCTTGGCAAAGATCATCCGTCCAGCAGCGGTTTGCAGTGCGCTGGTGACGACAACAGTGATGCGCTCGTTCATGTAGTGCTGCCCGTCTTCTACGACTACCATCGTACCATCATCCAAGTAAGCTACCCCTTGTTGACGCTCGGTACCGGCTTTCACCACCAGCACATCCATGTCTTCTCCAGGAATCACTACCGGTTTGACCGCGTTGGCCAACTGATTGATGTTCAGCACGGGAACATTTTGAAATTCGGCTACTTTATTCAGATTGTAATCATTGGTGACTACCGTGCCGTCCAACAGTTTTGCCAGTTTCAGCAGTTTGCTGTCAACTTCTTGGATGTCCTCGAAATCACCATCATACATCTCAACTGAAATCCCATCCTCTTTTTGCAAAGCATTCAGAATATCCAGTCCTCGCCGTCCCCGCACTCGTTTCAAACTGTCACCGGAATCAGCGATATACTGCAACTCATAAAGAACAAAGTTAGGAATCAGGATTGTGCCTTCGATAAAGCCAGTCTTAGCAATGTCGTAAATGCGGCCATCAATGATGACGCTGGTATCTAGAATCTTGTATTTGCGGAAATGATCGTCTGCTTTGCGATCCAACATTTCCTGCTGAGATTCCGCTGCTTCTTCTGCTTTTTTCTTGTTGGAGGTAAAGATTTTCTTCCATTCATCAATCCGTGTAGTAGAAATCTGAAAACCCAGATACCCCAGCAAGATCATGATCAAAAAAGGTGCGACGCCTTTTGCAAAAGGAATATCCCAATTGTAAAAAGGCAGTGAAATGATGACCCCGATCAAAAGACCGATGATGGTGCCGATTGCTCCAAATAGCAAGTAGGTGAGGCTGAGCTCACTGAGTTTTTTCTCAATGTAGTTGAGGGCAGCAGAAATATATTTCACCAGGAATAATGACAATAAATAGAAAATAAGTGCTCCGATGATTAAATTGGTGAACATATTATTGAGCCATTGGTTGTTCCCTTGTTGGATCGCATCCCAAGCGACCGGCATAAAGGATACCCCCAGGCTTGCCCCCGCCACCACAAGTAAGATGGTGATGACGCGTTTTTGCATGTGTTTTCCTCCCATTTGTGTATCGTTTATTTGGCGGCGAGCCCTTCGTATTAAAAAGTAGCCCGCCTTTGTTAATTAGCCGAAAACTTTTTTCAGCGTCTCAGCAATAGTAGAGACAGGTACGATGGCAATTCCTTCAGGTGGCTCCCAACCGCCGAGATTATTTTTCGGCAGATACACCTTGGTAAAGCCTAATTTTTGGACCTCTTTGACGCGTTGCTCGATGCTGCTGACCCGGCGAATCTCGCCCGTTAGACCGATTTCACCAATGAAGCATTCGGTAGGTTCCGTGCCTTTTTCCTTATAACTGGAAGCAATCGCCACCGCCACTGCTAAGTCGATGGCCGGCTCGTTCAGCTTGACCCCGCCGGCAGCCTTCAAGTAGGCATCTTGATTTTGCAACAGCAGGCCCGCCCGTTTTTCCAAAACCGCCATGATCAATGACACGCGATTGAAGTCTAAACCGGTGGTGGTCCGCTTGGCATTGCCGAACATCGTGGGTGTTACCAACGCTTGAATCTCCACGAGAATCGGCCGACTGCCCTCCATCGCCACCACGATTGCTGAACCGGTAGCACCAGCTAAGCGTTCCTCCAAGAAAACTTGCGAAGGATTCGCCACTTCATGAAGACCATCTGCCTGCATTTCGAAGATTCCAATTTCATTAGTGGAACCAAAGCGATTTTTTACAGCTCGCAGAATGCGGAAGCTGTGATGCTTTTCCCCTTCGAAATACAACACCGTGTCTACCATATGCTCCAACATTCGGGGACCGGCGATTGCCCCTTCTTTCGTCACATGACCAACAATAAAAATAGCAATGCCGTTGGTTTTAGCGATTTTCAGCAGTTCAGCGGTCGTTTCCCGCACTTGACTGACAGAGCCTGCCACACTGGTTACATCCGGCTGAGTCATGGTTTGGATGGAATCAATGATGACATAATCAGGTTCCAGGTCCTCGATTGCTCGTGCCACTTCATGCATGTCCGTCTCAGCGTAGAGATAAAATTCCGTCTCGATGCTGCCTAGACGTTCCGCCCGCATCTTGATTTGCTCGGCGCTTTCTTCTCCGGAGACATAAAGCACCTTGCCGCCGACGTCTGCCAGTTGTTGCGACACCTGCAAAAGCAGCGTGGACTTCCCGATACCAGGGTCCCCACCAATTAGCACTAATGAGCCCGGAACAACTCCGCCTCCCAAAACTCGATTCAGCTCGGCAAGTTTTGTTGCCACACGAGGTTCTTTTTTGGGCACAACTTCAGCAATCTTCGTTGGCCGGGTCTTTTCTCCGGTCAGCGATGCACGAACGCGGCGATCATTTGTATCTTGGATCGTCACTTCCACCATCGAATTCCAGCTGCCACAGTTCGGACATTTCCCAAAATATTTCGGTGCGATATAACCGCAATGCTGACATTCAAATTGTACTTTGGCTTTTTTTGCCATGATTCTTCAGGCACCTCCGTTATGCTTCATTTTACCATAGAAGGGGCCTTTTTTAATAACCTCACTGCTGCCCGGTAGATCCGAAGCCGCCAGTACGTTCCCCTGATGCGACATCTTGGTCTGCCTTCAAAAACGGCAGGAAGATACCTTGCCCGATTCGTTCCCCTTTTTTGATAGATACGTCAAAAGGGCCGAAATTGATGAATTGAAACATGATGTGGCCTTCATTGTCAGGATTACCGTAATAATCGCTGTCGATGACCCCCACGCCATTTGCCAAAATCAGGAAGCGCTTATGAGAATTGCTGGAACGATTGGCCAGCTGCAAAAATTCATCCTCGCCCATGTAGGCTTTGACGCCAGTCGGAACCAAGACCGGTTTCATCTTCTTTTGGACCTTCGCTACAGCATCTTCACTCATCAATGCTTTAACCGCATCTAAAATGCCCGATTTCCAAATACTCGGTACGACTACATCCACCGCCGCCTCGAAATCGTAGCCTGCTGCTTGCTGTGTTGCCCGTACTGGTAAGTTGATATTGCTTCCTTGATAAGCCGAAACGACTTCAAATCCGCGCTTTTTCATGAATTTGTTCCCTTCTTTCGTGCATTATCAGCCTATTTTAGCATATTGTCACAGGACAAACGGCGCATTTCATGAAGAAATCAGGAAAAATTCACAACTTAGTCTGTTCCGCTGTTCCTTCACTCCCCTTGTTTTTGAACAGTGCTTTTTGATATGTAAAATGACTCTCTCTGAAAAGTTCACCATCTTCACTCTTAGTTTTTCGTCCTCACTAGTATCACACATCTATTAGAGTCAGTAGCTGTTTAAAAGGTTGCAGTCATTAAAAAAATTCATTTTTTGCGATTATAGCACCGCACACCTTTTTCCACCTCTTGAACTGGCGGATTTCCTTTTTGCTTCAGGAAATCTTGCACTGCACAATGAATGTTTCTCGATGTTTCACATGAAACATCCGTCATTTTCAGGAAAATCTGCTTAAAATTATCTGACAATTATTATTTTACGGATGAAATCCCTGTCGAAACCTTGTACAATGGTAGGAAATAAACAAATGGAGGAGATCGTTGTGCGGGAATCATTGCAAAATGCCAAACGGATCGTTATCAAAATCGGAACCAGCTCACTCATCTATCCCAACGGCAATATCAATTTGTCGGGAATCGATCAGCTGGCTTTCGTACTGACTGATCTGGCCAATCAAGGCAAAGAAATCATCCTAGTTTCATCCGGTGCCATCGGAGTGGGAATGAATAAACTGGGGCTAGCCGCCCGCCCGACCGCAATCCCGCAGCAACAGGCCGTGGCCGCTGTCGGTCAAGCAGAATTGATGAATATCTACAACCAACGATTTCTCACCTACAGCCAACAGACAGCTCAAGTCCTCTTAACCCGGGACATCGTAGAATTTCCAGAAAGTCGAAAAAACGTAATCAATACTTTGAATCAGCTGCTAGCGATGAAGATTATTCCGATTATCAATGAAAATGATGCCGTGGCAGTGGAAGAACTGGACCATCAAACCAAGTTCGGCGACAATGATCAGTTGTCGGCTATCGTTGCCCAAATCACAGAAGCTGACTTGTTGATTATGCTTTCGGATATCGACGGATTTTATTCCGCCAATCCCGCTGTCGATCAAGAAGCAATCCTCTACTCAACAATCCACGAAATTTCTGAAGAAACCATGGAGCGCGCTGGCGATAAAGGCAGTCGCTTTGGTACCGGCGGCATGGTCAGCAAATTGAAAGCTGCTCAGCGAATCCTGGAGGCCGACAGCGCGATGGTTTTAGCTAATGGGCAAAAGCCACAAGTAATTTTTGACATCCTCGCTGGTGCTGAAATTGGTACTCTGTTTTGTAACTGACATCCCTAAGAAAGGCGTGAAATAAATGGATTTGAACATACTGGGGCAACAAGCCCAAACCGCCGCCCGTCAACTGGCATTGGCGGATACTCAGAAAAAAAACCACCTGCTGCTACAGATGGCGGCTGCACTAGAAGCTGCTACCGCAACAATCTTGGCTGCCAATCAGAAAGACTTGGCTAAAGCGCAAGACAACGGCATTTCTGAAACCATGCAAGACCGTTTGCGGCTGACTGGCCCGCGAATTAGCGAAATGGCCAATGGCATCCGGGAAGTCGTCCAGCTGCCAGATCCTATCGGTGAAGTTGAAAAAATGTGGAAAAACACAGATGGCCTGATGATTGGCCGTCAAAAAGTACCCCTGGGCGTCATCGGTATCATTTATGAGTCTCGCCCCAATGTCACCACCGATGCGGCTAGTCTTTGTTTCAAGACCGGCAATGCTGTGATTTTACGAGGGGGAAAAGAAGCCTTCCATTCCAATAAAATTTTGGTAGAGGTCCTTCAAAAAGCATTGACCGATAATGACTTCACACCCCATGCCGTCCAATTTGTAGAAGATACCAGTCACGAAGTCGCCAATCAAATGATGCGTCTCACTGAGTATCTGGATGTCTTGATTCCCCGGGGTGGCGCCGGCCTGATTCGCAGAGTCAAAGAAACTGCCACTGTCCCGGTCATTGAAACTGGAACCGGCAATAATCATATTTATGTCGATCAAGCGGCGCAACTAGAGATGGCAGTCAATATCGTAGACAATGCCAAAACCCAGCGTCCTTCCGTCTGCAATGCGGCGGAAACACTGCTAATTCACCAAGATGTGGCCGCGGACTTCTTACCAAAAATTGCCGCAAAATTAGCTGAACACAACGTTCAATTACGGGCAGACGAAAAATCACTGCCTTATTTAGAAGAAGCGCTTCCAGCTGTCGAAGAAGACTGGTCTACCGAGTTTCTAGATTACATCATGGCTGTCAAAGTGGTCGCAGATATCGATGAAGCCATCGCCCACATTAACCGCTACAACACCAAACACTCAGAAGCCATCATCACCGACAATTACTTTGCCTCCCAGAAATTCTTGGCAGAAGTCGATGCAGCTGCCGTCTATGTCAATGCCTCCACCCGTTTTACCGACGGCTTCGTCTTTGGCTTTGGCGCAGAGATCGGTATTTCTACCCAAAAATTACATGCCCGCGGACCAATGGGCTTAGAAGAATTGACCTCCTCGAAATACATCATTTACGGAGACGGACAGATTCGAGAATAACTACACTAACTAAAAAGCGCCTCCTCAAATAATTGAGGGGCGCTTTTGTGTATTACAAGAAATATGAAGTTTGTTTTGTGTTTTTGTTAGCATTTTACGGAATGTGAAGTTCACTTCACATTTCGCCATTTTTTTATCAACTATGAAGTTCACTTCACAAAATAGGACTTACCCACCCAGCCACCAAAATGACCACCGTCTTTTTCAACACATTATAAACTCCCCAACCAAACAAAAAGAAGATCGCCTATAGCAATCTCCTAATCTTGTATTTTTATCAATTGACGGTGCCAAATTTGTTCAACGGCCAGAAAATAAATTTAGCGTTGGAGGTGATGCTGCTTTTTTCGATTGCACCAAACACACGGCTATCTTTTGAAACAGGGCGATTGTCTCCCAGAACAAAGAGCCGATCTTTAGGGACAGTGAAGCTGAAATCTGCAGTGAAGAGTTCTCCTTCTGTCAGTTGTTCTTTGTACTGGTCGAGGTAAGCTTCTTGGTATTCTTTGCCATCGATATACAGTTTGTCGCTCTTGTATTCTACGGTTTCACCACCGAATGCAATCACTCGCTTGATGTATTCTTTGTCTGCATCGGGTGCATGGAAACTTACCACATCAAAGCGTTTGGTTTCTCCCACCTTCAAGCCAATCAAGCGCTCAGAATCCTGCAAATTGGGATCCATTGAAGCACCATGGACTTCCACAGGGGTGAAAATAAACTGGCGCAAGCCGACAACCAACAAGATCAAGGCGGCAATCCAAATCAAGTCTTTCCAAGTGAACCAAGCAGATTTCTCTTGGGTATGTTTATCTTTTTTCATAGAAATTCCTCGTTTCACGCTGTCACCAGCGATTTCTTTTCCTGTTTGACAGGCTCTCTTCCAATTTTACCTGACTGTCAGTTTCAAAGCTCTTCAGAAGTCTTAACAATAGGTGCCTGCTGCCGACGTAAAAACATCGTCTTCAACAATCTGATGCCCAGTACCAATCCCAGCGGAAAGCCGATTGCTCCCAAAATTCCCAGACGCAGCTGGTCGTCAAAACAAGCGGACATAAAGCCTACCACCGTCGGCCCTAGAGAACAACCTAAGTCTCCTGCCAAAGCCATATAGGCAAACATCGCCGTACCGCCATTTTTGATAACACCAGTAGCCAAGCTGAAAGTGCCGGGCCACATGATGCCTACCGCCAAACCACTCAAGCCACAACCGAGTAAACCCAATACCGGCACACCCGTTAAGCCAATCAACAGATAAGAGCCCACTGCCAGTATGGCTGACACCATCATAAAGCGTCGAAGATCGATGCGATCGCCATATTTTCCATAAAAGACTCGAGCCAAGCCCATCATCAAAGCAAAAAACATCGGACCAGTCAAATCCCCCACCGCTTTGGCGACGCCGAGACCTTCTTCAGCAAAGGTTGATGCCCATTGTCCCACGCTTTGTTCACTGGCGCCGGCACAGACCATCATAGCCAAAAACAGCCAAAAACTTTTCAATGACAAAAGCTTGCGAATCGGCAGGCCCTCTTCTCCGTCAGCAATCAATGAATTGATGGGAACTTTGGTAAAGACGAAGGCATTCACTAATGGAATCACCGCCCACAACAGCGCCAAAATCGGCCAATTTCCAATCCCAAAGACTGCAAAAAACAGAGTCGAAACCAAAACAACCCCCACATATCCCCAGCAATAAAAGGAGTGGAGCAGACTCATGGCTTTTTCTTTGTTATCTGTAGGGCAGGCTTCCACGATTGGACTTACCAAAACCTCCAACAGCCCACCGCCAATGGCATAGATCAATACTGCCAGCAATAACCCATAAAAAGGATCCCCAAACAATCCCGGAAACAAGGCTAAACCTGCTAATCCCACCGCGGAAAATAAGTGAGCGGCGATAATACTGACTCGATAGCCAATTTTATCTACAAAAAAGATTGCGGCAAAATCTACTAACAGCTGCAGTAAAAAATTGAAGGTGACCAAAAGCGTAATCTGACTCAACGGAATCTGATATTGCTCTTGAAAAGTCAAAAACAGCAGCGGTGCAAAGTTGACGATGACCGCTTGGACGATATAACCAGTAAAGCACGCATAAATCGTCGCTTGGTAATTATTGTTCACTTTATTCACAGAGGTTTCCTTTTTCTTTCCATTTTTCTGTTTTAATTTTAGCAAATATACCCACGCTTGACACGCAGAAGTCGCCTTTTTCGCTCTTTATTAAGAATTGCCCCATCATCGTGAGAAAAACAAGGTTTTTCCCTTATTTTTTCTACGCATTCAACAAGTCCTATCAGGAAATCCGCCCAAAGACCGATGTTTCCACGAAGGGTCCTTGATATGATGATTACGTAGAAAACAAATAACCGACACAGCAGCTGCCGGTAGGATTTGTAATGAAGCTGACAGTTATTCGAGGAGGAAAAGCTTATGGAAAAACAATCGACTTTGGTCAAAGTGCTGGCCTTTGTAGGATTTTTAGTCGTAGCAGGGTTTATTTTGAATATGGTCGGTGGTTTGATCGGACTAATCTTCCGTTTTGGAATCCCGATCCTCATTGCCGTATTTTTGGTCCGTTGGTTGACCAATCGTTCCCAGCCTCGACGTCGTTATTAATTTTTCAATAAACAGGAAAAATACCGCCGGTTGCTCGCCGTTTTGATACGACAGCAGCCGGCGGTATTTTTTTAACCCAACGCTACATCTAAAATCATCATAATCATGAAACCCAGCATCGTACCGAATACTGCAAAATGACGTTTGCTGGAGGTTGTCTGCTGTGCTTCGGGAATCAGTTCTTCCACCACCACATAGATCATCGCACCTGCGGCAAAAGCCAATGCATAGGGCAACAAGGAGGTAACCTTTGTGACTAGCAGCGCTCCCAAGACACCCGCGATAGGCTCCACAATTCCAGAAGCTTGGCCATATAAGAATGCTTTGCTTCGGCTCAAGCCTTCTTGGCGCAACGGAATTGAAACCGCGGCCCCTTCAGGAAAGTTTTGGATGCCGATACCCAGTGCTACGGAAATTGCAGCAATCGAGGCTGTGACGGGATCGCTGGCTTCAGCTGCAGCACCAAAAGCCACACCAACTGCCAAACCCTCGGGAATATTGTGCAGTGTAATCGAAAAAACCAACAAAATCGTCCGCTTCAAGTGGCTGGGCATTCCTTCTTGCTCGTGGTTCGGTCCAAAGTGCATATGAGGAATCGTCTTATCCGCAATATATAGGAACAAACCGCCAGCACCAAAACCAATACTTACCACTAGCCAAGGAATATCGCCGTTTTGCTCCGCCCAAGCGATAGCCGGATCCAAAAGTGACCAGAAACTCGCAGCAATCATGACCCCCGAAGCAAAGCCTAACATCAGATTCAGAACTTCTTTTTTGATTTCTTTGAAGAAAAAGACCAGCCCTGCCCCCAACGCTGTCATTCCATACGTAAATGCACACCCTACCAAAGCCTGCTGCCAAGGTGCTAATGCCGTGAACCAACCCATCACACATTCTCCTTCTGCATTACTTATTTTAACTCATTTTAGCTCTCATTATTAAAGGCATGTAATCGTTTTGATTATACCATATCAAAAAATTCGGGGCACCAGAGAATCTCCTACCAACCCCATTTCAGACAGTAATCTTGCCAAAATAAAAAGTCTCTTCCATCATCTCATTGATGAAGAAGAGACTAATTTTAACCAGCTGCCAGTTTTGTTTGATTAAGGCGTATCTGAGAACCCCTGGTGGCAGATATATTGGTTCTTTTCACCACAAGCTTCCTCTTAAACGCTCACTTATGCACCACGTAAGCTGCGCTTTACTCCTTAATTTCAGCAAAAAGTCCGCAAAACTCTAAATTCCCCCAGAGTTTTCAGACACACCTTAGTTACGAAAAGCGTAGACGATGGCGCTAATTCCAAACATCATAAAATAGAACCCTACCAAAAAGCTCAGTGTCAATGCTGAAGACACTGGGTTGAACAAAAGAACGATCCCTACGATGATTCCCAGAAGATCAATGATCAATGAGAACCAGTAATAGCCGGTACTGTGAGCCCGAGCCAGGTCCAAAGCAAACAAGCCAAAAATCGAGTCAATGATGAACCAAATGGCAAAGATGTATGGCAAGGCCAAAACGCCGGCATTCATATTGAAGAACAAGAATACCCCGATTAAAATATCGATGATCCCTAAAATAATTGGCATCGTTGCTTTGTAGCCGGTAAGATCTTTCAGACGATTCCGTAAAAACAGCTCGTAAATCCCCTTTAAAATAGAGAACACCGCAAAAACGACAACGATTGCGACTAAATTACCTACTGGATCGTTGAATGAAAAAAGTGCTGTGATCACAAATAAAATACCTAAAATCAACGATCCCCAATCAAAACCTCTTCTTGTTTCCATAAAAATGCTCCTTTCTTTTGGCATCCGCTACTGCAAATGAACGAAGACTTCTGTCTAAAACGGCTGTATTCATCGTCCTTTGACAGCTGCTTGATACTTGTTACAAGCTATATGCCTTATATATCAACCTTACGCCTCCCTCTAAAAAGCGTCAAAAGATAAGTCACAGATTCACAAATTGTTCACTATTTCTGACCGGAATTAGTCGGAAAACAGTAAGTGAAAGTTTTTAGATTTCACTAAAAGCGCCGGACTGTCTTGCAAGTCCCCGCCAAACTGGCTATAATGCAAAGAGTTGAGCAAACTGCAAATATTGGTTCTTCCGGCGGGAAACCGGAGGGGCCTTTTTTAGAAAATGCATCTTACCTGCGGCAGCTGCTTGCCACGATTTTAGGCTTCTCACTAGTTGCGGACACAAATATGTCTTGGCCTAGTTGCAAAGCTCATTATCAGCGACAGTCTTATCGCTTTTTCCGGCGCTTTTCGCCAGACCATTCGATAAAACTTGGCTGCCCACCTAGAAAATACACAGAAACGAGGGAAAACAATTGATCACAGTCAGCGATGTCAGCTTGCATTTTTCCGACCGTAAGCTTTTTGACGATGTCAATATCAAATTCACACCAGGGAACTGTTACGGCTTGATTGGGGCAAACGGTGCCGGCAAATCAACTTTTCTTAAAGTCCTTTCCGGAGAGATTCAACCTTCCACCGGCGTCATTTCATTGGGGCCAGACGAACGGATGGCTGTCTTGAAACAGAACCACTTCGATTACGAAGAGGTCCCTGTGATTGAAACAGTTATCATGGGTCACAAGCGTCTTTATGATGTCATGAAAGAAAAAGACGCCATCTATATGAAAGAAGATTTCTCCGATGAAGACGGGATCAAAGCCGCCGAATTGGAAGGGGAATTTGCCGAACTGAATGGCTGGGAAGCTGAACCAGAAGCCGCAGTCATGTTGCAAGGCCTAAATATTTCCGAAGACCTTCACTTTTTGCCTATGAAAGAATTAACAGCTGGTCAAAAAGTCAAAGTACTCTTGGCGCAAGCTCTGTTTGGTAAACCAGATGTACTTCTTTTGGATGAACCAACCAATGGACTGGATATTCAGTCGATTAACTGGTTGGAAGAATTTTTGATTGAGTTTGAAAATACAGTTATCGTCGTATCCCATGACCGACATTTCCTAAACAAAGTCTGCACGCACATGGCCGACTTGGACTTCGGCAAAATCAAGCTCTATGTCGGCAACTACGATTTCTGGTTGGAATCTTCCCAACTGGCCCAAAAACTTCAATCTCAACAAAATGCCAAAAAAGAAGAACAGATCAAGGAACTCCAAGACTTTATCGCTCGCTTTTCAGCCAATGCTTCCAAGTCCAAACAAGCAACTTCTCGTAAAAAAATGTTGGACAAAATCACATTGGATGATATCCAACCTTCTTCCCGCCGCTATCCTTTTGTCGGTTTCAAACCAGAACGAGAAATCGGTAACGACCTTCTGCAAGTTGAGGATGTTAGCGTGACTATCGACGGCAAAAAAATCTTGGATAAGATCAGCTTCACATTGAATAAAGATGACAAAGTCGCTTTTATCGCCAACAACGATATCGTGACCACGACTTTGTTCAAAGTCATCATGGGTGAAATCACACCTGATAGCGGAACTGTTCGTTGGGGTGTCACTACCAGTCAATCGTACATGCCAAAAGATACCACCAAAGATTTCGACAGTGACTTAACAATTTTGGATTGGCTGCGGCAATTTGCTTCTAAAGAAGAAGACGACAACACCTTCTTGCGCAGCTTCTTAGGACGGATGCTGTTTTCTGGTGACGAAGTTCTCAAGCCAGTCCGCGTCTTGTCTGGTGGCGAAAAAGTTCGCTGCATGCTCTCAAAAATGATGCTGTCAAAAGCCAATGTTCTGGTTCTCGACGATCCTACCAATCACTTGGATTTGGAATCCATCACCGCATTAAACGATGGTTTGATGTCATTTACCGGGTCATTGTTGTTTGCCAGCCATGACCATCAGTTTATCCAAACACTGGCTAACCGGATCATCGCCGTTTCCGACAAAGGCGTCGTGGATCGGGCTGAAACCACCTATGACGAATTTTTGGAGAACAAAGACATTCAAAAACGAGTCAATGAAATTTTTGCTTAAGCGATCGACAACATCGTCGTGTTTCTATTGAGAAACCGGCGGTGTTTTTTTACTAAAAATAAGATAGAATTTTTCCTAAAACTATGTTATAAAAAGAGCAAAGAAAGAAAGCCTTTTCACGTCCTTATGAATTGTTGCTTACTAAACAAAGGAGATTCTCTGAATGAATACCCGTACTTATTGGCTGCAAAATATGGAAAAAATCGCCCGACCGATCTTAGAAGCCGCGGCCGACAATCGCCTGCGTGATGAAATGCTTCGCTACTCGCCGAAACCGGCCGCTGCTTTGGAAGCCTTTGGTCGCAGTCTGGCGGGAATTGCTCCCTGGTTGGAATTGGAGGCAGTTTTTAATGACGAGGAACGCCGCCTGCAAAAAGAATTTCGCGAATTGGCTTTGGCTGGCTTGCGGCACGCCGTAGATCCGCAAAATCCACAAAGATTCTATTTCAGCAATATCAATGGCGTTGGTGATCAGCCCTTGGTAGACGCAGCTTTTCTCGCCCATGCTCTGCTTCGCGCGCCCAAGCAGCTGCTTCGTCCACTGGATGAGTCAGTCAAAAATAATCTGATCGCCGCCTTTTCTCAGTCTCGAGATATCATTCATCATGACAACAATTGGATTTTATTTTCTGCTATGGTAGAAGCCGCTTTGCACCAATTGGGTGATCCCAGCTTCGATTTGATGCGCATTGATTATGCCTACACACTGATGAACAGTTGGTATGTGGGGGATGGGATGTACAGCGACGGCAGAGAATTTGCCAACGACTACTACAACAGTTTTGTGATTCAACCGATGCTGGTAGATCTGGCGAAACGTTATCCGGTGATTGCTACCAATGCCAAGCCAAAGGACCTGGCCTTTTTGGATCTAGTGATGGCTCGAGCAGAACGCTTCGCTCAATTTCAAGAGCTATTGATTAATACAGACGGGACTTATCCGGTTTATGGCCGTTCCATGTGCTATCGTTTCGGTTGTTTTCAACATCTGGCACAGGCTGCTTTGCAGGGCTTTTTACCACAAAATATCACACCTGCACAGGTTCGCTGTGGGCTGACGGCAGTCATGAAACGAGTGCTGCGTGCCGAAAATACCTTTGACCAACATGGCTTTTTGACAGTTGGCGTCTACGGTTCTCAGCCTGAGATGGGGGAGCCTTATATCAATGTCGGCAGTTGTTATTTATGCCTGGAAGTGATGCTGCCGCTGGGCTTGTCTGAAACCACTGCCTTCTGGTCTGATCCGGACGCAGATTGGAGTGCCAAAAAAATCTGGAGCGGTCAACCGACAAAACGAGATGCCTCTTACCACGAAGCCGCCAATTGATCCTTTTTATTGATACCGGTTTTAGCTGTATCGCCCCTCATTAGACAGATTAGGAATCTAGTAAAAATAACAATCAAAAAAACAGTCCTGTCAGAATGCCTGTTTTCGGCGCTCTGATGGGACTGTTTCGATTTTTCCAAGCAATAATCAGTCGGTGCGCTCTTTGCCAAAAGTAAAGATAGCTACACAACCCAAGCCTGTATGGCTGGCGATTGTAGGGCCTAATGGATAGATGGCACTTTCTGTCACATCAATCTTTTCTTTCATCATCGCCAGAACTTTTTCAGCAGCTTCCCGGTCTTCTGAGTAAGCCACATAGACCAGTTGTTCTTGCGTAGATGTCAAATTAGCTAATGACTCATCAACGATTTTTTGCAGCGCTTTGTTACGCCCACGAACTTTACCAACATTTTGCAACGTGCCTTTATGATCCACATGGATGATGGGTTTGATATTTAAAAGCCCCCCCATTGCTGCCTGAGAACGGGACAGGCGCCCCCCTCGATACAAATGACTGAGATCATCCACAGTTACCCAAGATTGGACCTTTAACTTATGGTCCTCCACCCATTGCTGAACCTGCGCTAAGTCACTGCCTGCCGCCTGTTGTTTAGCAGCTCCCAATACTAAAACACCTTCGCCAATACTAGCGTTCAAGGTATCCACTACTGTTATTTCAGCTTCAGGATAATCTTCTTTCAAGATGCTGACTGCCTGTAACGCACTGTTATAAGAGCCGCTCATCCCTGAAGTGAAGCACAAGTACAGGATTGGTTCTTTTTTTTCACAATATGGTTTGAAAAATTCGATATAGCGCCCTACGTTAATCTGAGACGTACTGGGCTGCTGCTTGTCTCTGAGGTTTTGCAAAAACTTTTCATAGTCGAAGGTTTTACCCAAATCATCATAGTATTCCTGACCGTCAATCTCCACGATCATGGGAATAAAAGCAATCTTGTGTGCCTCCAAAAGCTGATAAGGTATATCACAACACGAATCGGTCACGATCTGAAACATCCCATAACCTCCTTTTTCTGGTTCAAGTGTACCATAAAGCACCCGGACAAACGATTAAAACTGATTTTTATCTACCTTTTCTTGTAATTTTATAATGGCTTTCGTCAGTTCTTCCAAAACTTCTGGCGCACTTTCATGGGATTGGTGTTCTCTGAGGCGCGTCACCCAAAGATCCGGTTGCTTGCTTCCTAGACGGCTGATACTCCAGACAGCAGTTCCTCGAATCTCTGGCCGAGGATCTTGTTGCACCAACTGCCACAACAAGGGCAAGGCCTCTCTAGCACCACCATTAGCCAACGCAATGATTCCATTACGTTGAAGTGGTTTTTTACCACGCCAAGATCCCGCTAAATGGCCGAAACTTTCCTTAAACTCTTTATTAGTAATCGTCAACAGCGGTTGTAGTTTTGGATAGACCTCGTCAACTGTTGGCTCCATTTCTGGATGAAAGTGAAAATCCTTATCTTTATTGTATGGACACACCATCTGACAGATATCACAGCCATAGATCACATTCCGAATTTTTTTGCGGTATTCTTCCGGCATCATTCCTTTTGTCTGCGTCTGATAGGAAAGACAGCGTTTGGCATTCATGCTGCCGTCTCCCAAAAGTGCCGTCGTTGGGCAAGCCTTGATACAACGAGTGCACTCACCACAGCCAAAAGGAACTGATTGATCCGCCTCAAAATCAATGTTGGTGACAATTTCTCCTAAATAAACAAAAGAACCATATTCCTCGGTAATCAACAGACCATTGCGCCCGATGAATCCCAGTCCGGCTCGCTGTGCAACCGCTACGTCCACCAGTTCCCCGGTATCTACTTGCGGTGCAAAACGCCAACCAGAAGCCTCCTCCAGCTGAGCTGCTTCACTCTTGATAAATTCAATCAGTTTATTCATTCGATCTTCCAAAATAAAGTGATAATCTGTTCCCCAGGATGCTCGGGCAAACATCCCCCGCTTCTCATCTTTCGGAACTCCTTCATGAATCTTGGTAGGGTAAGCCAAAGCAATGGCAATAATCGACTTTGGTCCCTCGAAAGTCAGCTCCGGATAGATTCGTTCTGGAATGTTCTGATGTTCAAATCCGGAATTGTACCCCTTTTCCCGCTGTTTTTGCAAAGGTTTTTCCAACTCATAAAAGGGTTCAGCTGAGGCAAAACCGATCTTATCGATGCCTAAACGACGGCTCTCAGCAATGATTTTTTGTTTTAATGACTTCTTTGGCATTTCCAGATCCTCCGCGTTTTTATCCCCTGCCATCCATTGCACTAAATCTGGCAATGGTGATTTTTCTGCCTCATTTTATCAGTTAATTAATAACAGAACCAGTTCTTTTTCTTTCTCATCTTCGATTATACCTTAATGCTCATTTTTCCTATTGATAAAATTGAATATCAACTGACGGTTGCCTAGATGATATGTCAGCTTATTTTCACACTCGTAGTGAACCGCTTTCTAAGTGAGTTATCAAAATACATCTGTGTTATAATTAGATGATTGACTAAATAAGGAGGCGCCTATGGAATCCGTTTATGCACATATTCAAAATAACTATGACCAACTTTCTAGTACGGAGCAATTGGCGATCGACTTTATTTTAAAATATAAACAGCTAGACGACTTGAAATTGAAAGTTATCCAAGAAGCGTTGCACATTTCTGCTCCCACGATTATTCGAGCCGTCAAAAAGCTAGATTTTAAATCATTTACAGAGTTCAAATATGCACTATTGAATGAAAATCAGCGCCAGGCCCAATTGACTGCAGAAGCCGACTATCAATCCATCCTGACTGTGATGCGAGAAGACTTTGATAAAACCATTGCCATGATGAATGAAGCGACGGTCAAAGAGATTGCTGCTGCCATTCTTTCTGCCAGAAGGATTTTCTGTGTCGGCATTGGCTCTTCTGCAACTGTCGCTAATGCTTTCAACCATAAATTAAAGAATCTCGGTCTCTGGTCCAATGATTACACCGAAGTTTTTCCAATCCGTGATATTCCAGATATTGCCAGATCCCAAGACAGCGTCATCGTCTTTTCTCTGAGTGGTGCTGAATCCCAAATTGTCCAAGTCATTTCAGAATGTAAAGTGAAAGGGTGTCAGATTATCTCTGTCACCGGCTTTTCGAGTAACCCTATCGTTTCTCTGAGTGATATTTCACTGATGACGCACCAATCCGTTCAAAACCGTAAAAAACTCCGATCGCGGCTAATGCTGACTGTTGCTTCTGAAGTGATCTTTGAGACCATCTTACTGCTGAATAAAAAAGCATCGAATGAACCTAGTTGGTAAAATAGAAAAGCAAAAAAGGTTGTGTAGGCTTTCGAAATTTCGACCTACACAACCTTTTTAGTATTTCCAAAAATTAGACTTTACCCAATTCGGTTCCTTTTTGGACATGGGTTCGAACAGTGAACTTGTGAGAAGCCAACTCTTGACCGGTAACAATTACCAGAATTACAGTGTCTTTTCCTTTCACTGCAATCTCTTGGCGGTTCATCCGAGCTAAGGGTGTCCCGACCTCTACGCTGTCTCCTTGGTTCACCAGTATCTCAAAAGGTTCTCCCTGCAGTTCCACGGTATCAATTCCCATGTGCACTAGAATCTCCTGCCCGCCTGCCATCTTCAGCCCTAGCGCATGTTTTTGTTCGATAACTGTCGTTACAATACCAGTCACAGGGCTTGAGATCTCATCTGCTTCGGGAATTATCGCTACCCCGTCTCCCATCATCTTTTGAGCAAAAACCGGATCACTAACTTCCTCCAGCGGTACAAATTCTCCCGTAACAGGTGCAAAAATTCCTTTTTTCTTTCCAAAAAACATCTTAATCAGCTCCTCATGCAATCAAATCAGCAACCTCGTAAAAATTTTCGATGATCGTTGTAGCTTCTTCTTTTACCGGTTGGGCAGCGTGAGCCATACAAAAAGATTGGCTGGACTCTTTAAACATACTGACATCATTTTCTGAATCACCAGCCGAAATAAACTCAAGGTCATACTTTTTTTTCAACAATTCCAAAGCGTGTCCTTTCGTGATGTTTAAAGGCGTAATCTCAATCCGCTTTTCGCCACTCTTACAAATAGCTAATTGTGGAAAGCGCCCTTGTAACTCAGTCAGTAGCTCATCTGCTTGGCCACTGTCTGGACGAATATTAATCTTGAATATCTTTTTTTCTGTCAACAGATCAAATAAATGTGGAGGTTCAACTAACTCCATGTTCCATAGTTTGGCAGCATCATCGCTCTTATGGGTACCAATTCGCTGTTCACCATCCAAAGCATCGAACACAATCTGGTGTTGTTGAATCCACTCTAACACAGCACGCAATGTCTGACTATCGATGGGTTGTTCAAAAATTCTTTCCCCTTTTACTTCGATAATTCCACCATTGAAGCCGATTCGGATGTCACAAGCCAGCTGAATCTGATTTTCAATAAAGCGAATTTCTTTAACTGAGCGGCCAGTAGCAATGGCAATCGGCATTTCTGCTTTCAACTTTAACAATGATTTGCGATCTTGCGGGGTCACTTTCCGTGAATCTTTGACAAAAGTTCCATCCAAATCCGTTACGAATATCGTATTCTTTTCCATATCCATCAATCCGCCAATCCCAAGATCTCTCTGATCTCTACCTTTAGCTGATTTGCACGACCACCATAAATAGATTGCATCTGCATACCTGACTTGTTGAAGCCCATTGCATTCAAGTCTCTGGTAATATGACTGCTGTCAACAATTGAATCATCTTTAACGTTAATTCGTAGGCGCGTAATACATGCATCAACATTTTCAATATTTTCCGGACCACCGTGAGCACTGATCAATGCTTCTGCTTGATCATGCAATGTCATAGCCGCACCACTTGGAGCTGGAGCCGCCGCACCTTGACCTTCTTTGTCTCGGTCTTTGAGGGTTTTAACACCCATTTTTTTACGAGTCTCATCCTTGCCGTGCAGAGCGATAGTAGAAGGATCATCTTCTCGTCCAGGAGTCTTGAAGTCAAATTTTTTAATAACATACGTGAAGACTAGGAAATACATTGCAAAACAGAAGACACCAATAATCGGCAACAACCACCATTTTGTACGAGCCCCTTGCAAGACTCCGTAAATCAAGAAATTGATCAAGCCATGACCGGTAGGAGTCAGAAAAGCTGCCCCAGCGACGTTTGCAATCAACATCGTTGTTCCTGCCAAAACAGCATGAATCCCATACAATGCGGGTGCAACAAATAGGAAGGTAAATTCCAAAGGCTCAGTAATCCCTGTCAAAAATGAAGTCAGTGCCGCAGCTAGCAACAAAGACCCAACTGTTTTTTTGTTTTTTGGTTTAGCAGTGACATACATTGCCAACGCTGCTCCTGGCAGTCCAAACATATTGTAGATAAATTTTCCTGATGAAAAACGAGTAATCATCGGATCAATTGGGCTCTTACTAGACAGTGCTGCCATATAAGCATTAATTGTTCCAGCATATTCTTTTCCGTCGATCATGAAAATTCCGCCCAACTCAGTCGTTCGAACGGGCCAGTTCAGTCCGTGATGCAATCCGAAAGGTAACAGCAGGCGTTCAATAACACCATAACCAAATGTTCCTACATAACCAGATTTCAAAATGACCACAGATAATGCTGTGATAGCAGCTTGGACAAATGGCCAGATAAAAAAGAAGCCCATCCCAACTACCGCCATAACAGGAATAATCAAAATAGGTACCAATCGTGGCCCACTAAAGAAGCCAAAAACTTGCGGTACTTGAATCTTGATAGCTTTTTTATGCACCAGATAGACAATAACACCGGTGATAATTCCCCCAAAGACATTCAAGTCCATCGTTTGGATCCCTAATACAGTTGTCTGCATATGACGAGCCATCATTTCACTGGCATTTTCAGCACTGGTATCAACCAATGTTCCACTGACTTTCAATAAAAAGTTCAATGTATTGTGCAACACCAGAAAACCCAACAAACCAGATAACGCCGCAGAACCTTTTTCTTGCTTGGCTAAACCAACGGCTACTCCGACAGCAAAGATTACTGGTAAGTTGTTAAACGCAACGTTTCCCAGCATCTCCAAAAATCCCATCACGATTTGCAATGTTGCATTGCCCATCCAGGGATGCATCTCCACCGTGCTAGCGTTAGTAAAGGCTGACCCGATTCCTTTTAAGATACCGGCAGCCGGCAACACTGAAACCGGTAACAAAAAAGACCGACCGAACATTTCAAAGGCACGAATGAATTTATCTTTTCGGCTGGTTTTGTTCACCGCATTTTCCATTTTTATCATCCTCTCTTTTTGTTTACGTTCTTATCATAGCTTCTTTTGACAAGAAAAAAGAAAAAGGTTGCTAAAATGAAGAACAACGAAAAAAAGTAGCTTTTGAGTAAAAAACTACTAGATTAAAATGTTGATTAATCACTAATCTCTTGTTTTCCCTATTTTATTTAGAGTAAAAAATAAGTCTAAGTCGTGCTTACTTCTTAAATTCAATCTTGATGTAACGATAGCTTGCTCTTCGATTGTCAAAAAAAACCGCTGGCAGCTTGCCAGCGGTTCGTTCATTTGCCTAGTGATTGGTTCTTAGATTTGTGCCCAAACACTTTCCAAAATATTGGTTTGGTTACGGTCAGGTCCTACTGAAAACGTCGAAATGCGCACGCCAACCAATTCAGAGACACGACGGACATAGTTACGGGCATTTTCCGGCAATTCTGCCAAAGTTTTGCACTGGGTGATATCTTCTGACCAGCCTGGAAGCTCTTCATACACCGGTTTGCAGCGGTTTAATTCCTTCAAGCTAGCCGGGTAATGATAAATCAATTCGCCGTCCAATTCGTAAGCGGTACAGATTTTGACTGTTTCCAATCCGCTCAAAACGTCGATGGAGTTCAGACACAGATTGGTGATCCCGGAAACGCGTTTGGAATGACGCATTACTACCGTATCAAACCAACCGACACGACGAGGACGGCCCGTAGTTGTACCGTATTCCCGACCGACTTCACGAATCTGATTGCCCACTTCATCAAACAATTCTGTCGGAAAAGGACCATCCCCTACACGAGAAGTATAGGCTTTGCAGACACCCACAACTTTATTAATCTTGGAAGGTCCGACACCAGATCCGATGGTCACACCACCAGCTACAGGGTTCGAAGAGGTTACAAATGGATAAGTTCCTTGATCGATATCCAACATGACCCCTTGCGCCCCTTCAAATAAGACCCGTTTGCCGGCATCCAATGCGTCATTCAAGATAACAGAAGTATCCGTTACATATTGTTTAATCTGTTGGCCGTATGCGTAGTATTCTTCAAAAATATCATCAAAATCGATAGCTTCAGAATCGAACATCTTCACGAATTGACGGTTCTTTTCTTCCAAATTGATCTTCAAGCGTTCTTCAAAGATCTCTTTATCCAATAAATCGGCAATCCGGATACCCACACGAGCAGCTTTATCCATATAGGCAGGGCCGATACCTTTGATGGTCGTCCCAATTTTGTTGTCGCCTTTTGCATCTTCTTGCAGTTGGTCCAACTTGATATGATACGGCAAAATGACGTGCGCCCGATCTGAAATCCGTAAATTGTCAGTATTGACGTTGTGCTCTTTCAAATAAGCCAATTCTTGTACCAGTGATTTCGGATTGACTACCACGCCGTTTCCGATCACGCTAATTTTTTCTTTATAAAAGATACCGGATGGAATCAAATGCAGTTTGTAGGTCACGCCGTCGAATTTGATGGTGTGGCCGGCATTGTCTCCGCCTTGGTAACGGGCAATTACTTCAGCATTTTCACTCAAGAAATCCGTGATTTTACCTTTTCCTTCATCGCCCCATTGTGTTCCAACAACTACTACCGATGACATATCAGCACCTCATTTAATTTTATTAAATCCAGAACTATTGTAACAGCCAAGCCCCATTTATTCAACGAATTATCGAATAATTCAAATTTGAAGAAAGCTTAAATCAGTAAAACACGAACATTAATTTGTTTTCGACTCAAATACTGCTGTCAGTCAGCTACTAATTAGCCCCCTCACTTGCCTTTGATTGTCTGCAGATAATGGTTCACTACCAGATCCACTATCCCGCCATAAGTAGCCACTCCGGCAGTTTGTCCTTGAGCTTTTAGATAGCTATCATTGACCTTTTGATTCCAATCGGAAATGACGCCTTCATACTGTTGCCAAAATGCAACCCCGGCTTTGATATCCACCTTCGCCTGTCTGTTCAATCGGGCCTGCTCTGCTTGATACGCCGCAGGATCTGCTCGTCGCAGGCGATTTGTGACGTATTGCCACGCAGTCAGATTTCCGCTGTAAGCAAATTCCTCATACGGTGACGCACGACAAGCCAGAAAAGCAATAAAATTGGCTTCATCTTCTGACATAAATCCCTGAAAATGAGCCAGCTCATGACAAGCTGTAAACGGCTGGTCATACGTGGGCATACCGCTGTTGATATTGGCCTCAGCAGTGAAAGGAACATAAATTCCTGATAACTGTTGATAGGACAACAATTGTGGTAATAGTAGTCCTTTAGCAGGCGGATAGTTACCCGCCAAAGCTTCATAACGTTTTCCAGCAGCTGTCATAGTCTTTGACGCCATTTTGCGGTAATCACCGGAAAGTTGCAGCCGTCCGCCATCAGCTCTTGTCACCTGTGCCGCTGTTCGATTGACCTCATCTGTCAGCCAATGAGCGGTGGCAACCAAATCTTCTTTCTGGTAACGACTTTGTGGCATCTCGGACAAGGTAAGAAAAGACGTCCGCTGGTAATTGATGCCACAACCGAACGTATACAAGAATAAAAGCAGCGCTGCCACTAGATACACGCCTGACAACCAGTTGAGAATCGCACTGCTCTCCTTATTTTTGAAACGCCGCCATAAACATCTGATAAGCGTCCAAATCAAGATAAAAAGTCCCACATAAAGCCCGATTTCCGCGACTGAAAAAGGGACTACGCCGCTTAGTCCGCCTATGATTTGGCGAAAATAAGGATAGAGTTGTTGGGCATACCATTCCCCGCTGCCGGCTATTTGTCGAGAAATCACCAACAATCCGCCACTGACTGCCAGTAGCAAGGTGCCCACTAACAATCGTTGCTGCCCTCTATTCCCTGAATACGACTTGTGACTGGCGGCTATCTGTCCATACTTGTCTCTTTTCATCTTTGCCTCCTTTTTGCTTCATTGGAGATAAATACAAAAAGACCACAGCTAAAGTGGTCTTTTTGCGGAAAGTCAGCATGGCTCTTACACTGTTTTTACTTATGAAAAGCAGGGAAAGAACCTGTCTGCTAACCAAATTGAGGTACCTCATCGTCTCGTAACGAAATAGAAGTAAACTTGTTGTATTCTTTAATAAACATCAGTTCAACCGTTCCTCGGGCACCACTTCGGTTTTTTTCGATGATAACTTCTATGATATTTTCTCGTGAAGCATCTACCGGGTTTTCATCAGGATCGTCGGTTTCTCGTTGGTAATAGTCATCACGATACAAGAAGGCCACAATATCGGCATCCTGCTCGATAGATCCAGATTCCCGGATATCACTCATCACCGGTCGTTTGTCCTGACGCTGTTCCACACCTCGAGAAAGCTGAGACAATGCGATAACCGGTACCTTCAGCTCCTTAGCCAGTTTTTTCAACTGACGGGAGATTTCAGAGACTTCTTGTTGCCGGTTTTCCCGACCAGTTCCTTCAATCAGTTGCAGATAATCGATCAAAATCAATCCCAAGTTTCGTTTTTCCTGTGCCAAACGGCGGCATTGGGCCCGAATCTCAGAAACTTTGATCCCCGGCGTATCATTGATATAGACGCTGGCTTTGGAAAGACTGCCCATGGCAATCACCAGATTACTCCATTCCTCGTCTGTCAGCTGACCAGTCTTCAAATGGCTGGCGTCAATCAAGCCTTCTGCACACAGCATCCGTTTTACCAGTGATTCCGAATCCATTTCCAGACTGAAAATAGCTACAGAAGAGTCCGTCTTCGTGCCGATATTTTGAGCGATATTCAGTGCAAACGCCGTCTTCCCGACAGCTGGACGAGCAGCTAAGATAATCAGCTCACCGGCTTGCAGTCCTGCAGTCATCTTGTCCAGCGCCGGGTAGCCGGTAGGGATCCCAGTGATGCTTTCATCAGACTGAGCCAATAAATCAATATTTTTAAACGTCTGCTGCAACACATCTTCAATTGCTTGGAAGCCGCCACTATTACGATTTTCAGCTACTTCCAGAATCGTCCGCTCGGCATTTTCCACGATTGAAGAAACATCTTCATCCTGTTGGAAACCGCTAGTCGCGATTTGATTCGCAGCATGAATCAGTGCCCGCAAGACCGATTTATCTTTTACAATCTTCGCATAAAAAGACAGACTGCCCGCATAAGGAGTGATCTGGCTAAGCTCTACCAAATAACTGATGCCACCGACGTCTTCCAGGCCATTTGCCTTTTCTAATTCTGCCTTGAGGGTGACCACATCAATAGCCTCACCTCGATCAAATAACGCCACCATCGCTGAAAAAATCAGCTGATGCCGCCGCTGATAAAAATCCGGTGCCTCAAGGACTTCCATCGCATTGTTAATCTCCTCGGGATCGAGAAAGATTGCCCCTAATACAGCTTGTTCTGCTTGTATATCTTGAGGGGGCATGCGATCTTGCCAAACTTCATCCATGGTCTTTTCCCTCCTGATTCGTCTCTTTATTCTACAAGAATTCACCCCTGAATACAACGCAGGACCCAGAGGCAAAGTGTAAGATTATGTAAAGTAGATTCGCCGTTATCTTGCTAGTTCCGCATTGTCTCACAGAAGCTTCAGCAAGCTGCCAAAACAAAGCAGCAGGCTGAATAATTCCAGAGAGCACAACGCTGATTTTCATAGTAGGAAAATGCGTCTTACCTTCCAGGTTAGTCCCTATTTGAGCGGTTTAACAACGAAAAGACAAGCAGCTTCCACTGGTTCTCATGGAAGTTACTTGTCTTTTGCTCGTGACTCACGTTTGGAAATCTTCGCTTTAAAGGAGGGTGACAAGAGGATTGTCGCCGCCTCAAATCGAGTAAACCACTGTCACTGGTATTATTCCGCTACTACATGAACATTTAAGGTTGCTGTCACATCCGTATGAAGCTTTGCAGGTACTTTTGTATACCCCAATGTGCGAATCGGATTTGGCAAATCCAGCTTCCGCTTATCGATCTTCACCTTGTATTGTTTTTGTAGTGCATCAGCAATTTGCTTAGAAGGAATTGAGCCGAACAAACGACCATCTTCACCGGCTTTGGCTTTTAATTCCACGACGGTATCTTCTTTTTCCAAAACTGCTTTTAGTTCCTGAGCCTCTTTCAAGATCTCAGCATCGTGTTTCTCCTGAGCTTTTTTCTGCCCCTTCAAAACAGCAACATTTTCTTTATTTGCTTCTTTTGCTAAGTTATTTTTTAGTAAAAAATTCTGTGCATAACCAGTTGGGACCTCTTTGACTTCCCCTTTTTTACCTTTACCTTTAACATCTTGTAAGAATATGACTTTCATGATTGTGCCCCCTCTTGTTTTAACACGTTCTGTACCTCATTATAAAGCATCTCTTTGACTTCGTGTAGTGTTTTATCCTTGATCTGAGTAGCAGCATTCGTGAAATGACCACCACCACCCAGAGCCTCCATTACCAGCTGGACGTTGATTTTTCCAGAGCTGCGAGCACTGATTGCGACTAACTGATCCTCACGAGTCGTCAGGACAAAGGATGCCTCCACACCGTTCATGGAGAGCAGCGTGTCCGCCGTTTTAGCCGCTGTCACATTGTCATAGACCTTGCCAGGATCCCCGCAAGCAATCACGATATTAGGAGTAATAAACTCACTTTTAGCAACGAGCTCACTGATTTCCAGAAAAGAGGTCAAATCAGAGCTAAGCAGATACTGAATCAGATCCGTATTGGCCCCATTTGATTTCAAATAGCTGGATATATCAAACGTCCGCGGACTAGTGCGAACCACGAAATTTTTTGTATCGACAAAAATTCCTGCCAACAGCAGGGTAGCTGTAAACTTATCCAACTGTTTATTGGCATGACTTTCATATTGAATCAATTCCGCCACAAGCTCTGACGCTGATGAGGCAGAAGATTCAATATAAGTCAGCAGTGGTTTCGATGGGAACTCTTCCCCACGGCGATGATGATCGATGATTGCCACCTGCTCGAATTTATCATAAAGATCCTGCGAAATAGACATGGAGGGTTTATGGTAGTCCACCATTACCAACAGACTGCCGGGTTTCACCAAAGCCATCGCGTTCTCAACAGTAATCAGCTTTTTCTCCATTTCAGGATGCTGATGGATTTCTGTCAAACAACGCTCCACATCCGGTATTAATTCCCGCTCGTTGATCACTACATAGCTTTCTTTGCCCTGAAAGTCGGCCAGACAGGAAACACCGAAAGCCGAGCCAATAGCGTCCATATCAGGAAAACGATGCCCCATGACAAAGATCTGATCGGCTTCTTGAAAAATTTTTTTCAACGCTGTACTCATGGCCCTGGAGCGAACACGCGTTCTCTTCGCGGTACTGGTCGTGGTTCCTCCGTAGAACTTTGGTTTAGCAGCTTCATCAACATCCTTCAAGACTACCTGATCACCACCACGAACCAATGCAATATCCAAGTTGTTCTGCGCAGTATCCCCGATACGCTCAAGCGTGTCATCGCCGTACGCAATTCCCATGCTAATCGTCAAGGCAAAGTTCTGATCTTCAGCCGCTTTTCGTAACCGTTCGACGATAGAAAAGTTATCTTGCTCCATTCGGATGATATCTTCCAGCCTAGACGTGAAAAAATAACGTTCAGCATTCAATCGTTTATAATAGATGCGGTACTCGTCTCCCCAGTCAGAGATGAAAGTCGTCACAAAGGAATTCAAATAGGAAACTTCTTTATCATCCATCTGATCAATGACATCATCATAATTATCAATAGAAATGAAGCCAATCGCCGCCTGTTGTTCCCGTTGCCTTTGGATGGCAGCTACCTCTTGAGAAATATTCTCCACAAAGATGATTCGTTTATCAAAGTCGATACGATAACGAAGGTTTGAATCCTTCATCGTAATACGGCCGGTTTCCCGCTGCGCCTTTATAGCTGGCTGTAGCTGCTCAGCCCACAACTGATCACCATACTTTTCCTGTAATGCAATCGCTTTATCATTCAGCCAGCGGATATGATTTTGCTCGTCATACATATACAGTGGATAGGGTGCCAGTTTTGAAAGATACTCTGAATTCGTCTCTGCCAGATCAGCCGCCTGATTGATTCGCTCTTTCTCGCTCATCTGTAAAAAACGTCGTACCTCTCGATATAAACCATAAATACAAAAAGCAGCAATCACTGCTAATAAAACCAACAACCAACGCCACGGGATCAACAGGATACACAGGACCTGGATCAATGTCATCAAGACCAGTATTTGAACAAAACGTTTCTGATTCATCCCATACTCCTTTCCCAACAAAAAGTCTCCGGAAATTTTCGGATACTCACTTCACTTTATTATCATCCAGTCAGGCTATACGTCCGACACTTTATTTTATCATAACAGCTGAATTTTAGCGATACAGCGCTGTTTCGACTACCTTACATTCCAAATTAGCTGCCAGTGAGTGTTTCACGTGAAACATTTATTAATTAGTATACAACAAAAAAGCTTTCGATGAACTGCAAGTACAGAACATCGAAAGCTTGATTACATCTTATTCTTCGCCTACGAACGGCAACAGACCCATGATACGAGCCCGTTTGATAGCGATAGTCAATTTACGTTGATTTTTCGCACCGGTACCAGTTACACGACGTGGCAAAATTTTCCCACGTTCACTGATAAAGCGTTTAAGCAATTCAATATCTTTGTAATCGATATATTCGATATGGTTAGCTGCGATATAGTCAACTTTACGACGTTTACGTCCGCCTCTACGTTGTTGTGCCATTTAAATTCCCTCCTGTCAATTTACCTGTTAAAATGGTAGATCATCGTCGGAAATGTCGATAGACGTTCCAGAATTGCTGAATGGATCAGCAGTATCCCGATCGAAATTCGGCATCCCGTTGAATGGTTGAGAAGATTGGTTTTGATTTTGTTCGAATGAGTTGCCAGTGTTTTGTCCGCTATTGTAACTGTTGGAAGAACCAAAGTTACCAGCACTGCTGTTGTTATTATAACCGCTACCAGGTTGTTGACGCTGCTCGGATTGTTGACGAGACTCCAACAATTGGAAGTTATCGGCTACTACTTCAGTGACATACACACGTTGACCTTGTTGATTTTCATAATTACGCGTTTGGATCCGCCCAGTCACGCCTAGCAAGGTACCTTTTTTAGCATAATTTGCCAGTGTTTCTGCAGGTTTACGCCAAATCACGCAGTTGATGAAATCAGCTTCCCGATCACCGTTTTGGTTGGTGAAATTACGATTGACGGCTAATGTGAAGGTTGCTACTGCAGCTCCATTACCAGTAAATCGCAAATCGGGATCTTTGGTCAGACGACCGACTAAGACGACATTGTTAATCAAAAGGTTCACGCTCCTCTCCTCATCGTCAAAAATGTTTCACGTGAAACATTTCGGATGAATTATGCTTCTTCCTTGATAATCATGTGACGAAGAATATCGTCGTTGATTTTTGCCAAACGGTCAAATTCATTGATCGCAGCAGCAGTTGATGGAGAAGTAACTTTGACGATGTGGTAGATACCTTCACGGAATCCGTTCATTTCATACGCTAAGCGGCGCTTTTCCCAATCTTTTGATTCAACGACTTCAGCACCGTTGTCTTTCAAGATTGCATCGAAACGTTCGATCAAAGCAGCTTTTGCTTCCTCATCAATGTTTGGACGAATGATGTACATAACTTCATATTTCGTGTTTTCCATTGATTTTCACCTCCCTATGGACTTTGGCCCTCAGCTTGTCTGAGAGCAGAGAGAGCTGTCTTTTCAGACTACTCACAAAGTAAAAGTATACAGGAAATCATCCCATAAATCAAGCTTTTTATTGCTTACTTCTAGAATAAAAGCTTCCAAATATTTGACAGGAGGGCGGTCAACCATCCCGACTCCTCCAACAACAATTACGCAAACAAAGTAGAATTTCCGCTGAGAAAGCTTTCAATTGTCATTGGCTTTAATCAGAGACAATACATAAAAAGAGAGCGCTCAGATCAGACGAATAAACCGCTTTTTACCTAGACGTATGATATCACTGGGAGTAACTTGTGTTTCTTCAAAAAGTGCTATAGAAAGCTTGGCGCCATTCAACTGCACGCCGCCTTGCTCCACTAGTCGACGAAACGCACTCCGGCTGGTGAGCTCTCCTGCTTCTACCAGCAACGAAGCCAGCCCAGTCAGGCTGCTAATTTCCCCAAGACTTACTTCCGGCATAGTTTCAGGAATCCCGTCTCTTTGGAAAACGGTAATGAACTCCTGCTTTGCTTGTAGTGCGACGTCTTTTCCGTGGTACAACCCGGTGATTTCAGTAGCTAAGATCAACTTGATATCCCGTGGATTTTCCCCTGTCTCCAGCCGTTCTTGTAATGCTGTTATTTCTGAAGGCAGCAGATCTGTAGCTAACAAAAAGTATTTAAGCAGCAATGAATCCGGAACTTCCATCACCTTTTTGAACATGACAAACGGCGCCTCAGCTACCCCGATGTAATTTCCCAATGATTTACTCATCTTTTCAACACCATCCAGCCCTTCTAGTAAAGGCATAAAAATGGTTACCTGCTTTTCTTTATCAAAATGTTTTTGTAGGTGCCGTCCCATTAAGAGATTGAATGTCTGATCCGTTCCGCCAATCTCGATATCTGCTTCAATAGCTAGTGAATCATACGCTTGCATCAAGGGGTAAAAGAATTCATGTAGACCGATGGGGATTTGATTTTGGTAGCGGCGGGCAAAATCATCCCGCTCCAGCATTCGAGCTACGGAAATCGTCTGTGCCAAGGCCAACGTGTCACTAAAATCCAGTTGCGATAGCCACTCACTATTGAATCGTACCGCAGTTTTTTCAGGATCTAGAATCTGTGTTAGCTGTGCTACATAGGTCTTGGCATTTTGTTTGACTTGCTCTTCTGAAAGCTGATTCCGCCCTTTGCTGCGACCAGAGGGATCCCCGATTTTACCGGTAAAATCCCCGATAATGATCACTGCCTGATGTCCGAGATCCTGCATCTGCTTAATTTTGCGTAAGACTACGGCGTGGCCTAAGTGAATATCCGGCGCCGTGGGATCCAGCCCTAATTTGATCACCAACGGCTTATTTTCACCGGCAGATTTTAACAATTTTTTTCGTAACTCATCTTCTGAGACGATTTCAGCGGCACCTTTTTTAATGATTGCTAGCTGCTGGTCAATTGTGTACTTCATAAACTCACTTCATCCTTTCTTCTTGTTGTTATCGTCAAAAAAAACGCCCTCTGGCTATATAGCCAAAGGACGTTTACACGCGTTACCACCTTTTTTCGAGTCCTGCTTACGCAAAAGACTCCTCAACCAAGTACCAACATACTTGTGCATTGTTAACGGATGCAACTCCGATCCGGTCTACTTGATTCCACCGGCAGCTCAGGACTGTATTCCCATCTGCTGTGTCCGCGCCTCTCACCACCCGGCTACTCTCTGAAGAACATCTGCAAAGGTACTCGTTTCCCTCATCGCTTCTACCTCTTAAATTAAAGCTATTCTACAACGGAAAACACGGAGCTGTCAATCAAACAACCATCATTCCCCAGAAGAATCCCCTCCATACCTGCTCGTAAAACAACAAATCGCCAGCTTCTAAGCACACAACTGGGGCCAATTTGAACGAGCTGGCGAAAAAGACTTCCGCTGCTAAAACTTATCCACTGTGGAAAACTTTTAGAACAGCCTTCTTTACTTTTCAACAATCGTCAATCGTCGCCTTCAGCCAGTTTTTTTACCGTTAAGTTTTCCACAGCTAAAACTGTCCAATCTTGTCTAGGCTTAGCTGCAAGCTGGTCTGTTCAGCTTCCCAAAAAGGAGCTTGTGACCTCAATCATTTCTAGATGATAAACGCCGCAGGTTTCAACAACTAAGTAAGAGAATCTATGTTAGTAAATAGTTCCCTAGTCTTTAGAGGCAACATTGTCCTGCGTATAGGAGAAGCACAGACTGCCCTTGATTTCATCCCTGTTAGTCTGTGTTTGAAATTTTCAGCAGCGAAAAAAGAAGGCACTTCCACCATTTTTAGTGGAAATGCCTTCTCTTTTGCTTGTAGCTCACGTTTTTTATTTTCCCTTTACAAGATGGTGACTAGACTTTTGTCATAGCTCCCGTAATGATTCTTATACGTCTTGTTCGGGTGTTTCAATTGCTTCAGTTTCTTGTTCTTCGGCTTCTTCTGGTTCGATAACTGCCATGGTAACGACTTTTGCATCGTCTTCCATCCGCATTAAGCGAACACCCAGCGTTGCTCGACCAGTTTGTGAGACACCTTCCACGTTGAAGCGGATAATGACACCTTTGTCAGTGATGACCATGATGTCTTCCGTGCCGTCCACCGTCGTTAAGCCCGCCAATGGACCGTTTTTAGCAGTGATATTGGCAGTTTTGATCCCTTTACCACCACGGCCCTTGATCGGATATTCCGCTCCGGAAGTACGTTTACCGTAGCCATTTTCGGTAATTACTAATACTTCTTTGTCGTCACTCAAGGTGGCAACACCGACTACATAATCTTCGTCACGAAGGCGGATTCCTCGCACACCGGCTGCCGTTCGACCCATATCTCGAACAACTTCTTCTTTAAAGGTCACAGAATAGCCGCTGTGGGTCCCGATGATGATTGTAGAATCACCAGCTGTTTCCAGAACGCTGACCAGTTCGTCGCCCTCTTTAAGTCCGATTGCGATCAAACCGTTGCTGCGAATGTTAGAAAAGGCATCGACTGACGTCCGTTTGACAATTCCTAATCGAGTGGTGAAGAAGAGGTAACGACCGGATTCTGGGCCGCCATTGACAGCGATAATCGTTTGGATCTTCTCGTTGGAATCAATCCCCAGCAAATTAATGACTGGAATTCCTTTGGCAGCACGGCCATATTCAGGAATCTCGTAACCTTTTGCTTTGTAGACTTTCCCCATATTGGTAAAGAAGAGAAGTGTATCGTGGGTCGAGCAAGATACCAGTGTCTTCACGAAGTCTTCATCGTGGACCCCCATCCCCTGAACGCCTCGGCCACCGCGGCGTTGCGCACGAAACTCGCTGTTGGCTACGCGTTTGATATAGCCGTTGTTGGTCAATGTGATAACTACTTCGTCTTCTTCAATCAAATCTTCATCTTCCAAACTCAATACTTCGCCTACCAGAAGTTCTGTCCGACGATTGTCACCAAAGCGATTAGCAACGTCTTTCAGTTCGGTAATGATGATTTCTCGTACCCGTTCTGGACGAGCCAAAATATCTTTCAAGTCTTCAATGAGTTTCAGTAATTCCTGATATTCCGCTTCAATCTTGTCTCGTTCCAAACCGGTCAGACGGCGCAAACGCATATCCAAAATGGCTTGTGCCTGACGATCGGAGAGTTTGAAGCGTTCCATCATAGTATTTTTAGCTTCGTCATCGGTTTTGGATCCGCGAATGATGGCAATAATTTCATCAATGTGATCCAAAGCAATCCGCAGACCTTCCAAAATGTGGGCCCGTGCTTCGGCCTTGTCTTTGTCAAATTGCGTCCGGCGAGTGATGACTTCTTCTTGGTGCTCGACGTAGTTTACGAGGATTTCTTTCAAGCTGAGAATCTTCGGTACACCTTTTTCGATGGCCAACATATTGAAGCCAAAAGAAGTCTGCAGTGCAGTCATTTTATACAAGTTATTTAAAATAACAGAAGCGCTAACGTCTCTTCGGACATCGATAACAATCCGCATACCTTCCCGAGATGATTCATCCCGCAAATCAGTGATTCCTTCGATCCGCTTGTCCCGGTGCAGCTCAGAAATGCGTTCGATCAACTTGGCTTTATTCACCATATAAGGCAGTTCGGTGACTAAAATTCGCTCTTTTCCGTTAGGCATCTCCGTGATTTCCACTTTTGCCCGAACAGTAATCGATCCCTTACCAGTTTCGTACGCTCGGCGGATACCGGATTTACCCATGACTAAACCGCCAGTAGGAAAGTCCGGCCCAGGCAAGACTTCCATCAACTCATTGGTGGTTACCTCAGGATCGTCCATCAGCAATTCAATAGCAGCTGTAACTTCTCTTAAGTTATGGGGTGGAATATTGGTAGCCATACCGACGGCGATCCCGGTAGTTCCGTTTACCAACAGGTTCGGGAAACGAGCCGGCAAAACTTCCGGTTCTTTTTCGGAATCATCATAGTTACTGATGAAATCAACCGTATTTTTATTGATGTCTCGCAACATTTCCATTGCCAGTTTACTCATACGGGCTTCGGTATACCGCATCGCAGCAGCCCCGTCACCATCCACTGAACCAAAGTTCCCGTGGCCGTCTACTAGCATATAGCGGTAGCTGAAGGGTTGCGCCATCCGCACCATTGACTCATAGATGGCACTGTCGCCGTGGGGGTGATACTTACCCATGACATCCCCGACAATCCGGGCTGATTTTTTATGAGGCTTGTCCGGCGTTACACCCAATTCGTTCATTCCGTATAAAATCCGGCGGTGAACCGGCTTCAATCCGTCACGCACATCTGGCAAGGCCCGCGCCACGATGACACTCATCGCATAATCGATGAAGGAGGTCTTCATTTCACTGGTCAGGTTGACGTTTTGGATATTTTCTTTATGATCTTCCACAGTTCATTCTCCCTCCTTAAATGTCTAGATTCTTGACGTAATGTGCATTTTCTTCGATAAAGTTTCGACGTGGTTCCACTCGGTCGCCCATCAACATTTCAAAAACCTGGTCGGCTTCGATTGCATCTTCAACAGATACCCGCAGCATCAGGCGATTCTCTGGATCCATCGTTGTTTCCCACAATTGATGATCGTCCATTTCCCCCAGCCCTTTATAACGCTGAATGCTTGGCTTCGGTGTGGCTGGCAGTGCATCAATAGTTGCTTGCAGGCGTTCTTCTGCATCTTTGCCGGGTTGGACATAAGTGATATTTTTCCCTTGTTTCACCCCATACAAAGGCGGCTGAGCGATATAAACGTAACCGGCTTCTACGATAGGACGCATATAACGATAAAACAGGGTCAAAAGTAGGGTTCGAATATGGGCACCATCGACATCGGCATCGGTCATGATAACCAGTTTATGATAACGAGCTTTCGAAACATCAAAATCAGCACCGAAGCCCGTTCCCATCGCAGTAAACAAGGAACGGATTTCTTCGTTGGCCAAAATCTTGTCCATGCTCGCTTTTTCTACGTTCAAAATCTTCCCGCGGATTGGCAGGATTGCTTGAAATTCGCGGTTACGTCCTTGCTTAGCAGAACCACCGGCTGAATCTCCTTCGACGATAAACAATTCGCATTTTTCTGGATCGTTTGAAGAACAGTCCGCTAATTTCCCTGGCAGATTGCTGATCTCCAGTGTTCCCTTACGCCGAGTCATCTCACGGGCACGTTTTGCGGCCATCCGAGCTTTTGAAGCGATGATTCCTTTGTCGATAATTTGACGACCGACTGTTGGATTTTCCATCAAGAATTTCATAAAGTGTTCTGAAAACAGACGATCGACGACTGTCCGGACTTCCGAATTTCCTAGTTTAGTCTTCGTTTGTCCCTCAAACTGCGGATCTGGGTGTTTGATTGAAATAACTGCTGTCAGGCCTTCCCGCACATCTTCACCGGAGAGGTTCTCGTCATTTTCTTTCATCAGCTTTTGGCGTCGGGCGTAGTCGTTGATTACCCGGGTCAGAGCTGTTTTAAAGCCGGATTCATGGGTTCCGCCTTCATAGGTATGGATATTGTTAGCAAAGCTCAAAATATTGGTGTGGTAGCTGTTGGTATATTGCATGGATACTTCCACAGCGATATCTTGCTGCTCATCTTCCAGATAGATTGGTTCAGGAAAGAGTACGTCTTTACCTTTATTCAAATGCTCAACGTAGCTCTTGATTCCGCCTTCGTAATGATATTCTCTCAGGACTGGTTCTTCGCTGCGCCGATCTTCAATCGAAATGCGCAAACCGCGATTCAAAAAGGCCAGCTCCCGCACCCGAGTTGATAATTTATCGAAGTTAAATTCCACGGTTTCAGTAAAGATTTCCGGATCGGGAATAAAGTGAACGGTGGTTCCGTGAAGTTCTGTCTCACCGACGACTTTCAAATCATCTACAACTGCCCCACGACGGTATTCTTGGTAATAGATTTTGCCATCTTTATAAACTTTGACGTCCAAACTAGTGGAAAGGGCGTTAACAACGGATGAACCCACCCCATGCAGCCCCCCGGAAACTTTGTATCCGCCACCGCCAAATTTACCGCCGGCATGTAAAACGGTAAACACTGTTTCAACAGCTGGCCGCCCCGTTTTGGCTTGGATGTCCACGGGAATTCCTCGGCCGTCATCCACGACGGTGATACTATTGTCTGGCTCCACAATAACTTCAATCTTGGTAGCAAAGCCGGCCAACGCTTCATCAATCGAGTTGTCGACAATTTCCCAAACCAAGTGATGGAGACCTTCGCCGCTAGTGGAACCAATATACATACCAGGACGTTTACGCACCGCTTCCAAGCCTTCTAAGACCTGGATCTGGCTGGCATCATAAGCCTTGGCAAGTTCCTGTTTGTTCTTTTCTTCTTCTGTCATTAACGAAAAGCTCCTTTCTGTCTGAAACGCAGCGGCGAGACACAAAAATGGTCCAGCGGCGGGCAATCCCGTTCATTTTTTACAAAACTGCCAGCTTGCTGCAAGATCAGGGAAAACTTTAACGGCTGTTGCCTGCCACTAAAGTCGATTTATCTAAATAAAAAGGGATCTATAGCTGATCCGTTGAAGCTGCTTCTTTGGTGATATGTCCTTGTGTTACATAATAGATGGCGGGTTCTACCGTCATCTTATTTTTGACATGCTCCAAGGTGGTAGTGGTTAAAAAGGTCTGAACTTTACCTTCGATGGTTTCCAAAAGATGAAGCTGACGAGAATCATCCAATTCGCTCATCACGTCATCTAAAAGCAAAATGGGAAATTCCCCTGTCTCTTCTTTCATCAGATCAATCTCTGCCAGTTTGACACTCAATGCGGTGGTTCGCTGCTGCCCTTGGGAACCATAGGTCTGAACATCCTTGCCATTGATAGCAAAACTGAGGTCATCTCGGTGCGGCCCCACCTGTGTACTCATCCGAAAACGTTCCTTCTCACGACTTTTCAGCAGTGCGGCTGTGAATGCGTCACTGATAGCCGCTAGATCAGCTGCCTCGTCAAAGGCAATGGAAGACACATATTTCAGCGTCAAATGCTCCTTTTCCCGGCTAATCTTTTGGTGAAGAGCATTGGCCCAGTATTCCAGCCGTTTTACAAAACGCTGACGGGCAAACAAAACCTTGGCTCCAAAGGACACCAACTGCTCATCAAGGATTTCCAGATAAACAGGATCCGGCTTTTTATCACCGGCAGTCTGCTTGAGGTATTGATTGCGCTGCTTTAAAACCCCTTGGTACTGCACCAGATCATACAGATAGATGGGATCAATCTGGCCAATCTCCATGTCTAAGAACTTTCGCCGGATTTGAGGAGTACCCTTCACCAGAGAAAGATCCTCCGGCGCAAACAAGATTACGTTCATCTGACCCACATAGCTGGAAAGCTTTTTTTGCTCGATGTGGTTCACCTTCGTCTTGCGGCCTTTTTTAGTAAGGGTAATCTCCAACGGCACAGTGGCTCCCCGCTTGGTCAGGTCCCCTTTGAGATAAGCATGATCTTGATCAAAACGAATCAGCTCTTGCTCGTTGGTGGTGCGGTGGCTGCGGGTCATGGCCAACACATAGATGCTTTCCAGAACATTGGTCTTTCCCTGCGCATTTTCTCCAAGAAAAATCGTGATATTTTTGTCGAAGGTCAAAGACAGCTCCTCGTAATTGCGGAAATTCCGCAGGTAGAGGTCATTCAGCCGCATCGTCGGGATCCTTTTTCGCCATAAAAAAAGTACCTTCATCAGGTATCTCGATCATCATCCCCGGGTACAGCTTGCGGCCACGGCGATTTTCCGGCTCACCGTCTACCATCACAGTTGTCTCTGCCAAATACCATTTGGCTTGTCCGCCACTGGAGATGACATTAACCTCTTTCAGGACTTGTCCCAACGTCATATATTCGCTGGTTTCGTCCAGATAGATCTTTTCTTTCATTTTCAGCCCTCGTTTCACTCTAAACACCATAAAACAGATACCCATATTATACCTTTTTTTAAGGGGAAAAACAAATTTCTCCGGATATTTTTCACTCTCAGAAGACTTGTATATTTTCGATAAAAAATATCCTCCAGCAAAAAAATCGCTGAAAATCGATTTTAAGGACCTTTTCGGCGAGATTCCAATTTTTTCTCTCTTTCAGCAACTTATTTTTATTTTCATGAAACTTGTCAGGACAGCAGAAAGAACAACAGTTTTTCCGGCTGTTGCAATTTTCAGCTTTTTCCCAGCTGTCAAAGGCAGCTTGGCACAGATCAGAAACGTGATATAGCCCGCAGAAGCCGGCATACTTCTGTGACTGTTAATGTGAAGTCAATTTGCCAAGGTTACAAGAACTTTTCGCTGCTTAAATCACTATAGCCAAATAAAAACGGCAGCCTCAAAAGAGAACTGCCGCTTTCTTAAGTTTGTAGGACATTTAACCAATTTTTTACTGAGCTGAGGCTGTTTAGTTGGTTCGCACAGGTGTGATCAATTGGATAAATTCACCTTGGCCTTCCGTTGGTTCCAAGGTAAATGGTCGAATCGGCGAAATGAACTTGATGGTAATACTCATATCACCAAAAGCCCGCAGTGCCGCCTTCATGTAGTCCGGATTAAAGGAGATCGTCAACGGTTCGCCGGTTACTTTTTCGTAATTCAAGGCTTCTTCTACTTTACCGACTTCCGGAGAGTTTCCGTACAACATCACGCTGTCGTCGGAAATCGACAGGCGGACGATATTGTTGCGACCTTCATGAGACAGCAAAGATGCCCGTTCAATGGCTGCCAAAAAGTCCCGCACACCAAATTCGATTTCGGTGTTGAAGCTAGTCGGGATCAAACGATTGGTATCGGGGTAATTGCCTTCTAACAAGCGAGAGTAAAACAGCATGTTCTTAGTTTTGAAAAGAACTTGGTTTTCCATAATGCTGATTTCCACTTCTTCTTCCTCATCGGCAAAAGAACGAGACAACTCGATTAGACTCTTGCCGGGAATGACGATATTGAACTCGCTGGCTTCTGCTTCAATAGGAATGAGTCGCTGACTGAGTCGGTGGGAGTCGGTAGCCACAGCCAACAGCTTTTGATTTTCTAAAATAAAGTGAACACCTGTCAAAATTGGGCGGCTTTCATGCGCTGAAACAGCAAAAACAGTTTCACTGACCAACTGGTTCAGCATCTGAACAGACAATTTCATTTGATTGCGTCGTTCCACAATAGGCAGATGAGGATAATTGTCAGGATCCAATCCGTTGACGATGAAGTTGGCTTTACCGGAAGTGATAGCCACTTGGTTATTTTCCATGACTTCCATGGTGAAGGTATCTTCTGGCAGTTTGCGGACGATTTCTGAGAAGAAACGGGCTTGTAAAACGATGGCGCCCGTTGATTCGATCTGCATCTGGGCTTTTTCATTGCTGCTTTCTAAAAAAGTTTCGATGGAGATATCAGCGTTGCTGCCGGTCATGGTCAGTCCGCTGTCTTTCAGTTCGATTTTAACCCCAGTCAAGATGGGAATAGTCGTCTTGCTTGAAATGGCCCGTTGCACGGTTGCCAATTCTTGAATAAAGACGGATCGGTTGAGGGTAACTTTCATGTTGGGGAACACTCCTTTTAATTGTAATGGTCAACGGATTTTTTTAGCTGCGTTTGTTTGAAATACACAGGTGTTCAATCATTAGTAAATTGCTTTTTGAAGAGCGCAACGACTATTACTTGCTCGTCTTCAACGAAGGGTAGCTGCTTACTGATTTTAGTTGATTTAAGGGAAAAAGTAATAGAAGCAGTAGGCTCTGTTTAAACAGTGGATAACTCAGCTTAAGCCGTGCTAGTTCACCGTTTTCCACTGTGGATAAGTTGTGGATAAATTTTATGGTTTTTAAAAGGTTATCCACACGACAACTATCAGTGATAATTTGTCTTCAATGGATTTGATCAAGTTTTTGGCTGCTGACTGCTTAGTTGAAGAGGAGATTTTTGATCTCTGCGACTTCATTTTGAGTCGTAGCATCTGACTGCAACAGTTGTTGGATCTTTTCATGGGCATGGATCACAGTCGTATGGTCTTTGCCGCCAAAATCAGCGCCGATTTTCGGTAATGAATTGTCAGTTAGTTCCCGTGAGAGATACATGGCAATCTGTCGAGGAACAACGATGCTTTTCACACGTTTTTTGCCTTTGAGATCTTTCAGAGAAATGTGGTAATACTTGGCGACTTCTTCTTGAATCTGCAAGATTGTCAATTGGGCAGAACCATTGCTGCTCTTTAGTGCTTTCAAGGATTCGGCGGCCAAACTGGTAGTGATATCGGCATTGTTCATGGTGGCAAAGGCTTGTACTCGCACCAAGGCCCCTTCCAGTTCCCGAATATTGGAATCAATCTGGCCAGCGATGTAGCTGAGGGTATCATCTGGGATCTCTAAGCGTTCTGCTTCCGCTTTTTTGCGCAAGATAGCGATACGAGTCTCCAGATCCGGTGGTGTGATGTCGACAGATAACCCCCAGGCAAAGCGCGAAACCAGTCGCTCCGGCAATGTTGGGATCTCAGAAGGCAGGCGATCACTAGTGAGCACGATCTGCTTGTTGTTTTTGTACAGTTCTTCAAAGGTATAGAAGAACTCGTTTTGTGTTTCGACTTTGTTTTCCAAAAACTGGATATCATCGACTAAAAGTAAATCGACGCTGCGGTATTCTTGGCGAAACTTGTCCATTTCATTGTTCTTAATAGAAGTAATGAAATCATTGGTGAAGTTTTCGCTGCTGACATATTTGATTTTGGCTTTGGGATTGTTGGTCAGCAGTTGATGGCCGATGGCGTGCATCAAGTGGGTTTTCCCTAGACCAACACCCCCGTAAAAGAACAGTGGGTTGTAGATGGATCCGGGTTCTTCAGCAACAACCAGCGCCGCCGCATGGGCCATCTGGTTGCCTTTCCCAATGACAAAGGTGTCAAAGGTGTATTTGGGATTCAAAACAGAGTTTGTGGCATCCTCTTCGATCACTTCAGCAGTCGGTGGTGTCTGTGGGGCTGCTGTCAGCGACTCATCGCCTTCAACGACCAATTTGGGAATAATCTCCCGCTCAAACAGGCGGTAACTGTTTTCCAAAAATTTAGTCATGATATTGCGTTCCCAGTAATTTTTATGAATCGGGCTGGGAACCTGGATGAGAAGCTGATCGTTGTTTAACGAAAGAGGGATCACCGGATGGACCCAAGTATTATAACTGGTTTCGCTGAGGTCATGTTGCAACCCCTCCAGTATCTTCGGCCAAACCGTCTCGAGAGTCGACATGGCTGTCCTCCTTTATTGAAATAAAAATGATGGCTTCGGCTGCAAAGACGAAACGAATTAGTGGTTGATCAGTGCATTTTTTACAAAAGAAAAACAGGAACTGCGAGTTTTGGCGACACCAAAGCTCACGATGCGACAGGTACAGACAAGCAGGGTTGGCTGCAGACGTCGGATCGAGTCCCTTAAGTCTTTTTTAAGTGTACCCCTAATTTAGCACGTTCATCGAAAGTTTTCCACAGATTCAGCTAAAAAACCGGCGAAGAAAAAGTGAGAAGTAAATTGTCCACAAGTTAAATAAGCTGTGGATAAAGAGATACACAGCAAGAAAAAAAGTTATCAACAAGATAAAAAAATCTGTGGACATTTCGGCTGCTAAAAAAAGAAATCCACAGATAGCTGGGAGAAATTCTACTTGATATCTAGGAGTTTATAGGAGTTATCCACGGGGAAATGTATCCTTGTTGAAAACTTTTATACAGGAGGGGGATTTGTGGAAAACCTCGGAAAAACTCTGTGGGAGCTAAAAACGCACAAAAATCATTATCCACAGATATGCACAACTAAAAAATTCTGAAATGTGGATAAGTTTTTTGAAAATGGAACTGAAGGCAGAGGCCCTCAGTCAGGAAATTTCTGTGGAAAACTAAAAGACAGTGAAAATGATCGAGGCCATTCCACCAAAAATTTATTGACAAATGTCTGGTGGACTCGGTATACTATCAAAGTATGTCTGTAGTGATAGAACAATGACTCTCTTGGAGGTGGACAATAATGAAAAGAACTTATCAACCAAACAAACGCAAACGCCAAAAAGTTCACGGTTTCCGTAAACGTATGAGCACTAAAAACGGACGTCGCGTGTTAGCTTCACGTCGTCTTAAAGGACGTAAAGTCTTATCTGCCTAAGCCACTGGGGTCCAGTGGTTTTTTTTTGCCCAAAAATCAGCTGCTGCTAAAAGTCTTGTTTTTGGTGGCGGCTGATTTTTTAGTTCTTTTTTGGCAACTCTCTTTGGCAGCAGGGTGTGATTGATTCGAAAAATATGCAGGCAGCTGGAGGAATGGCAACTTAATTTTGGTGGGAACTGATGGGACGGGGAATTTTTAATTTTTAAGGTGAAGTTTGAGGGGCTTCTATGGTATTATTGGAAAGTGAGTAAACGATTTTAGAAGAAATGAAGGATCACCATGAGAAAGGCTTATCGCGTCAAATCAGAGCGGGATTTTCAAAAAGTATTTAAAAAAGGCGAATCCTGCGCCAATCGGAAGTTTGTGGTTTACCGTTTGGCAAAACCGGGACAAGCTCATTTTCGTGTGGGACTGTCTGTCGGTAAAAAGGTAGGAAACGCTGTGGAGCGCAACCGGGTCAAGCGGATGCTGCGGGCCAGCCTGTTTGCATTGAAAGATCAGATCGATCCGGAAATCGACTTTATCGTGATTGCGCGACCGTCTGTGAAAGATTGCGACTCAAAAGCAGTCATGAGCAATCTGATCCACGTCTTGAAACTCGCAAAAATTATTGATAATTCATAAGTAGAAGGGATTTTTGTCCAGTGAAAAACAAAAAACGTATTCTTTTGCTGGCGGGAATGTTGGCTATGGTCTTCGTTTTGTCCGCCTGCGGAACCGGAGAGGTCAATGCAAACAGTACCGGATTTTGGGATCGGTACATCGTTTATAACTTTGCCCAAGCGATCAAAGCCCTGTCGTTTGGCAATGCCGGAATCGGTATCATCCTCTTTACGTTGATTATCCGGGTCATCTTATTGCCGCTGATGCACTTTCAAAACAAGAGCATGCGCAAGACCCAAGAACTTCAACCACAACTAAAAGAGCTGCAACAAAAATATGCTTCCCGAGATGCAGAGACACAACAACGTCTGCGGGACGAACAACAACGACTATATGCAGAACATGGTGTGAATCCTTACGCCGGCTGTCTGCCGATGCTTGTTCAGATGCCAATCTTGATGGCACTGTGGCAATCCATTCAACGGACTCCAAGCTTGACCAACGGAAAATTCCTGTGGTTGGAACTGGGACATCCGGATCCATTTTTCATCTTGCCGGTTTTGGCGGCACTGTTCACCTTTGCCAGCACCTATCTGTCGAGTATGAGTCAATTGGAATCCAATGCCAGCATGAAGATCATGAACTTCGCGATGCCGATTATGATCTTGCTGATGGGTATCAACTTAGCCAGTGGTCTGTCACTGTACTGGGTAGTCTCCAATGCTTTCCAAGTTGTACAAACTCTGCTGATCAACAATCCTTTCAAGATTCGTCGCGAAAGAGAAGAAGTTGCCAGACAGCAACGAGAAAAAGAACGGGCGCTGCAAAAAGCATTGAACCCGAAGAAAAAACGCAACAAAAAACGCTAAATACAATGATTCAGAAAATCCGCTATCTGCGAGGATGGCGGATTTTCCCGCTTATTGATCCTTTTTTGGCAGCAATGGCCGGCAAAGTCTGATTTTTACTTAGGGAAAATAAGCCAAAAACGATGGGAAATGGTATCATGGAGTATCGAGTAATCTGATTTTTCATTGAAAAATCATGAAGAGATATAGGAGGTTGTAAGTATGCCGATTTATGAAGGGGCAACAGTGCAAGAAGCAATCCAAAAAGGGCTGTCAGCGCTGAGTATTGCCAAAGATGAAGCTGTGATTGAAGTGGTAGAAGAAGCCAAAAAGGGTTTTCTGGGGATGGGCAAAAAAAACGCCCGCGTTTCAGTTGAGCCCAGCGTCGCAGAAGAAATCAGCGAAGCGGTAGAAGAGGTTGTGGCTGACGTTACTGCCGAAGACCAAGCGACACCAGTCGTTGAACTGGAGCTTGAAGAGGTTACAGTGCCGGAGGAAGATAGCCGGCAAGTTTTGTCGGAATTGGAGGATGAAGCGGCTCTGACACAGTTGGCGCTGTATCTGACTAATATCAGCAATGAGCTGAAGGCACCGGCATTGGTGAAAATGAAACGCGAAGACGGTCTGATTGTTTTCCAATTGGATACGCAAAAGCAGGGGATTTTAATCGGTAAGCACGGTAAAATGCTGAATGCCCTGCAATATTTGGCACAGGTTTTCATCCACCGTGTAGCCAAAAATAAACTGTCAGTAGTGGTGAATGTCGGTGATTACCGACAAAAACGTCAAGCTATCTTAGAACGTTTGGCAGAACGAACTGCTGAGAAAGTCAAACGCACCGGACGTCCGGTCTTTTTGGAACCGATGCCGGCCTTTGAACGCAAACAAATCCATTCCGTTTTGAGTAAAGATGATGCCGTTCAAACGCATTCTGAAGGGGACGAGCCCTATCGTTACTTGGTTGTGGAACCTGCGAAAAGATATTATTGAGATCAAAAGAGTTTGTGACAAGCCTCTGATCAGCTTTTTTTGAACGCAATCATTACCAAAGTAAGCCAGCAAAAGACCAGCAGCTTCCGCTAAAAAATGGTGGAAGCTGCTGGTCTTTTCATTTGTACAAGCCTTGAAAAACAAGGGAATGTCGGCGTGAATAATTTCAATAAAAATACTGATATACCAACGTTTTTAAGCTTTGATAACCCTTGTTTCCCGCAAAAATACGTTGACATCTACCGGGAATCACAGTATATTCTAGTAGAAATCATTCTTATCGAAGGAAAGACGCCAGAGTAGTCGAAACTTTGATAGAGAGCCCTCTGTTGCCAGCCATACAACAGAGGGTTTTTTGTTGTAAAAATAGGCAGCCTTCTGCCAGCGGGAAGGGCTATTGTCTAAAAGAGCGTCAACTGGCTGATGCTCTATGACAACAAAAGACACCAGCCGTCCTAGTCAAAACAAGGAAGGCTGGTGCAATCGTTGAAGCAATCAACCACCAATTGTGGATTGGATAAATTGGACGACGGTGCCATATGCGAAGATTTCCAAGCAAGTTTTGCCTTCAACCGTCACGTGGGCGTGATCGAAATGGCAGTTGATGACGGCGTTGGCTCCATATGCGTGGGCCATTCGTTGCAATTTCAATTTGATACCTGCCAAAGATTCATTGGGATCGACGGCCTGATCAAAAAGATCGGTTTCGAATTTTTCCGCCACAAAGATGACGTCTCGTACCACATAGCTACGATTGATATTGCCAGTGGAGAGGATGACCTCCTTGATTCGTTGATTTTCTTCTTTTGTCCCGTCAGACTTGTCGTTTCTATCGTTGAAAATACTCATGATACCTGCTCCCTTCCAATTGTACTGGGGAATCTTTCCAAAGCTTGTGGGCAAAACTAGTTATTTATGACAGCTGCTGCTTCAAAAAGGATTTATGCTTTTGCAAGGCGTTTGTTTAGCATGGTTTTTCCCCGTCTCACTTATGATTTTACCGTTTTTTGATTCTTTAAGTAAAGGTAAAACCCCCTGAATCTGTAAAAAGCAGTCTTGCACCGGTTTTGAAATTGTGCTAAATTAATGAAGAATTTAAATAGAAGACAAGCAGTGAAAGTGCTAAGTCGAGCCGTTTGGCAGAAAGTTTTTGAGAATGAAACTTTTTTTGCCCACCGTGTTCGAATGGGGCGCTTTTTTTATTGCATTTTTGTCGGAAGTTCGACAAGTAAACGATTCAAAAAGGAGCAGAGTCATGGCTGAAATCACACAGGAATTCGATACGATCGCGGCAATCTCGACACCGCCGGGGGAAGGAGCGATTTCCATCGTTCGTCTCAGCGGGGAAGAAGCTGTCAAAATCGCTGCTGAAATCTACCAGAGTGGCAGTAAATGTCTGGCGGAGGTTCCCACCCATACGATTCACTATGGACACATCGTGGACCCCGCTGATCAGCGATTGGTGGATGAGGTGATGGTCACCGTGTTGCGGGCACCCAAAACCTTTACACGAGAAGATGTCGTGGAAATCAACTGTCACGGCGGTATGGTAGTTACCAATCAGATCTTACAGCTGGCATTGCGGCAAGGCGCGCGGCTGGCAGAGCCAGGAGAGTTTACTAAGCGGGCCTTTTTAAACGGCCGTGTTGATCTGTCACAGGCCGAAGCAGTGATGGATTTGATTCGGGCCAAGACGGACAAAGCCATGAATGTCGCGCTAAATCAGCTGGACGGTAATTTGTCTGCCTTGATTCGCTCCTTACGCCAAGAAATTTTAGAGACCCTCGCCCAAGTAGAGGTTAATATCGACTATCCGGAATACGATGACGTAGAAGAGCTGACTACGCGGCTTTTGTTGGAAAAAGCTAATCAGGTCCAAGGACAAATCAATCAACTGCTAGTGACAGCCCAACAAGGAAAAATTCTGCGGGAAGGGTTGAGCACAGCCATTATCGGCCGGCCCAATGTCGGCAAATCCAGCCTGTTGAACTACCTGCTGGACGAGGAAAAAGCCATCGTCACAGATATTGCCGGTACGACCCGAGATGTCATTGAAGAATACGTCAACGTGCGGGGGGTTCCTCTCAAGCTAATCGATACGGCGGGCATTCGCGATACCGAAGATGTCGTTGAGAAAATCGGCGTTGAGCGCAGTAAAAAAGCGCTGGCCGAGGCTGATTTGATTCTTTTGGTTCTGAATCAAAGTGAAGCGTTGACTGTGGCGGATCGTACCTTGTTGGAACTGACTCGTGACAGCAAGCGAATCATCTTGTTGAACAAGACCGATCTGCCTCAAAAATTGGACCTGGCTGAAGTGGCTGTTTTGGCGGGGGACAGTGTTGTCTTTGCTGTCTCTGTGTTGGAACAAGAGGGATTGGATCAGTTGGAAAATGCCATCGCGGATTTGTTTTTTGCTGGCGGGACCGGTGAAAAGGATGCCTCTTACGTCTCCAATACGCGCCATATCGCTTTGCTGGAAAAAGCCGGGCAATCTCTTGGTGATGTAATCGGTGGCATCGAGGCGGGAATGCCGGTGGATCTGGTACAAATTGACATGACCCGTTGCTGGGATTATTTAGGAGAAATCGTGGGTGATAGTGTTCAAGATGAACTCATCACGCAATTATTCAGTCAATTTTGTCTTGGAAAATAATAAATAACAAATTTGTGTTGGTTGTTTTGTTATTTAATTTTCGCAACAAAAAAAGCCTGCCACCACAGCCGGCTCTCAAAAAAATCAGAGGCAGTGTGCAGATTACCTGCCTCAAAATCGCAATTTATCAAGTCAAGTATGGAAAACAAGGAGCGAAAAAATAAATGGAATTTCAAGCTGATTCTTATGATGTCGTCGTAGTCGGAGCCGGTCATGCCGGATCAGAAGCGGCATTAGCCAATGCACGAATGGGGAACAAGACACTGCTTTTAACTATCAACCTGGATATGGTGGCTTTCATGCCTTGCAATCCTTCAGTCGGTGGTCCCGCAAAAGGCGTTGTCGTTCGAGAAATTGATGCATTGGGGGGCGAGATGGCTAAGAATATCGATAAGACCTATATCCAAATGCGGATGCTAAATACCGGTAAAGGGCCGGCTGTCCGGGCGCTGCGGGCACAGGCGGATAAAAAAGCCTACGCCAAGGAAATGAAATATACGATTGAAAAAGAACCAAACCTGACCTTGCGTCAAGGACTGGTGGAAAAACTGATTGTAGAAGACGGTGTCTGTAAAGGGGTCATCACCAACACAGGGGCTCGTTACGCGGCAAAAGCGGTAATTATCACGGCAGGAACGGCTCTGCGAGGAGAAATTATCATCGGAGAACTGAAATATTCCTCTGGTCCTAACAACTCACAGCCGTCTGTCGGTTTGGCAGATAACTTGAAAGAACATGGATTGGAGATTGCTCGTTTCAAAACGGGCACACCGCCACGGGTGAAATCTTCTACTATTGATTATTCTGCGACTGAGATTCAGCCTGGAGATGTTGAACCCAATCATTTCAGCTGTGGGACACCTGACAGTGCCTACAAAACACAGCAGGAACCTTGCTGGTTGACCTATACAAATCTAAAGACACATCAAATCATCCAAAACAATCTGCATCGTGCACCGATGTTTACCGGAATCGTAGAAGGGGTGGGTGCTCGTTATTGCCCATCTATTGAAGACAAGATTGTACGTTTTTCAGATAAGGAACGTCACCAGCTGTTTTTGGAACCAGAAGGGCTGCATACGGAGGAAGTCTATGTGCAAGGCCTGTCAACGTCAATGCCAGAAGATGTTCAGGTGGATTTGCTGCGCTCCATTGCCGGCTTGGAAAATGTGGAAATGATGCGTACAGGCTATGCCATCGAGTATGATGTAGTCGTGCCTCATCAGCTGCGGCCCACTTTGGAAACCAAGTTGATCGAAAATCTTTACACTGCCGGTCAAACAAACGGCACCAGCGGCTATGAAGAAGCTGCCGGTCAAGGTTTGATTGCCGGAATTAATGCTGGTTTGAAAATCCAAGGCAAAGAGCCATTGATTTTGCAACGAAGCGACGGGTATATCGGTGTCATGATTGATGACCTGGTGACAAAAGGCACACAAGAACCTTATCGGCTACTGACCAGTCGTGCCGAATACCGCTTGATTTTGCGTCACGACAATGCGGATTTGCGGTTGACTGAAATGGGGCATCAAATTGGTCTTGTCAAAGAGCCTCAGTATGAAGCTTACCTTGCGAAAAAAGCGGCAGTCGAAGGTGAAATTGCTCGTTTGCACAAGCTGCGAATCAAACCAACGGCTGAAGTTCAAGCATTTCTTGCCGAAAAAGGCGCAGCTGCTTTGAAGGACAGCGTATTGGCAGTTGAATTTCTCCGTCGCCCAGAAATCAGCTACCAGGAATTGTTGCAATTTATTCCTGCTGACGAAGCGTTGACTGCTAAAGAGATCGAACAGGTAGAAATCCAGATTAAATATGAAGGCTACATCAAAAAAGCGATGGAAAAAGTTGAAAAGCTCAAACGCATGGAAGCAAAACGAATTCCAGAAAATATCGACTATGAAGCAATCAACGGTTTGGCTACGGAAGCTCGCCAAAAACTTATGAAGATTCAACCGGAAACTATCGCTCAAGCCAGTCGAATCAGTGGTGTCAACCCAGCAGATATCAGCATTTTGATGGTGTATATCGAACAAGGCAAGATCGCCAAAGTGTCCACTGACAAGGCTTAGTGTAGTGAAGCACCGCGGGGAAAAGCTGCCAATTCGAATGTTTCACATGAAACTTTTTATTTCTTTGTCAGTTGGTATCAGAAAATTTAACAATAAAAAAAGGCACTTCCACTGCATTTTGATGGAAGTGTCTTTTTTTGTAGCTCGCGTTTAGTAACTGAGGATTGGTACACTTCAGTTTCTTCTTAATAAAGAAGGTAAGCTCTTAAACATTCAACGTCCGGTTTAAGCGAGGATAAATCAATACCCCGCCTGCAGCCAGCGCCAGACTGACAAAGACAAAGGTGCTGCGATAACCAAAAATCTGAATCAACCACCCACATAAAGGAAAGAAAGGGATCATCATCATGGAATAACAAAGGCTGTCGATACTATTGATAGTGGCTCGTTGCTCCGATGGAATCAGCTGATTGATAAAGTTGGAGCGAATCGGGGTTACCAAAGCCGGCAGACAGTTTGCCAAAATGTAGCAGGGAATAACCCCCACAACCGGCAAAAATCCAGAAGCGGCAGTGGCAATAGTCAGCAGTAATAAAACAATAGCAAACAGACGTGGCAACGAAACCTGCTCTCCGACAACAGCAGCAAGACGCACAGCGGCCAATTGGAATAAGGTGCTGGCGAAGATTACCAGACTGATGCCAATCCCATTGATCCCCAGCTGTTCAAAGAAATTCTGAAAATAAAAATAATACGTGGCATTCAAGCTGTCAATAAAGGCGAAGGCCAGCATCACTAGGAACAGCCCGGGAATCTTCAACGTCATGGCAAAGGCGCTGGTGATCAGCTGAAAATAACGCTGTCGTTGCTGTCGAATACGAGGCGGTTCTTCAAAGCGCAGGGCAGTAAGAATCGCCAAACCATTCAACAAAATCTGCAGCCAGTAGACACCGTCGAAAAACCAGTGGCTGAACAGACCTGCCACGACGATCCCCAATGAATTGCTGATTTCAAGGATCATATTGATATTGGCAGTGACTTTCAGGTAGCGTTTTTCCTGCTTGACGGCTAACAAAGATTCAAAGACCAGGGCTTCATTGGTGCCGGAAGACAGGTTGTAGCTGAGGGCGCTAAAGACAAAGCCCACGGTCACAATCCAGAAATCACCACTTAGCACAGTCAGTAGGCAGCTGATTGTATTGATGATTCGACTGGCAATCAATGTATTTTTATAGCCGAAGCGATCGGCCAGGCTGCCAGAGGGTACTTCAAAGATAAAACTGGTGACATGAAAAACGGCTTCCATAATCCCGACTTCAAGCGGGGAAAAACCCTTTTGCGTCAGATAGAGCATCCAGAGGCCGGTGACTACGAACCACTGGAAAAAAGTATAGCGATAATTTCGTTTGATATTTTCTTGCATTTTTTCTACTCCTTACGTAAAGTCCACCGAAATGATTGCTCCTACAGCGCCTTACGTAAAAGAAAAAACGCAGTGGAAAAGAGACTCCACTGCGCCATATTTGTTATTTTACAAATTTGCTCAAAGAGGAGGATCGGTGTGACTGATGAAATTTTGGATAAAAATAGCGATTTTTGGGCAGACTTCCCCATTTTTATGGAAATCATGCGTCATTTGTCGACATTCATACAAAAATGCTAATTGAAATCTGTTATTGTTTGGGCATAGAGTTATCGCTGCCATCTAGTCATCACCACCTTTTTCAGCTGTTGTTTCAGATGCTTTCTTGCTGTTAGTATACCATGAAGGCCAAGTTAGCTGATAGAAATTGCTGAAAAATCCGTATAAAAAAGCGCTATAAATGAATAAAAAAAACAGGGTTATCCGCAGTCAAGTTCTCCAAAATTTTGAACTTGTAATGAAATAGCAACATTAAACCAGAAGATTCTCCAACAAAACAGATAACGCTTTCTTCATAGAAATGTTGATAAAAACCAATGGATTTTATCTTTTACTATCCTAAAAAGGAGTATTTATAGAAATTTCATAGTCTTTTTGAAGAAAAATATAACGTTGGAAATGAAATATATCTGTAACATTACTAATATCTGATTGATACATCTAAATGTTAGAATTTGGACTGTAGCAAGAATAGCTACCTAAAAATCGAATTTAATCACTTTAAGTATAAATTAGAAAAGAAACAGTCGGAGGAGAACAATCAATTGAAAAAGAGAGCACTCGCAGCATTATTGGTAAGTACATTGACCTTGGCTACTGCACCAGTCACTGTTTTCGCTGATACGTTCGACCAACAAATTCAAGAAAAAAATGACAAGATCGCTGACCTGCAAAACCAACAGGCTGGCGCACAGTCGCAAATCGAAACAGCTGAAGCAGAAGTTGCAGCAGTCAATGGTAAGATCCAAGATTTGGAAGCAAAACAAACCAAATTGACGGATGAAACACTGAAATTGCAAGACGAAATTGCACAGTTGAAGCTGCGTATCGCAAAACGCCAAGAAAAGATCAACAAACAGGCGCGGGATACACAAGTTAACGGCTCTGCTACGACCTACTTGGACGCTGTTTTGGGTTCTAGCTCAATTACAGACATGGTGAATCGGGTTCAAGCAATGTCTACTTTGGTGAATGCCAACCAAGATTTGTTGAAACAGCAGCAAGCAGACAAAGAAGCTGTAGAATCCAACGTGAAAGAAAATGAAGCAAAGATCAAAGAATTGAATGAAAGCCAAACTGAATTGGCTGAACAAAAGAAAGACATCGCCAACAAACAGGCTGAACTGGAAGTTTTGAAAGCAACTTTGGCAGCCGAAGAAGCTAAAACAGAACAAGATAAGAAGACGTTGCAAAAGAAAAAAGCTGAGGCTGAAGCAGAAGCAGCACGGATCAAAGCTGAGCAGGAAAAAGCTGAAAAAGCCCGTAAAGCAGAAGCAGCACGTCAACAAAAATTAGCCGCTCAAGCAGCAGCTGAAGCAAAAGAACAAGAAAAACAAGCACAAGAAAGCAAACCGGTTCAAGAAACACCGAAAGCACCGGAAGCTTCTACTGAACCAGAAGACAACAACAATACCGGCAGCTCTGAAACACCAGAACCGACGCCAACACCAGATCCAGAACCGACGCCAGATCCAGAACCGGAAGTACCGAAACCTGGTGATGGAAATGGGATTGACCACTCCGGATCAGGCAACATGTACCCTTGGGGCCAATGTACCTACTATGTAAAAATGGTAGCACCTTGGGTTGGCACTTATTGGGGCAATGGCGCTGACTGGGCCTATTCCGCAGCAGCTGATGGTTACCGTGTCGATGGCACACCAGAAGTTGGTTCAGTTGTCGTATTTGCAGCTGGCCAACATGGTTTCAGCGCACAATATGGTCACGTAGGTTATGTAGAATCCGTTAACGGTGACGGCACTTTCACCTTCTCACAAGGTGGGATGGGCTTTGCTAGTCCAACTGGTCCTAACTATCAAACATTGAGCGCATCAGGTTTGCGATTTATCCACCGTTACTAAGAAAATCAGCTAATTGATAGGCCTGTGACAATAGTTGAGTCACTGTCCTACGAACCGAACAATACCAAACGTAAGACGCAAGCAAAAGCCGACAATCTTCCATTAAAATCATTGGAAGATTGTCGGCTTTTCATTGCTAAAAATTTCAAACACAGACTTTCCTTGATTTCATCAAGCCAAGTCAGCCTAGTTCACTTTTTCTCCTGACACGTATGGGTATGTTCTCTCTTCGGACTAAGACATCAAGAGGGTCACAATTTTTCCTCATCCGTATACTTTTTACTAATTGTGGTTAAACAGCAGCTGTTTAGTACTTGGAATTCACTTAAGTCACCTTCCCTTTTTTTGTGAGGCGACTCCTTTTGTAAGGCGGTAGCGTTTACTGGCTTTTAAAGAATAGTCTTGGTACATTTAGGGTATCAAGACGAAATGAGGGATTTTTATGGAAATATTCGGTAATCAGGCAGCTTTTCTAGAAGATTACCGTCGGATCGTCAAAGGGGCTGCCCAACGATCAGATGAGGAAATTATTGCAGAGGCCAACAAGATTCTACCTACAGCCGCTAACTTTCAATTGATTGCTGAAGCGGACCAGACGACCTTTGGAGAAAGAATTTGTTTTCCGTTCAAACAGGAAATCTGTTCAACCGATACGGATGGGACTGTGACCAGCCGCTTTGTTTACATCGGCTCGCCATTTCAGTTGGATGCGAAATTTGATGAACAGCAATAAGCAACCGGCAAAAATCAGCTACTTGGCTGCTTAAGTGTGGTACCTGTGGCAAATCTCTTTAAGAAGAAACTTTCGGATGTCCCTATGTCCGAAAGTTTTTTGCGTTGAGGAAAATTGTTTCTCAGGCTGAGGCTATCAAAACAGAAAAAAGCTGCGCTGCCAGTTGGTCATTTTCTAGTTGCTTCTTGATAAAACCTGACTTTCCCTGTCAGGTTTTCCACGCTATACTAAAGAAAAGTGGACATTACGGGATAAAGGGAGTGGGGCAATGACAAACAGTCGATTGCTGCAGCTATTGTTGCAGTTGTTGAATCAAGGCAAGGCAACGGCGCCGGAGCTGGCGGAAAAATTCGAAGTGTCAGTCCGCACCATTTACCGAGATGTAGATGCTTTGAGTGCTGCGGGAGTTCCAATTTATACAACTCCGGGAAAAGGCGGCGGGATCTTCTTGCAAGAAGACTATGTATTGGATCGTACCCTGATGACGGCAAGTGAACAAAAACGAATCTTGATGGCTTTGCAAAGTTTGCAGGCGGTGGATGCTGGGGAAGGTTCAGCTGAGTTATTGAATAAATTAGGGGCATTGTTTCAAAAGGCCGGCGGGGGACGTCGCTGGATGCGGGTCGATTTTTCTGATTGGACTGGGCAACGTTCTGCTTTGTTTTCACAACTGTAAGAGGCGATTTTGACACAACGGAAAGTGACCTTCACTTATCTGAGCTATAAAGGGACCTTTGTTGATCGTGAAGCAGAGCCGTTGCAGCTAGTGTTCAAAAGTCGTGAGTGGTACTTGTGGGCTTTTTGCAGTTTGCGTCAGGACTTTCGTCTCTTCAAATTAACACGGATGCAGGCAGTCAACGTAACTCAAGAAACATTTGAACGCGTCTGGCAAGAAGTGGACTTTGAAGATAAAGGATTACAGCCAAAAGAACAGCACGCATTAGTCAAGCTGAAATTAGTGTTTGAAGCAAGGCTAGCATATCGGGTCTATGAAAGCTTTTCTGATGTACGCAAGCTGGCAGATGGCCGCTTTTTAGTAACCTGCTGGTTGCCGGATAATGTCACGACCTATGATTTTATTTTGTCTTTTGGCGATCAGGGGGAAGTGGTGGCACCAGCAAGTTTTCGTGAGGCAATGAGACAGCGAATAGCGAAGCTTAACCAAAAATATAGCCTGCCTGTTGATGAAGCAATCTGCAGGGAGAAAATCACAAAGGAGGAGCTCACGGATGAAACATGAGTGGAAAAAGACGGAAAAAAATTATTACCTGCCTGGCCGTAAACCGGCGCTGATTACCCTGCCTAAGCAGCAGTTTATCATGATCAGCGGTACCGGCGATCCCAACAAGGAAGATTTCAGCGAGCGGGTGGGCATCTTGTATTCATTGGCTTATCCGCTAAAAATGGGTTACAAGAAGCGCTGTCTGAATGATCCAGAGGCAGCTGGTACAGTTGGATATACGGACTTTACCGTCTATCCGCTGGAAGGTGTTTGGAGTACCTCTGATCCAGAAGATCCTTTGAATAAAGACAAGTTTGTCTACCAAATCATGATCCGCCAACCGGCAGTGATTACAGCCGAGGACTTTGCCGAAACACTGGCAATGGTTAAAGAAAAGAAACCTCAGCCACTGCTGGAAGAGGTAACCTTTGAAGAAGTAGAAGAAGGTCTTTGTGTTCAAATGCTGCATCAAGGAGCCTTTGACGAAGAGCCTGCCAGTTTTGAAAAAATGCAGGCTTTCGCAACCGCGGAACAAGTGACACGGGTAGGCTGGCAGCATCGGGAAATTTATCTTTCGGATCCTCGTAGAACAGCACCAAAAAACAGTCGCACAGTTCTGCGCTTTCAGGTGAAAAAAGCAGCGGTCTGATTTAAAAAGTGCATTAGACCAGAGCAATCAGTCAGCACTGGCAGCGGTTTGGTGATAAGCTGAAAGAATCTTGAAAATACTTTTAAAGAAGTCCGTTAATCCTTGGTGATTGGGGGGCTTTTTTTGGTGAAACCTCAAGGACATTTTTCTAATGATCCATTAAATCCCCCGGACAAACCATTGCACAAACCGCCGTTTTGCGTTAAAGTAGTGGTTGTGAAACATTTTTGTGAAACACTCTAAATGCGGCGGGTTATACCGCTTTTTGAATGAAAGGAATACACTATGCTGCCTGAAGAATTCCGATTGCGGCTGGAAGCTGACGGAATCCAACTGGATGACCGACAGATGGCCCAGTTTGCTGATTATTTCCGCTTGTTGGCGGAATGGAACGAGAAGATGAATTTGACTGCCATCACAGAAGAAAAAGAAGTGTATTTGAAGCACTTTTATGATTCCGTGATGCTGGCATTGGCAGTTCGGCTAGATCCGACTGCATCTATTTGTGATGTGGGAGCTGGCGCGGGCTTTCCCAGTATTCCCTTGAAGATCGTTTTCCCAGAGCTGCAGGTGACTATTGTAGATTCCCTGAACAAACGGATCACGTTCTTGACGCATTTGGCGGAGACCTTGGGACTGACAGGTGTCCGCTTGTATCATGATCGAGCAGAGACTTTTGGACAAAACAAAGCCTTTCGTGAGAGCTTTGACTATGTGACTGCGCGGGCCGTGGCTCGCTTGAATGTCCTGGCAGAGCTGTGCCTACCATTGGTAAAAAAAGACGGGTTCTTCTTTGCCTTGAAGGCTGCCAAAAGTGACGAGGAGCTGGCAGAAGCGAAGCCGGCAATCGCTGCAATGGGCGGAAAGTTCATGGAAGAGATCGCCATGTCCCTACCTGTGGGCGGTGACGAGCGGCATTTTCTGGTCATCCAAAAGAAAAAAGAAACACCGAAAAAATATCCCCGCAAACCGGGCTTGCCTAACAAACAGCCCATCAAGTAAGTTCAGCCGACAGCTTCCTAAGTAGCAGACTGTCGTCAATAAAAGCGTTGAGGCAGCTCAACTAGCGCCTTTGACTGTCGAGCTGTCCCAAGAAGAATCATAAACTAGAGGAGGATCCCTGCTTTATGGCACGAATCATATCTGTGGCAAACCAAAAAGGCGGCGTAGGAAAGACAACTACAACGGTTAATCTCGGCGCCTGCTTGGCATTTGAAGGAAAAAAAGTCCTACTGGTAGACATCGATGCTCAAGGCAATGCCACCAGTGGTGTAGGTGTCCGCAAGCCGGATGTCAAAAAGGATATTTACGATGTACTGGTCAATGAAGAACCGATTGCTGAGGCGATTTTGCCTAGCAGTCGTGAAGGACTGGATATCGTACCGGCGACGATTCAGTTGGCAGGTGCCGAAATCGAATTGACGTCTATGATGGCGCGGGAATCTCGTTTGAAGTCCGCATTGGAAGAAATTCGTGATCGCTATGACTATATTTTGATCGACTGTCCGCCTTCTTTGGGGCATTTGACCATCAATGCATTTACTGCCAGCGACTCGATTTTGATTCCAGTTCAATGCGAGTATTATGCATTGGAAGGCTTGAGTCAGTTGCTGAATACTGTGCGCTTGGTGCAAAAACATTTCAATCCAGAACTGAAGATCGAAGGCGTACTCTTGACCATGTACGATGCCCGTACAAATCTGGGGGCGGAAGTAGTGGAAGAAGTCCGTCGTTATTTCCAAGAAAAAGTCTATGATACCATCATTCCCCGCAATGTCCGGTTGTCAGAAGCGCCAAGCCACGGCTTGTCCATTATCGACTATGATCCGGAATCCAAAGGTGCGAAGATGTATTTGGCACTGGCAAAGGAAGTGTTAGTCCGTGAAAAATAAAGGAAAAGGATTAGGCCGAGGAATCGATGCACTTTTTCAAGATTTCAAAGATTTGGAAGAAGTCGACGTGAAGACGGAAACAGTGGTGGATATTCCCCTCAGCGAATTGCGACCAAATCCCTATCAACCCCGTAAGACTTTCGATGAAGCCTCACTGCAGGAGTTGGCGACATCGATTGCGCAATCCGGTGTTTTTCAGCCGATTATTGTCCGCAAGTCAGCGGTAAAAGGGTATGAAATCATTGCCGGCGAGCGGCGTTTCCGAGCGTCAAAACTTGCGGATAAGGAAACGATCCCCGCAATTATTCGCGAGTTTGATGAAGAGTCCATGATGCAGATCGCTGTTTTGGAAAATCTGCAGCGGGAAGATTTGTCCCCGTTGGAAGAAGCAGAAGCCTACGAAATGCTCATGAAGAACCTGGAATTGACCCAAGCACAAGTCGCCGAGCGCTTGGGTAAAAGCCGTCCTTACATCGCCAATTATCTGCGGTTATTGACACTGCCGAAGCTGGTAAAGGAAATGCTGCAAGATGAACGACTTTCTATGGGACAGGCCCGTACCTTGCTGGGTTTGAAGGACAAAAACCAGATCTTGAAACTGGCCAATCGCTGTGTGAAAGAAAACTTGACTGTGCGCCAACTCGAGCAGCTGGTGTCAGCGATGAACGACAAGAAAGAAGTTAAAAAGACTCCCCGCATTGTGAAGGAAAAACCCTATTACTTGCGAGAAGGGGAAGAACGTCTGATGGACAAATTCGGCACCAATGTCGAAATCTTGGAGAAAGACGGCAAAGGCAAGATTGAAATCGAGTATTTGTCTCAAGGGGATTTGACCCGTATTTTGGATATTTTGGATATTCAGTTTGACGAAGCTTAGAATATTGCAAAACTGGCGGCTCCCGGGGCAGTATTGCCGGAGGAAATCGCAAATCGTATTTTCAGTAGCGCCGGTCACCAGTACAATCGGAGGGATCTATCATGTATGATCTGGGAGATATCGTGGAAATGAAAAAGCCCCATGCCTGTAAAGCCAATCGTTGGCAGATCATCCGCATGGGCGCCGACATCAAAATCAAATGCACCAATTGCGGCCACATCGTGATGTTGACCCGCCGTGATTTTGAGAAGAAGTTAAAAAAAATTCTGGAAAAAGCCTCAACTGCTGCCGAATAAGCAGTGGTTGCCGTTTATTTGAATGGTAGCTGATTGCCGAGCTTTATTAGTATTAGTCTAAGTGTTGTTTTTTCAGCTAAAGCAAAGCGACAGCCTTTTGGACCTTTTTAAAGAGGCTGCCGTGTTTTATCAATCTAAAAAGAAAGAGTGAAGTTACTATGGCATTAACTGCCGGAATCGTCGGCTTACCAAACGTCGGTAAGTCTACCTTGTTTAACGCAATTACCAAAGCCGGAGCAGAAGCGGCCAATTATCCTTTTGCAACCATTGATCCAAACGTCGGAATGGTGGAAGTACCGGATTGGCGCCTGCAACGGTTGACAGAACTGGTTCAACCAAAGAAAACAGTACCAACGACTTTTGAATTCACCGATATTGCCGGTATTGTTAAAGGTGCCAGCAAAGGAGAAGGTTTAGGAAACCAGTTTCTGAGCCATATCCGCCAAGTGGATGCCATCTGTCATGTTGTCCGCTGTTTTGATGATGACAACATCACTCACGTAGAAGGCCGCGTTGATCCGTTGGAAGACATCGATACCATCAACTTGGAGCTGGTATTGGCAGATCTTGAGTCCATCAACAAACGATACAATCGGGTAGCTAAAGTGGCGAAGACCAAAGACAAAGAAGCAGTTGCCGAATTGGCAGTCTTGGATAAGGTTAAACCGGTCTTGGAAGAAGGCAAGTCAGCCCGCAGTATCGAGTTTTCTGATGAAGAACAAAAAATCGTCAAGAGCCTGTTCTTGTTGACGACTAAACCGGTTCTGTACGTTGCCAATGTGTCAGAAGATGAAGTTGCCGATGCTGACAACAACCACTATGTGCAAGAAGTTCGCAATTTTGCCGCTTCGGAAAATGCGGAAGTCATCGTTGTTTGCGCTCGTGCAGAAGAAGAAATCGCAGAATTGGACGACGCGGACAAAGCAGAATTCTTGGAGGCAATGGGGATTGAAGAGTCTGGCTTGGATCAATTGATTCGGGCGGCCTATGACCTGTTGGGACTGGCAACTTATTTCACTGCCGGCGTTCAAGAAGTGCGGGCGTGGACCTTCAAAAAAGGTATCAAAGCACCCCAAGCTGCCGGTATCATCCATTCTGATTTTGAACGGGGCTTTATTCGAGCGGAAACTGTCTCTTTTGAAGACTTAGACAAATACGGAAACATGCATGCCGCCAAAGAAGCCGGGCGCGTCCGCTTGGAAGGCAAGGACTATGTCGTTCAAGATGGCGATGTCATGTTGTTCCGATTCAACGTGTAAGCGGTCAAAAAAACTGTTTATCAGGTTGTGAATATGATAAAATGGTTTTTGGACGTAATTTTTAACTTTGTACGAAAACGGGTGTTGCACCTGTGATCGGCAATGCAATGAGGAGGAACTCTGCATGGAGCCAGAAGTTTTACGGCAATATGTTTCCGAAAATCGTGAGCTGGAACCGCAGCTGACTAAACGTAATCAACAATATATTTTTGATTTAAAGAAATCGCTGCAGGCGGCCAATCTTTCTGAAGAAGAAATGGTGATCGCAATGCATGACATTCTACCGACATTGGTAGAAGAACAAAAAAGCGGGAAAACGGCCCGTCAGTTGTTCGGAACCGTCGCTGAACGAACCGAATCAATTTTGAACAAGCCGCAACCAATGCCAGAAGCAAAACCGGTCTTGATGTGGGTGGACAACACCTTATTCATCCTGGGTGTCTTCGGTTTGATGGTAGGTGTGATGGGACTGTTTACCAATGGCAAAGCCCAAATGTATGGGGTCTTCAGCCTGTTGGTAGGGGCGGCGATTGGTGGTTTTGTCTTCTATCTGTTCTACAAATTCTTTTACCAATACGAGCAACCAGGCGCAGACAAGAGCAAGCGTCCGAAACTTTGGAAAGCGATGCTGTTGATGGTACCGATCTTCTTTTTGTGGATGCTTTTGTGGGGTGTCTCCAGTTTACCGATGTTCGACATCATCAATCCGACATTGCCGCCATTGGGGACTGTCGCAATCGGGGCAGCCGCATTGGGATTGCGTTGGTTCTTGAAGAAAAAATACAACATTCAAGGCAGCTTTGCCGTCCCACCACGGGAACAATAAAAACGGATTATCCTAAAAACGTCTCGATTTTTTGAGGCGTTTTTTTGTGCGCAATTTCCCAGCATAGAACACTCCCCTACGGAATTAGGGATGTTGTAGTGGTGTTTTTCGAAAACAAGAGCAAACCAGGAAAAAATTTCCAGTCTTATCTTTGGTGAAAAAAACGGCTACCCTCTATACTTAAAGAGAGCAATAAGAGAGCAATAAGAGAGCAATCACGAAAAACTCGTGGGAAAAGATGCCAGATCAATTGTTTTGCTGCAAGGGCACAATCCTTCAGGTTGGAGAAAGGATAATGGAATGGGACAACTATGGGCGACATTTTTATCACGAAAAGAGGAGCTGCTACAAGCAACTATCGAGCATTTAGGTATCTCGGTAGTCGCGTTGTTACTAGCGATGGCAATTGCTGTCCCCCTAGCCATTTGGCTGACAGCACATAAAAAAGCGGCAGAGGCTGTTTTGCAGCTCACCAGTGTTTTACAGACGATTCCTTCGCTGGCACTGCTGGGATTGTTGATTCCATTTGTAGGAATTGGCACGGCACCGGCTTTGATTGCATTGGTAATCTATGCGTTGCTGCCGATTTTTCAAAATACGTATATCGGACTGACTGAGATCGATCCTTCTATTGAAGAAGCAGCCGTAGCTTTTGGTATGAGCCGCTGGCGACGACTAACTAAAGTGGAGTTACCCATGGCGTTACCGGTAATCATTTCCGGAATTCGAACAGCCTTTGTGTTGATTATCGGGACGGCGACATTGGCGGCACTGATTGGGGCCGGTGGTCTGGGGACGTTTATTTTATTGGGAATTGATCGGAATTCTCCTGATTTGACACTGATTGGTGCGGTAAGTGCTGCAGTGTTGGCGATTTTCTTTGGCGCGTTGATCCGCTTCCTGCAACAAAAAAAGCCCCGCTACACATTGATTACTCTGGCAATTTTATTGTTAGGTTTAGGCGGATATGAAGTCTATGCCAATCGTCTGCAGCCGCAGACACCTATTGTAATTGCCGGAAAATTGGGGGCCGAACCAGATATTTTGATCAATATGTACCAACAGTTGATTGAAGCAGAAGACGCTGAGGCACAAGTAACATTGAAACCTAATTTTGGCAAAACCAGTTTTCTTTTCAGTGCGTTACAGCATGGACAGGTGGACATTTATCCAGAATTCAGTGGCACAGTCTTAGAAAGTCTGGTAAAGCTGCCGGAGAATCAGCAGAATAAAAAAAGGAACCAAGAAGAGACCTACCAAGATGCGGCAATGCTGTTGAAAGAGCAATTCGATATGGCCTTTTTGCCACCGATGGCTTATGAAAATACGTATGCATTAGCAATGAAAAAAACATTTGCCGAAGCCAACGGAATTACGAAAATTTCTGATTTGGCAAAGATCCAGTCAGAAATCAAAGCCGGGTTTACATTGGAATTTATCGACCGCTCCGATGGGTATCGGGGGATTAAGGAGAACTATGGATTGGATTTTCCTTCTGTCCAGAGTATGGAGCCAGCCTTACGGTATCAGGCTATCAATAATGGCGATGTCAATTTGATTGACGCATATTCCACTGACAGTGAAATCAAGCAATATGATCTGGTGACACTAGCAGACGATCGTGGTTTGTTTCCTGCTTATCAAGGGGCGCCTTTGATGACGGAAACCTTTAAAAGAAAGCATCCACAGGTGGTTGAAGCACTGTCAAAATTGGCAGGGAAGATAACTGAAGCTGAGATGGTAGCGCTGAATTACCAAGTCAATGTCGAGAAAAAAGAACCGGCAGACGTTGCACGGAATTTTCTGGTTCAAGCCGGTTTGTTGAAGGAGGGACGGTGATGAGCGCTCAAATCGTATTTGATCAGGTGACAAAAGCCTATGATGATAAAGAGATTATCCGAAATTTGAGCTTTAGCATTGAAAAAGGGGAAATCTTTGTTTTGGTAGGGCCATCCGGTAGTGGTAAAACCAGCACGTTAAAGATGATCAACGGACTATCGCAACCCACCAGTGGGACAATTTATTATAAAGACCAGCCGTTATCTGCGTATGATATTCGCAAAGTTCGCTGGCAGATTGGTTACGTTTTGCAGCAGATTGCACTGTTTCCAACAATGACCGTCGCTCAAAATATTATGGTAATTCCAGAGATGGTCGGCTGGACCAAAGAAAAGCAACAACAAGAGACTGATCGGTTATTGACCAGTGTCGGGCTGGATCCAGAGTTGTACCGCAGGCGGATGCCATCGGAACTATCCGGTGGTGAGCAGCAGCGAATCGGTATTCTACGAGCACTTGCTGCCAATCCGGAGGTCATTTTGATGGATGAGCCTTTTAGTGCACTAGACCCCATTTCCCGCAACGAACTTCAAGAGCTTGTCTTGGCTCTCCACGCTAAACTTGGGACTACTGTGGTCTTTGTGACGCACAATATGGAAGAAGCAATAAAATTAGGCGACCGTATCGCTGTGATGAAAGAAGGGGAGCTTTTACAAGTAGATACGCCGGAACAGTTGCTGACAGCCCCTTCCGAATCATTTATCAACGAGTTTTTTCAAGAGCAAAAAACAGGATCAGAAAGGGATCAGCCTGCTAGCCAAATGGGAATTTATCAGACGAAGATCAGCTGTTTAGCCGATCGTTTGCTGACGGATTCTTCGGCGCTTCAGACGCGGGAATTGCCTTATTGCCGACTGACGGATAATTTGGCACAAGTCTTCTTGTTATTGGCAGAATTTGATGGCGTAGCTGTCTTAGAAGATGACTCTGATGGAAGAAATCAGCAAGCAGATGGCAGTGTCAAAGGTATTTTAACTAGGCAAGCAGTCTTTGCGTATTTGGCAGAACAGGAATAAGCAGGTAACTGGTTTTTGTATGGTAGACAGGAGGACTTGAGATGGAAAAATTTGATGTGATTGTAATCGGTTCTGGGGTAGGAGGGATGGCTTGTGCTAACCCACTGCAAAATGCCGGTAAGAAAGTCGCTGTGGTAGAAATGGACTTGTGGGGCGGCACCTGCCCCAATCGTGGCTGTGATCCTAAAAAGGTATTAATAGGTGCTGTAGAAGCTAAGACACAGGTAAGGCAGTTACAGGGAAAAGGATTTAATAATCAACCGAAAATAGATTGGCCGCAATTGATGGCCTTCAAAAAAACATTCACTGATCCAGCACCGGAAAGTTTTCAAAGAAGTCTCAATACTGCTGGGATTGAGACAATCAAGGGACAGGCATCCTTTGTCAGTCAAGATACACTTCGAGTTGGTACACGACAATTACAAGCAAAGGATATTATTATTGCTACTGGACAGCGGCCTAGTTTACCAGAGATTCCTGGTGCAGAGCTGCTTCATACGAGTACCGATTTTTTGTCTTTATCAACGTTGCCCCATGAAATGATTTTTCTTGGAGCAGGGTATATCACGTTTGAATTGGCGACGATAGCTGCTGCTTGTGGCAGCCAGGTTACAATTATTCACCACAACAACCGGCCTTTGAAAGCCTTCGATGAAATGTTGGTACAGGAAATGACCACTCAGATGACAGCAAAAGGAATCAAATTTGAATGGGATACGGAAATTACGGCCGCTCTGACTGACGATAATAATCGCGTTCAGCTGCGGACAGATGATGAAAAAAGCTACACGGCTGATTACGTGGTAGCTGCTACTGGACGAATCCCTAATATTGAAGGGTTAAGTTTGGAAAAAGTAGGGGTGGCTGTCAACCGAGGTGGCATAGCAGTCGATGAGTTCTTGCAAACCAATGTCTCCCATATTTATGCTTGCGGCGATGTTGTAGCCAAGCGGCGACCTAAGCTGACCCCAGTCGCTACTTTTGAAGGAAGTTACGTAGCTTCCCGAATTTTAGGGGAGACAGCAGCAATCAATTACCCTTTGATTCCTACTATTGTCTACGGCTCTCCCAAGCTAGCAGAAACTGGCCAGACCATTGCCAATCCAGATGCCGGTGAAACAGAGACAGTCATGGATCTTACCCAGTGGTTTACTTATCGTCGAGTGAATGAAGATATTGCTAAAGTAAAACTAGTAAAAAATACTGAGGGAATGCTTATCGGTGCGTCTGTCCTCAGTGAACGTGCCGATGATATGATCAACTACCTCACCTTTTGTATTCAACAAAAACTAACGACTGAAGACCTTACTAAAATGATCATGGGTTATCCTACGCTGGCCAGTGACTTGAGCTATCTGGTCTGATCATAAATGGGATGATGACAATCGCTCCAGCACTGTCCTCTGAAACAACCAACAACAAAATTGTCCATTGCAAAAGCAAAAGACAAGCCGCTTCCATTCAAAAAATGTGGAAGTGACTTGTCTTTTTTTGTTAAATATTGCAGAGGATGGCTAATCTTGACTTCATCAAATGAAGTCAGTGTCATTCACTGTAAGGGAACGTTTCTTCAGCGGATCCAGACACAACAAATGTCATCGGTTTGAGTAGCGCCGTTATTATTGTTGAAGTAGCTTCGTAAGTCACAGAAAATTGCGGCTACCCCCGATGTTCGACTTCTTTTGTCACAAAATCAATGAGGGTACATTTTCCCTCGTGGGGAAAATTCCACAGCCCTTTGTCCAGTGTGATTTTCAGGATACAGGTGTTAGGGTCGTCGTCATTGTTGGCATCGTCGTACCATTCGGCAAAAATTTCCCGCAGTTTGGCAGCGAGGGCACTGTTTTTGCTATCTTTGACCCAGCCGAGGTTTTCTCCGTGACCGTCTGCAGTGAAGCTGTCCACGACATAGCAGATGGCTACCGCCGGATTTGCCATGATTTGTTGGACTTTGCAACTCGTTGCGTAAGTCACGGTGTAAAAAGCACCATCCTCATAATAGGCATCCACAAAACGGACGGCGGGGTGTGGCCGTCCATCAGGTGTTGATTTTAGACTGATGGTGGACAGCCCGATCAGATTATCCTTGTCTCCGAACTTTTCTTGCAGGTGGGCCAGCGCCCGATTGAATTCCTCCATTGCTTCACTTCCTCCATTCATTAGTGAAATCGATTTCTCACTAAGATAATTCTAACAAATACTAGATAGGATTCAAAATCAGCACTGGTTTTTGGCAAAAAATAGGAGAGACAGGGGGTGTTTTAGTGGGAGGGAGTATTTTTTCTAAAGGTATCAGAGCCTAACAAGGTACAGCTAGCGGGGTCTGCTAGTCTACGGCAACTAAAATACCCGCTGCCGATCTTCAAAGATCAGCCAGCGGGCACGAGTATTTATCAGAAGCATTAAGCCAGGATTCCCATAGCGCTCAAAAGAATCGACAAAATCAAGATGATCCAAATCACGCGAGTAGAATTGAGTTTTTTCTGGCCCAACATCCAGTAAGTCAGGGCAACTAACAAGACAGGCACCAGTGCTGGCAAGATGGCATTCAGTGTATCTTGAATGACCAGCTCAACGCCGTCTTTTTTATAGACGAGAGGAACGGAAGCTTTGACCACAGAAGGAATCAGCGCACCGATTACTGTAACCCCTAAGACGGTTGCGGCATTGGTGAAGGCGGACAGCTGGTTTTTCAATGTTGTTACCAGCTTGACCCCTTGCGTGTAACCTAGAGGCAGCAGTGCCGCACGACCAAAGAGCAATGCGATGTTGGCTAAGATCCAGATGATACAGCCGATGGTAGAACCGCTTTGAGCCAAAGTACCGGCGATGGAACCAAAAATAGTCCCCCAAATCACATGAAACAAGGAATCCCCAACCCCTGCTAGAGAACCCATCAATGCCGTTTTCAATGCGGCTACGGTATCTTTGGCTTTGTAGCCGTCTTGTTCTTCGATAGCCACGTCAATCCCCATGATGAGGTTGCCAAAGATGGCATTGGTATTGAAGAATTGGTTATGCACCCGCATCATATCTTGCAATTGTGCTTCGTCATCCCCGTAGAGTTTTTTCAAAACAGGCAAGATCCCGTAAAGGTAACCGGAGCTCATCATTCGTTCATAGTTCCAGTTCAACTGACTGCCCAGAATATAGCGCCAGCTGATGTGATTCAGATCTTTTTTAGTTATTTTTTTGTCATTCATCGCCATCGATGCCTCCTTCAAAGCTTCCTGCAGTTGTGACAGTTTGAGTATTATTGTTATTCTTTTCTTTGTCGTGGGAGAAGACGATCATTGCCGCCACGACACCAATAATGGAAACACCCAGCATTGGAACTTGCAAATAAGCAGCCAGGAAGAAACCGACTAGAAGATAAGGAATGTATTGTTTTGTCGGTAAGTAACGCAACAAAATACCGATACCAACGACGGGCATCACGCCACCGGCAGTTTTCAATCCGTTCATCAGCCATTCCGGCATGTTGTTGGTGAGGGTAGTGACCACTGCGTCTCCTGCCAACAGCATCAAGAGAATTGGAATCGCTCGAGACAATCCCCACAAAACAGATCCTGATAATACCAGTCGCGGGATGCGTTTGATCTGCATGTTTTCGATGGCTTTGTCTACTCGGTGAAGCAAGAAGACATTGGAGAAGCGGGCCACGACGTCCAGCTGTAACATCAGCAAGGATACCGGCACTGCAAGTCCGATACCGTATTCGGCACCTTTACCAGAGATGACGGCAAAGGCGGTACCTAAGACTGCACCGGTAAAGTAATCCGGCACCGAAGCGCCCCCGAAAGCTGCAATCCCCAGGCGCATCAATTGCAAGGTACCACCTACCATCAGGCCGGTTTTCAAGTCCCCCATGATCAAACCAGAGATCATCCCGGCAATCGCCGGCTGGGTCAAAGTGTTGGAAATAAATGAATCGTTAATAGCAATAAAAGCATAGATAGTAATAAGAATGATTTGATAAGCAGCTAAATGCATACTCGTTTCCTCCTTAGTGATTCAGTTTTTGCATAAAATCGACGACTGGGTCATTTGGAACTAATTGAGCCGTTATCTTGACATTGCGTTGGGCAATAGCTTCAAAAACCTCTTCTTCTGCCGCGGTTACCTGAATGCTCTTTGTGACTTCTCTGGTACCGTCTTTGTAGCTCATGTTTCCGACATTGACAGTGGCTAATGTCCCACCGCTTTCCAGATAACGGAGCACGTCAGTTGGGTTTTTAAACAATAGGAAAAGGCGTTGATTGCCGTATTTTCCACTTTCGACGTTGTGAGCTGCCGTATCTACCGGTAAGACGGACAAACGCATCGAAGAAGGGGCCGCCATTCGCAAAGAAGATTTTTGCAATGGATCTGTCGCTGCTTCATCATTGATTACGATGATTCGTTGCGTATTGAGGCTGGTGGTCCAGATACCTGCTACTTGACCGTGAATCAAGCGCTCGTCAATACGGACGTTGACGACATTGGCTTTGCCGGCGTAGTCTGCATATTGGGACAAGTCTTCAGCGCCACTTGCCGGCGCCGCTTCTGTGGTTGTCGGTTGGGTAGCAGTCAGTGCATGTTTGAGATCAGAAATACCGTTGCGCCCTGTAGCAATCAGTTCACTGATTGTTGCATTGGGGTTTAACGCCGCTTCCATGACCAGCGGCAACGATAAACCACTGATGATTTGGACGTCATCATTTTCCAAGTATTGCTTTAATGAGACGTTTCCTGGAGTGCCTCCCAATAGATCAGTAATGATTAATGTTGATCCGTAAAGGGTTTTCATTTTTGCCTGTAAATCAGCAGCGAATTGCCGGTCATCACCATCTGGTCGCAAGGAGACGACATGGACTTGGTCTTGGCGACCGACAATCATCTCGAGACTGGCTTTGACGCCAGCAGCCATATCGCCGTGGCTCACCAATACGATGTTTTTCATCTTGTTCCCTCCAATAAAAAGTGTCAACTTAATATGTCATCTTTTGAACGTGTTCACTATATCACATCTTTTATTCGAAGTAAACCTAACCTCTTAATATATTATATTTTTTCGTGAAAATATTAGCGGCGAAGTTTGGTCACTGTTTGCAGCCTGTTGCTGATCATCCTGACGAAAAAATGAAAATAATTTCCTTTTGTGGAAGTTTTCACTTATAAAACGAGCCTTAAATTAACGAGCAAGGAGTTGAGAACAGAAAAATGCGGGGCATCATTTTGCACCTTGAAAGCGCTGCGCATAGAAACAATTGCACGAAACAACTTGACATGTTATGCTTGCTGTATGAGCAGTACAGAGGGAGGCCGTCATCGTGTTACCAAAATATGAGCAGATCAAACAAGATCTGTTGGCAGAAATCAAAAATCATACCTTCACGCCGGGGGATAAATTTTATTCCGAAGCGGATATTAAACGCAAATATGCAGTTAGCTCGATTACGGCGGTAAAGGCGCTGAACGAATTAACAGCAGCGGGTTATCTGTATCGGATTCAGGGGAAGGGGACCTTTGTTTCTAAAGCGAAAGTTTCCCAAAGTGTCAAATTTTCCGATATTGAACTTCATACAAGCGATACGGAGCGAGTAGAGGTCTTATCGATTACCTTGGAACAAGAACCGGAGATGCTTGTGGAGTTGGGACTGCCGGAAGAGTCCGCCTATTACAAAATCGTGCGGGTTCGTTATTTTGAGGATGCGCCGTTTCTTTTACACATCACTCATCTGCCCCGTACCCTCGTCAAAGAGCCGCTGGACAATGACCTTGCGCATTATGCCAGTGTATACGAGCGGGTCAGAAAAGATTTTGGGATTGATTTGTTTGCGATGGCGTCGGTTGAAACCAATGAAATCGTCTTTCCAGATGAGCCGCAGATTTTGAATCGATTGCATTTGAGCTTCCGGGAGCCGGCAGTCAAGCAGATCAAACATACCTATTTGCCGGATCACAGCGTCGCAGAGTATATCGTCAGCTACAAACATTGGAAATACTTCAAAACAAAAATAGAGGTGGAGGCTGAATAAGCCGCCATCTCTATTTTGATGTTGTGAGAAATTTATTCTGTGTCGCAGATTGGCTGATCGGTAAAGCGCAGTTGGGTCAATTCAATGCCTTCTGTTTCGAAGATAATTACTTCATTGGCACCTTGGCGCAGGAATTCTTTTGGACAATACAGGGAATAGATGGGACCTTGATTCCAGTAGCGCCCCAGATTGTGACCGTTGACGATAACGACACCTTTGCCATAAGCAGAACAATCGATAAAACTGTCACCGATGGCATCCAGGTCAAACGAAAAGCGATAAAACGAAGGCTGCTGCGGGTCTTTTCCAGCACTGAAATCAACAGCGGCCAACTGTTCAGAAGAGAAATCTAAGGGATAATGGCGGTAGCCCTGGTGGAAATGAATGTCTTGCATTACACCGCCGCGAATGCCTTTGCTTTGACCAGGATGGTTCAATTTATAACCGTAGTTGACGCGTCCTTGATTTTCTACTAAAAGATCAAGGGTGATAATATCCTGAGAGCTGGCTCCTGTAAGCGTCATTTCCCGGAGTAATGGGTCTGTCTGTTGTAAAGGCGTTAAGGCACCGTCAACATAGGCTTGAATGCGGTCACCGGCATCGACGACTTTAATACTGTTTTCATGATGGTAGTTTTTTAAATCCAGAGAATACAGCAAGTAACCATAGCCGCTGCCAGCCTGTTCCATGGTCAATGGATATGCTGTCGTTATTGGTGACATCAATTGGTCCTTCACTTTTAAGAGCGAGACGCTGTCAGAAACCGGATATGTTCCTAAAGCTACCAGTTTTTTGACCCGCGGTTCGGCTTGCCAAACGTCAGGACAGACAGCTTTGATAGCCTGTTGTACGAGGTAATATTTTTCTGTTGGCTGGCCGGCTTCTGTCAGGAGTGCGTCATAATCATAGCTGGTTACTTGAGGCAAATCTTGCTGGCCTCGCGCCGAGCAGCCGTTGTAAAAACCGAAATTGCTGCCCCCATGAAACATATAGAGATTAACAGACCCGATTTCCAGCATGTCCTGGACTTCATTTGCTAAATCTTGGGGGTCACGTTTGACGATCGGTTCGCCCCAACGATTGAACCAGCCGTCCCAATATTCCATACACATCAAGGGCCATTTCTTACCATGAGCCGCCATGAAGTCTTGTAAAACGGCCGCATTTTCTTTGGAACGACTGCCGAAATTGCCGGTGACAAAGACATCTTCTTCAATCAAGGTACCCGCGTCTAATACCTCAGGCCAGGCCCCGTCTGAGGTGAACAGCGGCACATCAATTCCGCCGGCTTCCAACAGTTTCTTAGTTTGTCTAAGATAATCTTTGTCCATGCCGTATGAGCCGTATTCATTTTCAATTTGGACCATCAGGACTGGGCCGCCGTGAGTGATCTGGAGTGGCAACAAACGAGGCAGCAGTTCTTGATAATAAGCTGCGACTTTGCTCATGAAGCGGGGATCACCGGAGCGCAGCCGGATGCCGGGTTCTTTTAACAGCCAGGCGGGCAACCCACCGAATTCCCATTCCGCGCAGATGTATGCAGAAGGACGCAAGATGACCCACAAGCCCAATTTTTCCGCCAGTCGGACAAAAGCTTCCAGATTTTTAGAGCCGGAAAAATCAAACACACCTTCTTGTGCTTCGTGTAAATTCCAGGGAATATAAGTTTCAACCGTGTTTGCGCCCAGGGCTTTCAGGTTATAAAGACTGTCTTCCCATTGCTGTGGTGTCATCCGGAAGTAGTGTAACGCCCCGCTGATGATTTTGAAGGGCTGCTCATCTAATAAAAAATCTTCTTTGATTGCAAAGGTGGTCATAGTGGTGGTCTCCTTACCAGTAGTTTTTCCAGTCGGGGTTTTGCAGGCGCATCAAAGCTTCCAAATAGAAGTAATCGCCCCAGAGGTTGGGTTCATCGATGCCTTTGCCTTCGCTGTGGGCATACACGCCGTGAAGTAATACTCCTTCATTTTGCAAATCCTGAGTTGTGTACAAGGTTCCCAACTGATAAATCATGCCTTTAGCCAACTGTTTGGCCTCAGGATAAGCTTTTTGCTTAGCGGCTTCCAACAGTCCGCAGGCAGCGATAGCCAGAGCCGAACTGTCTTTTTCCGACGGCTTTTCATCTGTGAAATCAAAATCCCAGTAAGGAATGAGATCCGCCGGTAAATGATCAAGAAAAACCGTGACCAGTTGAGGATAGATTGCAGGATAAGGGGTATCCAAATAATGCTGGTTTAATGGAATTCCCAACACACCCCAGCTTTGGCCTCGTGCCCAGATGGAGTTGTCGCTGTTGCCTTGATGGGTCGCGCCGTGTGACGGCTCGCCCGTTTGAGGATCAAAGTAGTAGGTATGGTAAGTCGTGGCATCGGGCTTGATGACCGTGTGAAGCAGTGTTTGATAATGCTTTTGGGCAACTTCTCGATAGCGAGAATCACCCGAGAGCTGTGATGCCCGGAACAAAAGCGGGAGGTTAATCAGTGAATCAATGATCAAGCGATACTCTTTTGCATCGCCCATTTTTCCCCAAGCTTGAATAAAATTGCCGCGGGTCTGAAAACGTGCCATCAGGACATCTGCCGCCTGCAAAACTTGTTTACGATAAGCCTCTTCGCGGGTCAGTTGATGGCCAGCTACAGCCGATAAGCTGTAGAGAAAGCCAATATCATGGTGATCCAAGACGAAGTGCCGGTCTAAGCGATCTTGAAAGCTGTCTAGATTGGTTTTTGCCAATTGTCGAAATTTCGAATCGCCGGTCCATTCATAGGCCAACCACAACATGCCCGTCCAAAAGCCGTTGGTCCAGTCATCGTTTGGTTTGAGGCGATAAATGCCGTCAGTGGCACAGGCTGAGGGAAATTGTTCCCCAAAGCGAAGCATATTTTTCTCGATTTTAAGGATGGCAGAGTGGATTTGATCTTCCAACCAGGCCGGGGTCACTTGTTGCCCCAGGGCGACCAAGCGCTGCTCATTTATTGAATTCATTACGCAAGACTCCTTAACTTGTTAACATATTAACTCGAAACCAGTATACTGTATTTCAACTAAAAAAGCGACCCCGAAATAAAGGTAGCGACAGTTGGCGTTAATAGAGCGGGATTTCTGCACCTTTAAATTTTTCTTAGCTGGGACAATAGAAGCAGTTTTCACTTAGAAGGAGCAGGGGAGGGGGTGTAGTAAAAAAGCTACTTTATTAATTACTTTATTAATAAAGATGAATACAGGAAAAGTCTATGCTTTATCAGCGGTGCTTTTTAAAGGGAAGCAGCTTTCCTAAGAATCCCTGTCTGTTGGTTGACTTGTAGCAATATTTCTGTTAAATTCATCAATAAAAATAAAATCGAGGAGTGGTAACGAAAATGTCCAACTGGGAAACGAAATTCGCGAAAAAAGGCTTGACCTTCGATGACGTGCTGCTGATTCCGGCAGAAAGCCATGTATTGCCAAATGATGTGGATATGAGCGTGCAGCTTGCCAAAAACATCAAACTCAATATCCCGATCCTTTCAGCAAGTATGGATACCGTCACCGACAGCAAAATGGCAATTGCCATGAGTCGTCAAGGCGGTTTGGGTGTCATTCACAAGAACATGACGATTGCCCAACAAGCGGATGAAGTTCGCAAAGTCAAACGCTCCGAAAGCGGCGTAATCATTGATCCGTTCTTTTTGACGCCAGATCACCTGGTGGCGGATGCAGAACATTTGATGGCCAAATACCGCATTAGTGGTGTGCCAATCGTTGAAACGATGGAAAACCGTAAATTGGTAGGGATTATTACTAACCGTGACATGCGTTTTGTTACGGATTACAGTATTCCGATTAATGATGTCATGACTAAATCCGAACTCGTTACTGCTCCAGTTGGTACGAAACTGCAGGATGCTGAAAAGATTCTGCAAAAACACAAAATCGAAAAACTCCCGATTGTTGATGAAGAAGGCCGTCTCAGCGGTCTGATCACGATTAAAGACATTGAAAAAGTGATTGAATTCCCGAATGCTGCCAAAGATGAACATGGTCGTTTGTTAGTGGCTGCAGCTGTCGGCGTGACCAGCGATACCTTTGAGCGGGCTGGTGCATTGTTAGAAGCTGGTGCCGATGCGATTGTCATTGATACTGCCCATGGGCACAGCGCCGGTGTTATCCGGAAGATTAAAGAGATTCGTGAAACTTTCCCAGAAGCAACCTTAATTGCCGGCAATGTAGCCACTGCAGAAGCTACCAAAGCATTATATGATGTCGGTGTCGATGTAGTGAAAGTCGGGATCGGACCTGGCTCCATTTGTACGACTCGTGTAGTCGCTGGTGTCGGCGTCCCTCAGTTGACGGCGATTTACGATGCTGCTTCAGTGGCTCGTCAATACGGCAAAGCGATTATTGCAGATGGCGGGATCAAGTACTCCGGCGATATCGTGAAGGCTTTGGCTGCCGGTGGTCATGCGGTAATGTTGGGCTCTATGCTGGCAGGGACAGATGAATCTCCAGGCGAATTCGAAATCTACCAAGGCCGCCGCTTTAAAACTTACCGAGGCATGGGCTCATTGGGAGCAATGGAAAAAGGCTCCAGCGATCGTTACTTCCAAGGTAGCGTCAATGAAGCCAACAAGTTGGTGCCAGAGGGAATCGAAGGTCGGGTAGCTTACAAAGGCAGCGTATCTGATATCTTGTTCCAAATGATTGGTGGTTTGCGGGCCGGCATGGGTTATGTTGGTGCAGGCAACCTGAAACAATTACGAGACGATGCCCAGTTCATCCAAATGAGCGGCAGCGGATTGAAAGAATCCCATCCTCACGATGTTCAAATCACAAAAGAAGCACCAAACTACTCCGTCGAACAATAAGTTAGAAGGAGCTGTGACAATTCGTCACGTTCTTTGAAGCGAACACTACCAAACGTGAGACCTCAAAAACCGACTATCTTCCACTAATTTTAATGGAAGATAGTCGGTTTTTACTTGTTAAAAATCTCAGACGCTGACTAATGACCAACTGCACTCGTTATGCTGGAAATCCCTAGCTAGAGACATTATCAGGCATTAGAAAAGTAAAAATGTTTCACGTGAAAACTTTTTGAACCCACCTTAAGAATAGGAAGTACCCTTCAGGTGGCTGCTTTCTAAAGGGAGAGCTTGAACTGTTTGCTAAGCTGCCAATAGAAATTGCCGAGTATCACAGCCTTTGAAACATTTAGTCATGAAGGGCTGTAACAACCACCCAAGCACCTGCCTTCAAAGCGAATGCTACCAAACGTGAGCCACAAGCAAAAAGAGAAGCAACTTCCGCTAAAGAAGTTGCTTCTCTTTTTGCTTGTTAACCAATTATGGCACCATTCGGAAATCTTTTTCCCCGAAGTAGGTATACAGCGGTTTTTGCGTCTGTTGCAACAACGTATCGACAGACACAAATTCATAGCCCTCATTGCGCATGTTATCGATAATTTCCGGTAGGGCATCGACGGTGGTTTGATGAATATCATGCATCAAAACAATCGAGCCTTCATACAGTGTGTTTTTAACTCGATCCACTGTCTTCGGCGCATTTTTCAATTCCCAGTCTTGGGAATCTACGCTCCAGTTGATCAATGGCTTCCCGACGATATTTGCCACCCGCTGATCGGCTGCACCATAGGGAGCACGGAAATTTTTCGGTAACTGTCCACAAGCTTCAAAGATGGCCTTGTCTGTTTTTCGGACTTCTTCTTTGACTTGTTCATCACTGAGAGTAGTCAATATCGGGTGAGAAAAAGAGTGGCTCCCGACATCCATGCCTTCTTTTACCATGCGTTGAACCAAGTCGTGATTTTCAGCAACGTTTTGCCCTAGTAGGAAGAATGTTGCTGTCGCTTTCTTTTCTTTCAAAATATCCAAAACTTTACCAGTGGTAGCAGCATTTGGACCATCGTCAAAGGTCAACGCCACATATTTCTTATTTGGATCCAACGTAATTTTGTCTGGATCTTGCAAAGCTTTGGCATCTACCAAAGAGGTGTTGATATATGCAGCGATGTCTTTGTACTCCAAAGTGATTTCATCTGTGCCGGTATCATTTTTTGGTAAGGTGATGGTCAGCTTTTCTGGTGAGTAAACAATTTTGTCTTTCATACTGATCCGCGGCATATCTAACACCTTGTCAAAAATGGCCTCCTTGTCATCCGCGGCATCCAGAATCTTTTGTTGAATGACTTGTTGGATGCCGAGGAGATCTGCTTCTTCAGGAAGTAAGTCTTGGATAGTCACAGGTTTGCCGGTTTTGTGGAAAATGTACTGGGATTCTCCGGTGACCGGTTTGCCGGTAACGAAACTTTCTTTTGAATCATCCCAGGTATAAGGTTGCGCTACCAGCTGGTAGATATCCAATTGATCAGAGACGGTGTCGACAGCCAATTTACCAACGACGACGGCTTTATCATCTTTGATTTTTTCTTTGGCTTTTGCTACGAGTTCTTCTAAGCTGGCTGCGGCATCTTTTACTGGCAAGTCACCATCTTTGTCTTCAGGAACATAGACGACAGTTTTTAAATCTTTGCCATCTTTTTCGGTCTTTTTGTCGGTGATGCCACTTTGGTTGCGCTCTTCTTGGACTTCAGCCAGCAGGTTTTTAGCGCCGTTGTCAAAGCGTTCTTGAGCGAGGGCTTCCTGTCGTTTCATGTCGTAAAACAGATAAGCACTGCCGGCGACTGCCAAGACGACTAAGAGGCTGACCAAAGTGAAGATGTGCTTACCCCAGCGTCCCTTTTTCCTTGGCTCGGTGGGTTTGTTGCTGCGAGAAGGCTCCTCTGATGAGTGGTTGTCTTCTTGAGTCGGTACCACTTCCTCCGCGGGGCCTTCCGCAGCAATTTCTGGTTGCGGCGGGTTTTCATCGACGATTTTATCCGGCTTTTCGTTTTTAGACCGCTTTTTTTGGTGGCGGCTAGAGCGGCTCATTTCTTGATTTTCTTCCATTGAACATATATCCCCCGTAAAGAGTGTCTTTTTCATATAGTGCATTCCCAATGTATCACCATTGAGAACTGCTTTCAAGTTAGATGGCTGTCTGCCGGGCTTTCATTTTTGTCAGGTCAGTCTTTAGTGATTTTGGTCAAACCGCCCATGTAAGGCACCAGTACTTCAGGAATTGTCACGCTGCCGTCTTCGTTTTGATAATTTTCCAAGACAGCTGCTACGGTACGACCGACTGCTAAACCAGAACCGTTCAATGTGTGGGCGTAGCGAATCTTACCCTCTGTATCTCGGTAACGAATCATTGCTCGGCGGGCTTGGAAGTCTTCGCAGTTGGAACAAGAACTGATTTCCCGATACATGTCTTGAGCAGGAATCCATACTTCCAAATCATAAGTTTTGGCTGCGGAAAAGCCCATATCACCAGTAGACAAAGCCATCACTCGGTACGGCAGTCCTAATTTTTGCAGAATGTCTTCAGCGTTGTTGGTCATCTTTTCCAGTTCATCATAAGAATGTTCCGCATCGGAGAATTTTACCATTTCAACTTTATTGAATTGATGCAGACGAATCAAACCGCGGGTATCGCGCCCGGCACTACCGGCTTCAGAACGGAAAGAAGGGCTCAGTGCAGTGAAGTAGATAGGAAGATCGGCGCCTTCTAAGATTTCACCATTATAGTAGTTGGTCAAGGGAACCTCAGCAGTAGGGATCAACGTCAGATCAGTATCTGCTAATTGAAAGACATCTTCTTTGAATTTCGGAAATTGGCCTGTCCCAAACATGGCTTTGCTGTTAACGATATACGGTGTAATCATTTCAGTATAGCCGTGTTCATAGACATGTTGATCCAACATAAAGTTGTAAAGGGCACGTTCTAGCCGGGCACCCAATCCTTTGTAGTAGACAAAGCGGGCACCGGAAACTTTGGCACCACGTTCAAAGTCTAAAATACCCAAGTCTTCGGCGATATCCCAATGGGCTTTTGCTTCAAAACCAAAAGCGTTGGGTTCGCTCCAGCGACGGACTTCTACGTTATCGGCTTCATCTTTACCCACCGGAACGCTGTCATTTGGCAGGTTCGGCAAAGTAGTGGAGATGGTGGTCAGTTTTTCATCAATCTCGCCAATCTCATTGTCATAGACTTTGATCTTTTCGCCGACTTCTTTCATCTCGGCAATCTTATCTGCGGCATCGGCCTTTTCCCGTTTTAATTTGGCGATTTCTCCGGAAACATCGTTGCGATATTTCTTCAGCTCCTCGGTTTTTACCAAAAGGCTGCGGCGCTGTTCATCCAATGTGGTAAATTCATCAATGACAGCTCCCGGAACACCGCGGGTTGCCAATTTGGCTTTGACCTCTTCGGTATTTTGGCGGATCATTTTGACATCTAACATGTGTTTTCCCTCCATATAATTATTTCTTTGGCTTCATAGTCGTGAAACTTGACCTGAATCGATGATCGAATTTTGCGACCGGACAAAATAAAAAAACTATTTCCTCCAAAGCAGATGCTTGGGACGAAATAGTTTATTCGCGGTACCACCCAAGTTCGACACTGTGACGTGCCGCCCTTGTCGATCTTTAGCGCAGATCAGACGGCCTTCCATTACGAAGGCGACGTAGAAAAGACTGGATTTCCGAAAAATTCCTCTGCTGATTTTCACCGGCCATCAGCTCTCTTAAAGGAGAAACTATTCATACTTGGTCTTTAAGTCTCAGGTATCAAGTTAGTGTTAGGATACTAGATTTCCTGTGTTTCGTCAACTTTCGGCAATTCTTTTGGCTTGGGATTGCGGGTCAAAGGCAGGTGGATGATAAAAGAGGTCCACTCCGGATTTGACTTCGCGTAAATGTAGCCACCGTGTAAAGCGACGATGCTTTGCGTGATAGCTAAGCCAAGTCCTGTGCCACCAGTCGCCTGATTTCGAGATTCTTCCACCCGATAGAAGCGGTCAAAGAGGGAGTCTAGGGCGTATTTGGGAATTTCAGCACCGTTGTTTTTGACAATGATAACGGCCTCTGTTCCGACTTTTTCCAGTTGGATCACAAGCTTGGTGGCGCCTTTGCCGTATTTAAAAGCATTGGTGAATAAGTTGTTGAAGACCCGCACAAGTTTTTCGGTATCGCCATCCATCATCAACTGTTTTTCTTCCGTGACGACTTCAATTTCAATGCCTTTTTTGTTGGCTTCCAATTCAAAGTCAGCGGCCAGTTGTTCAACCAGTTGCACCATGTCGAAGCTACTCATATTCACCGGCACAGTAGGTTGGCGGACTTTGGTGTATTCGAAGAGATCTTCCACCAGCGACTTCATCTGCTTGGCTTTGACATAAGCCGTGTGGGTATATTTCAAGATTTCATCTTCAGTTTGATACTGCCCGTCTTCAATCAGACCGAGATAGCCGATGATTGACGTCAAAGGAGTGCGGATATCGTGGCTGACATTGGTAATCAACTCGTCTTTTGACTGCTCAATTCTACGTTCGTCTTCAATCGCAGCCACTGTGCTGTCTACTAAGCCATTGATGCTGGTAACGACACGACTGAGGTCTCCTCGTAATTCAAAAGGAATGCGGTGATCGTAATTTCCTTCAGCGATATAGTGCAGTTCGCTGATAATGTGTCGCAACTGCATTTGTCGATAACGGCGGATCAGTCGCCAGTACAAGACAGCGACATCGCTAATCAGAAACAGCGGAATAATCAGGTTGCGTCCACTACGAAAGAAGTTAGTTTGAAAATTGTTACGCAAGGATTCTTTGGTATCCCAGATGGCATCATTTAATGAAGGAGAATTTTCGATGACAGCGGACAAGACGACAATAATCGCGACATTTAATAGAAGTAACAAGATGACGGTAACGATGCCTTCCGCCAAAAGCTCACTGATTTCTTTTGAGGTGAGGGTGATTCGTTTACGCTTTTCTATCAAACGTGTTGGTTTACTATTTTGCATCGATCTTGTAACCAACGCCCCAGACGGTTTGGATAATTTTCTCACCACCAGTCGCCTCCTCGATCTTGTCCCGTAGATGACTGACATGGACCATAACAGTTTTTGCAGAAACCACACTCTCTTGTTTCCACACCCGTTCGAAGATTTCATCGGCAGAAAAGACCCGATTTGGATGGGAAGCCAGCAAGTACAAGATACCAAATTCCAAGGCGGTTAGCTGGATCTCTTTGCCATCGACGGTCTTGACCTCGTGGGAGTCTTTATTAATAATCAGCGAATTGACTTCCAGTACATCAGGTTGGTCCGGCTGCACAGCCATCTTTGTCCGACGCAACAAGGATTTCACCCGAGCCATGACTTCTAATGGATTGAAGGGTTTTGTAACGTAATCATCTGCCCCGGCAACCAAGCCTCTGATTTTATCCATATCCGTTGTTTTGGCTGTGAGCATGATGATTGGGATTTGCGATTCTTTTCGTAGTTCTTTTACCACCTGCATACCATCTTTTTCCGGCATCATGATATCCAATATTAACAGTTCAATATCCGGATTTGTCCGAACCTTTGATAAGGCCTCTTTACCATCATAAGCTTTTACCGGCTCGTACCCTTCATTGTGGAGATAGATACTCAGTAATTCAACAATCTCTTTGTCATCATCTGCAACTAAAATTTTCATAATGTAAATTCCTCCTACTATATAAATAGTGAAAAAATGGTTGATCAAAACTATAAAGCGATTAGGAGTGATAGAAGAACCTTTCAGCCCCCGTGCCTTCTCAAAAGAGTTTCCTTCGTAAAAGCAGCTTCCCACTGGAACAGTTAGCCTAAAAATAAGCCGTAGTTGAAGCTAAAAAAGGAAGTGATTTGCCTTAATAGTATCAAATAAAATGCATTTCTACTATTTTTTTACAGCAGCCTTCAAAATCTCGCTATTTCTCGATAGTAAAAAAACATAACAAACGAAATGAAAGCCATTCAATTCCAAATTGTTTCGCAGTAATCACGAACGTTGCTGACAGATGGAAGTGATATTATCAGGAAACTAAGGAAAGCCCGCCAAATCAACATTTTTCATTGACATCCAAAGCCAAAGTTGGTATATTATATCTTGTCCTTGAGGGGATAGTAGCCATCAACTGGTCAAGAAAAAAACTTGATAAAAACAGTTGACAGCTGATTCCTTTCTTGGTAAAATAGCAAAGTCGCTTGAGAGAGAAACGCTTTTGTCAAGTCGGAGACAAGAAAGTTAATAAAAAATTTAAAAGTTTTTGTTGACAAACTTCTAGCCTTCTGATAAGATATAAGAGTTGCTGAAACAATTAACGACAACAACTTAGACCTTTGAAAACTGAACAACAAGCAAACGAACCAATGTGTAGGGCATCTCAATTTCGATTGAGAGAACAAAACATTGCAAGCAAAAGCTAGCAAACAATTTATGAGCTTAAATGGTCT